>NZ_JBWKKP010000034.1:0-75398 GCF_056431485.1 Streptomyces sp. NPDC045899
CCCCCGCCCCCCCCCCCCCCCACCCCACCCCTCCCCCCCCCCCCCCCCCCCCGCCCCCCCCCCCCCCCCCCCCCCCCCGCTCGGGGGTGACGGTCACGTGCCGGGCTTGCGCCCGTAGACGTAGACGTCGTCGCCGTTCTTCAGCAGGCTCCAGTACTTCTTGGCGTCGGACTTGTTCATGTTGACGCAGCCGTGGGAGCCGGGCGGGGACCACACGCTGCCCGCGATCGAGTGGAACGCCTGACCGCCGTCGAAGAACTGGCTGTACGGCATGGCCACGTCGTAGATCGTCGACCAGTGGTCGATGTTCCGCCAGTAGATCTTCTTCAGCCCGGTCCGGGTCTCATAGCCGTTCCGTCCGGTGCGCACCGGCACCGGTCCGTAGACCAGCCGGGAGCCGTCCTGGACCCAGCTGAGCTGGCGGGTGAGGTCGACACAGGCGATCCGGCCCTTGTTGGTGGGGCACTTCCGCGCCGCGTTGGGGTTGTGGCCCGCCGCCTTCTGCGCGTTCTTCAGGCTCATCACGCCCCATGTGACGGGCCCCGCGTAACCGATGGTCGGGCTGATCCCGTGGTTGATCTGGAACTTCTGGATCGCCAGACAGTCGGTGCGCGACTGCCGTCCGTCCACCGGGCGGCCGAGGTACTTCTCGACCTTCTTCTGGTACGGCCCGGTGTCCGTCGTACACGACGACGCCGCCTGGGCCGGGGTGGCCAGGGCGACCGCGAGCGGCATCACCATGCCCGCGAGGCCCAGCGCGACACCCGCACGCCGTATCCGCCTGGTCCCGAACCTCCGCAGGAACCCCGGGCCCTTGTCGCCCATGAGCTCTCTGTCTGCCCCCACAACCCCCATTGCCCGCTCCCTCCGGCCGTCTTGTGCACTTAAGACAGCGTGCGACTGCAAAGGGTTGCGTACGAATTGGTGTGCGGTATCAAGCCGTTATCGAACGCGGAACACGGGCGCGGAACACGGGCGCCCCGGGAAAGATCACGTCCACAGCACGGCGATGAAGATGTTCACCGTGGTGAGGGCACCCACCGCGCCGAACACCGGCGACTCCACCTTCTCCTCGTCCCGCTTCACATAGACCAGCGCCAGGATCACGATCAGCAACGCCATCTTGATGCCGATCTTGACGTTGTTGACGGAGCCGCCGTCGGCCTGGTTCAGCCCGACCAGCGCCACCCCGGTCACCAGCATGGTGAGCGCCCCGTGCAGCATTCCTGGGGTCATACGCGCGGTGCCCGCACTCATCTGCTTCATCTGGGAGAGGAATCCGCCCAGCAGCGCGGCGATACCGATGATGTGCAGACCGACGAAGGCGTGGATGAGTACGTCCATACTCACGGAGATTAGCGCCGTGCATAGCACCGCCTTTCACTCGGGTGGGCCCTGATCACGGCTTCGGTCACGGCCACCACGCAGTGCCACTCACCCCGCGCTCGGCGTGATCAGCCAGTGGTGCAGGAACGAAGAAATCCATCCATTCCCGTGCATCGCCCCGCACCACCCCCGTTCCCCGGCCTAGCTTCCTCCTCCAGACGGCAGCCCGCCCCCGTCAACCGAGGGTCCCCGCCTCATGGGTGGGCTGCCGTCCGACCCAGCACCACACCGAACCGCCAGCACAGCCCAGGAAGGTGTACCGCCGCCGTGGCGTCGCACAGGAAGTCGCGCAGCGGGCCCAAGCGCTCGCTCGTCAGCAGCACCGCCCGGACGGCCGCGCTCCTCGCCCTCACCGGCGCCGTCTCAGGGACCGCCCTCGAGGGCACCGGGCACGCCGACCCCCGCCTCACCACCGCTCAGGTGAAGGCCAGGGTCGACCGGTACCGGATGGAGGCCGAGGAGGCCGCGGAGAAGTACAACGGCGCCCGGGAGAAGACCGACAAGGCCCGCCGCGCACTGGGCGAGCTCCGCGACGAGGCCGCCCGCAGAACCGCCCGGCTGAACACCGCGCGCAACGCCCTCGGCGCGTACGCCACCGCCCAGTACCGGGCCGGTACCGTCGCCCCCACCCTCCAGCTCGCCCTGTCTTCCTCCCCGGACGAGTACCTCCAGCGGGCCTCGCTGGCAGAACGCGCGGCGGGACGCCAGGCCGCGACGATCACCGGCATCACCCGCCAGGAGAGGGCACTGCGCCGGGTGCGCGGCGCGGCGGCCGACCGCCTGGCCGAGTTACGCAGTTCGCAGGAGGCGCTCTCCCGCCACAAACGGGCCGTCGAGAAGAAGCTCGCCGCCGCCGACCGGCTGCTGGACCGGCTGACCGCCGAGCAGCGCCGCCGTCTGGCGGACCGGGAGCGGCCCGGCGCCCGGACCGCCCCCGCCGACGGCGGGGCCACCGCGCAGGCCCCCGCCACGACCGGCCGGGCCGCCCGCGCCGTCGCCTTCGCCCACGCGGCCCTCGGCAAGCCGTACGTCTGGGGCGCCACCGGACCCCACGGCTACGACTGTTCGGGGCTGACCCAGGCCGCCTGGAAGTCCGCCGGGGTCGCGCTGCCGCGCACCACGTACACCCAGATCAACGCGGGCCGCCGGATCGGCCGCTCCCAACTGGCCCCCGGCGACCTCGTCTTCTTCTACGCGGGCATCAGCCATGTGGGGATCTACATCGGCGACGGCCGCATGATCCACGCCCCCCATCCCGGCGCCCCGGTGAGGGTGGCCCCGATCGACCAGATGCCCTTCGCGGGCGCGAGTCGTCCCGTGTAGCGGACCGTGCAGCGGAACCCGACGAGGGGCGGGGCCGGGCGCCACACCGCGTACAGGACCGAGAGGCCCACGGCGACCGGCAGGACCGCCCCGGGGCTGACTCCGGCGTGGATGAGCACGATTCCGGTCACCAGGACGGCGAGGAATGCGGCGAGATCGGATCGTCCAGGAACGCTGTTCACTACGATTGCCTTTCTTGTCACGCCTCGTACGAGGCTGACTCCAGACTGGAACGGGCCGGGCGCGTTGCGGTAGTCGGCACAGTTGCCGACCGCCCGCAACACCCGAAGGGGACGCGACATGGGGAGCCTTGAACCGCTCGGCGGCCATCTGCCGGACGAGGCGCGCGAATTGGCGGCGGAGCTGCGGCGACTGTTCACCGGGCTGGGGGTGAGCGTGCGCCGGTACGCCGCGCGCCGCCACCGGGACGCCGGGTCGATATCCCGCTTCCTCAACGGGACCCGCGTCCCCGCCTGGGAGTTCGTCGCGGATCTGCTCACCGATGTGGCCGAGTGCCGGGGCGGTGCCGCGACTCCGGAGACCATGGAGCATCTGCGCGGACTGCACCGCCGCGCACTCGCCGCCAGCGGATCCCCGCTGCACCGCGTGGAGCTGCTGGAGCAGCAGCTGGTGGAGGCCGACCGGATGGCCCGGCGGTCCGCCGTCCGCGAGCAGGCCCTGGAGAACGCGTTGCTGGACGCGCAACACCGGGCCGCCGACCTGGAGACGCGGTTCCGCCAGTTACAGGCCGCCGCCGATGACCGCGAATGGGCCCTAGCCGACGCCGAGACCGCGCTGCGCGCCTACGAGGACCCGCTCGCGGCGCTGCGCAAGGAGCGGGACCAGCTCAAGGACCAGGTGGAGGTGTTGAGCAAGGAGCTCAAAGAGGCGCACACCCGCCGGATACGGGCCGAACAGCGCTGCAACGACCTGGAGCGGCAGCTCGTCACGGCGGAGGAGGAGGCCCGCGCCGGAGCCGCGCGCGAGGCGGAGCAGGAGGAACGGGCACAGGCGGCCCGCACCGAGGCGCTGGAGGAGGAGCTGCTGCGGCTCCGCCGCCGGGTGGAGGGCCTGGACGACCAGCTGGACGAGGAGCCCGAGTACTTCGTCACCGTCCCCGCGGGCGGCCCGGAGCGGACGCGGTCCGACACGGTGACGGCGGGCGGGCTCGACCGGCGCTACGCGTTCGAGAACTTCGCCGTCGAGCCGTCCAACCGCTTCGCGCACGACCTGGCCGTGGCCGTGGCCGAGGTCCCGGCGCAGAACTACAACCCCCTCGTCATCCACGGCGACCACGGCCTGGGGAAGACCCATCTGCTGCACGCCATAGGCCACTACACCCGCAGCCTCTATCCGCGTACCCGGGCCCTGTACATCGACTGCCGGCGGCTGGTCGGGCTGTTGCGGGTCCCGGAGGCCGACATCCTGCTGATCGACGACATCCAGCCGCTGGACGGCGGGGACAGCGGGGCGCTGAAGTCGGCGCAGCGCGGGCGGCTGCTGCATGTCCTGGACGATCTGCTGGGCGCGGGCAAACAGGTCGTCCTCACCTCCTCACGCCCCCTGGCGTCGATGCGGCTGGACCCGGAGCTGCGCGAGCGGCTGAGCGGCGGGCTGCCGGTGGGCATGGGGGTGCCCGACGACGACACCCGGCGCGCGGTGCTCCGGATGAAGGCCGAACGGGAACGGCTCGACGTCCCGCCGGCCGTCCTGGAGATCATCGCCGCCCGCGCCGGGCGGAACATCCGGGAGCTGGAGGGGGCCCTGGTCCGGGTGTCCGCCTTCGCCAGCCTCAACCGGAGCCCGATCGACCTCCTCCTCACGGAGACCGTCCTCAACGACATGGCGCGCGGGGTGGGCGCGGAGACCACCGGCGAGGACATCATCCGCGCCACCGCCGACTACTTCGGGCTGACCGTCGAGGATCTGCGCGGCCCCGAGCGGGCCCGGGTCCGGGTGACCGCCCGGCAGATCGCCATGTACCTGTGCCGCGAGCTGACGGAGTACTCCGTGCCGACCATCGCCGCCTTCCTCGGCGGCCGGGACCCCAGCGCGGTCCTCAACGCCGACCGGAAGATCCGCGCCCTGATGAGTGAGCGCCGCTCCATCTACAACCAGGTCACCGAGCTGACCAGCCGCCTCCTCTTCAGCTGAGGACCGGGTGGGACCGGGTGCGACCGGGTGGGGGTGAAGACTGGGGCCATGACCTCCCACGCCCCGGTGGTGCTGTCGGGCTACGGCCCGGTGGGCCGCGCCTACGCCGACCGTCTCCTGACCGCCTCCGGTGACAGCCCGCTGCGGCTCGCCGCCGTCCGCACCAGCGCCGCCGAACGCACCGCGCCCCTGCTCTCCCCGGGTCCGCTGCCGCCGCTCGCCGAAACCCTGGAGCGCACCGGGGCGGTGGTGCTGGCGCAGGCGGTGCCGTCCTCCCCCGCGGTACGCGAGCGGGCCGCGGCGGACGCGCTGCTCGCGCTGAGCCGCGGGGTGCACGTGGTGTCCGCCACCAAGAGCCATCTGCTCAGCCACTGGGCCGAGTTGGGCCGGGCGGCGGCCGAGGGCGGCGCCCTGATCCGCATCTCGGGCGCCACCGGGGCCGCGCTGCCCGCCGCGGACACCGCCAGGACGGGGGTGCGCGGCCTCGGCTGCCGTACGCTCCGCGCCTGCCCCACCGGTACCGCCACCTTCGTGCTGGACCGGCTGGCCGCCGGGGATCCGTTCCCCGCCGCCGTGGCGGAGGCCCGGCGGCGCGGGATCGCCGAGGCCGACCCGTCGGCCGACCTCTCCGGCGCCGACGCGGCCACCAAGGCCCGGCTGCTGGCCGCCCTGCTGTGGGGGTGGGACGCGGCGGCCGTGCGCACCGATCTCGACGGCGCCGGGATCGACGACGGCACGGCCGAGCGGGCCCGCGCCGCCGCCGCGCGGGGCCACCGGCTGCGCGCGGTCGCCACCGCCTCGGCCGGGGAGCCGCTCATGGTCCGGGTCCGGCTGGAGGAGACCGCGCCGGGCGATCCGCTGTACGCCCTGCTCGGGCCGGAGAAGGCCGTGGTCTACGGCTGTGAGGCGGGCGACATCGCGGTGAGCGGCGGGGCCTCCAGCCCGCTCGGCGCGGCCCTGGCCATGGTCAAGGACACCCTGGACGTCGCCGTACCGAGGGGCTTCGGCTTCGGCGTCAGCTGATCAGCGGGCGCTGAAGGCTATGAACTCGGCCCAGGCGGCGGGCGACACGGTCAGCTGAGCTCCGGCCACCTGCTTGGAGTCGCGGATGTGGACGACTTCAGGGCAGGTGACAACCTCTACGCAGTTGCCGCCCTCGGTGCCGCTGTGGCTGGACTTGTGCCAGGGCATGGCGACCTCGACGCAGGCACCGCCCTCATCGTTGCTGTAGCTGGACTTGAACCACACGAGCCCGTCGCTCATAGCTCCTCCGCCAGGTTTCTGATGAAACGCGCTGACTCCTCAGGGCTGAGGGCCTGCCGAACGATCATGTCATGGCGGCGTGTTACAACACTGACCTTCTCCGGGTCGGCAAACAGCACACCTGTGGTCTGGCCCTCTTCGTACGCGAGATGTTCATGCTCGGGCGTCTCCAGCAAGACGAACGGCCCTCGGAGCCCAGGATGAACACCTCTGTTGGTCGGCATGACTTGGACAGTCACGTTGCGCGGCTCACCTGCTTCCACCAGGTGCTCCAGCTGGCGCTTATGCGCGTCAGGACCTCCAACGCGACGTCGCAGAACCGACTCCTCCACAACAAAGTTGAACGACTTCGTCTGCTTCTGCAACAGGGGTTGTCGCTCCAACCGAGCAGCCAGCCGTTCCTCGATCGTCTCGTCATCCAGGGGCGGCAGATATGAGCCGAGCAGCTCGCGGATGTACTCGTCGGTCTGCAACAGCCCCGGTACGAACTGAGGTTCGTACCAACTGATGGCGATGGCCTCCGCTTCATATCGCATGAAGTCCTGCGAATATGTCGGAAACTTTTCCGGCTTCAAGTATTCATTCGCCGCGACGAGCAACCCCCGCGCACCGAACATCTGGTCCGCAACCTCAAGTACCCGCAGGGTCGGCTTCCGCCGCCCCTGCTCCATCGACTTGATGCTCTCGAACTCGTAGTTGGCCTCCTTGGCCAGCTCCTCCCGGGTGATACCCGCCTGCGTACGCCACATCTTGAGCTGGTTTCCGCAGTACCGCCAGGACATCGGCGGCTGGGAACTCCCTTCCATGACCGTCACCAGGTCCTCCCTCCCTGAGTCACCTCACGTACGCACACGCTCCGTACCTGCGTCGTTACTGCGCGACCCTACGCCTGACCAGCAGCATTCCGGCCATGAATGCCCCAACTTCCCCACCTCCGAGGGACATCGAATGGCGTTTACCGCGCCATCCGCGCAGTGTCGGCCGCGCCCGTGTGCTCCTCCGTGAACAGGCGCGTTCCTGGGACCTCCCGGAAGAGGTGACGGAGACCGCCGCGCTGCTCCTCAGCGAACTGATGACCAACGCGTGCCGACACGCCCGCGTATCCCCAGGCCGGGAGGTCCACGCACGCTGCGTAGTGCGTGACGAGAAGCTGCGGGTGGAGGTGTCGGACGCCAGCGATGTGATGCCTCAGCCCCGGCAGGCGGCGCCTGAGGACGAGTCGGGGCGCGGACTGGCGCTGATCGCGGCGCTCGCGGACGGATGGGACGCCGAGCGGCGTCCGTGCGGTATCGGGAAGACGGTGTGGTTCGAACTCAAGCTGGTGGGGGTGTGAACGCGGTCGCGAGACCGTTCTCCAGCAGCCCGAAGGCGCGTTCGGCGTCGCGGACCGCGTCCGGGTAGCGCGCGTCGGCGCTCTGGCCGGAGGCCACACGGTCGAAGTTGTCCATGGACAGGGCCCACTGGACGGCGATGAGCTGGGCGGCGGCCACGCGGGCGACGAGGTCCGGCACCTCCGTGGTGTCGCACAGGGCCTCCGCGAGGGCCCGCTCGCTGCCCATCTTGAAGCGCTGCATGCGGTCGACCAGGGTCGGGTTCTCGAAGATCAGCCCGGTGAGCGCGAGGAGCGCGGGATGGTCGCAGAGGCCGGTGATGGGGTCGCGGCGGCGCAGCCCGTCGAGGAAGTGCGCGCGGAGGGCGGCCGGCGGGGCGGTGTGCGGCGGACGCGCCCGCACCACCTCGGCGGGTTCGGTCTCGTGGTCGGCCATGCGGTGCACCACGAGGTCTTCCTTGGTCGTGAAGTACGCGAAGAGCGTGCGCTTGGAGACCTCGGCGGCCTCGGCGATCTGGGCCACGGAGACCTCGGCGAAGCCGTGCTCCAGGAAGAGGGCGATCGCCGCTTCGGAGATCGCCGTACGGGTCCGCTGCTTCTTGCGTTCGCGCAATCCGGGCTGGTCGGTCACGGCGTCGACGATACCAGGAGCACTGCACTTGGTAGATTTCTGCACCTGGTATACATTCCTACTCAGTGAAGCGAACCGGCGCTGTGATGACGGAGGCTGTGATGAACGCTGTGGTGACGCAGATCGCGACGGAGATCGAGACGGATGTCGTGATCGTGGGAGCGGGGCCGACGGGGCTGACCCTGGCGCACGAACTGGCGCTGGCCGGGGTACGGGCCGTGGTGCTGGAGCGGCTGGAGGAGCGGCTGAAGCAGGTGAAGGGCGGGACCGTCCAGCCGCGTACGGCCGAGATGCTGGAGCTGCGCGGACTGCTGGAGCCGATGCTGGAGCGGCCCACGGCGCGGGAGGGATCGGGCGGGCACTTCGCGCTGCTGCCGGTGGAGCTCGACGGCGCCCCGTGGGACACCCGGCGCCCGAACCCGATCGGGCTGCCGCAGTGGGAGATCGAGGAGGTGCTGGAGGAGCGGGCCACCGCGCTGGGCGCGGAGGTGCGGCGCGGCACCGGCGTGACGGCGGTCGAACAGGTCGCCGACGGGGTGACGCTGACGACGTCGGACGGCTGCCGCGTCCGGGCCCGGTACGCGGTCGCGTGCGACGGCGGGCGCAGCACGGTGCGCAAGCTGCTGGGACTGAACTTCCCCGGCCGCCCCGGTACGTATCTGGCCGTACTGGCGGACGTCCGGCTGTCGTCGGCCTCGGCGCTGGTGCCGCAGGAGCCGGGGCACATCAGCACGCTGACCCGGCGGACGGAGGACTACTGGACGATGATGGTGCCGCTGGGCGAGAACCGGTACCGGCTCACCTTCGGTCATCTGAAGGCGCCGGAGACCGACCGGGACACCCCGGTGACCGAGGCGGAGATCAGCGCGGCACTGCGGGCGGTGTTCGGGGAGGAGACGGTGCTCGCCGGGGTGGACAATTCCTCGCGGTTCTCGGACGCCACCCGGCAGATCGAGAACTACCGCGCGGGGCGGGTGCTGTTCGCGGGGGACGCGGCGCACATCCACCCGCCGCTGGGCGGGCAGGGGTTGAACCTCGGCGTCCAGGACGCGTTCAACCTGGGCTGGAAGCTGGCGGCGGTGGTGCGGGGCGAGGCGCCGGACGGACTGCTGGACACCTACCAGGCCGAACGGCATCCGGTGGCGGCCCGGGTGCTGCACCACACCTCGGCACAGCGGGTACTGGCCGATCCGTACCCCACACCGGACGTGGCGGCGCTGCGCGACATCATGACCGACCTGATGCGGCTGCCGGACGCCAACCGCCGGCTGGCGGGGCTGATGTCGGGGCTGGGACTGCGCTACGAACTGCCGGGCACCCATCCGCTCACCGGCGCGCGGCTGCCGGACGCCGCACTGTCCGTGGCCGACCGGGAGATACGGCTGTCGGAGCTGTTCGGGGCGGGGCACGCGGTGCTGCTGGACCTGACCGGCGCGGTCCCGGCGGAGACGCGGCTCCCGGAGCGGGTGGACCTGGTCCGGGCGCGGGCCCTCGGCTCGGCGCCGGAGGCGGCCGTCCTGCTCATCCGCCCCGACGGCTACGTGAGTTGGGCGGCCGACGACGCCGACACCTGCCGTACGGAACTGTCCACCGCCCTGGCCGCGCTCCTCGGCGGAACGCCCGGCGCATAAGGACGAGCGCATGGCGCACGACATCGGATACGCTGCGGCGAATTTTCAAACGATCGTGCACTCAGGTGGGGATATACCGAAATGCAGCATATGCGGCGGTGGGTGGCGGGGGCGGTCGGCGTCATGGCCATGGCGGGGTCGCTGACCGGCTGTCTCTTCGAGACGGACGGCAAGGACGACAAGGCCGGCGCCCCGTCCGGGCCCAAGCTGGGCGACAAGGGCACCGCGTGCGAACTGCCGGTGCGGTTCACCCTGGAGAAGCCCTGGAAGGCCAAGGCGGTGGGCAAGGATGTCCAGGAGCGGATCGGCCCGCTGGCCGACCAGGGCCCGGTGACCATCGTGTGCGAGCTGGACGCCAAGCCCGCGGGGCACATCGGCTTCATCCGCGTCCTGACCGGCACCAAGGACACCGCCGCCCCGGGCGGCACGTCCCGCGCCCTGATGCGCGCGTTCGTGAAGGACGCGAACTTCGAGAGTCAGGTGAAGCTGCGCGAGGTCAAGGCCGGTGACCTGCCCGCCACCGAGGCCACCTACCAGACCACCGACCTCGCCGCCGGAAAGATCAGGCCCGTACGGGCCCTGGCCGTGATGACCGACCACGGCGGCGTGGTCCTCGAACTCGGCGGCATGGACGCCGAGGAGCACAAGGCGATGCTGCCCGCCTTCCGCCTGGCGAAGGAGTCCATGGAGAAGACGGGCGGCAAGAACGGCTGACGGCCCGTGGGCAGACAGCGGGCGCGGTGCCTGTCGCGCCCTCGAACAACGCCCGGCCGGGAACCGGACACTCATAGGGTGAGCCAATGGGCTTCTTCGACAAACTGAACGGCACGAAACACCCCAGCAGTGGCGTCACACCGTGGTCGGCCGAAGAGCTGCATGCCGCGCTGCTCGGCCTCAACGGGCCTGATCTCCCCTGGGTTGTACGTGATGGCACTCCGGAAGATGTCGATCTGGTCGCGGAGTGGCGGATCAGGGAGCCGGCCTGGCGAACCTTCTTCGTCAGGTCCCAGCTGAGCCGGACCATGGAAATCCGGATGCGCCTCGTTCCGAAGAACCGCGAGGTCCGCGTCCTCGAACGGCATGGGGAGGTCAACTGGGTCGGCGGCGTGCCGGTGTCGAAGAATGTCGGCCGTGGGCCGGCAACGACGAGTTCCCGGCACTGGGCCATCGGCCGGGGAGCCGATGGCCGTCTCGAGATGACGGAGACGTTCCGCTTCGACACCTCTCAGCTCAAGGATCCCGTGCAGAATGCGGTCCTCACGGCAGGGTGGACATGGCGCGGCGTGCTCTTCGGCCAGCCGTGATCAGCTGATCAGGCGCTGACCCGCCCGCCTCAGACCAGGCGGCGGGCCGCGGCCCAGCGGGTGAGTTCGTGGCGGTTGGAGAGCTGGAGTTTGCGGAGGACCGCGGAGACGTGGCTCTCGACCGTCTTCACCGAGATGAAGAGCTGCTTCGCGATTTCCTTGTAGGCGTAGCCGCGGGCGATCAGGCGGAGGACCTCGCGTTCGCGCTGGGTGAGGCGGTCCAGGTCCTCGTCGACGGGCGGGGCGTCGGTGGAGGCGAAGGCGTCGAGGACGAAGCCCGCGAGGCGGGGGGAGAAGACCGCGTCGCCGTCGGAGACCCGGAAGACGGCGTCGACCAGGTCGGTGCCGGTGATGGTCTTGGTGACGTAGCCGCGGGCGCCGCCGCGGATGACGCCGATGACGTCCTCGGCGGCGTCCGAGACGGAGAGCGCGAGGAAGCGCACCGGGCGTTCCGGGTCGGCCATCAGGGCGGCGCTGCGGCGCAGTACCTCGACGCCTCCACCGCCGGGGAGGTGGACGTCCAGCAGGACCACCTCGGGGCGGGTCGCGCCGATCACGGTGACCGCCTGGTCGACGTCGGCGGCCTCGCCGACCACCTCGACACCGGTGCGGGCGGTCTCGCCGATCTCGGCCTGGACGCCGGTGCGGAACATCCGGTGGTCGTCGACGAGCACCACACGGACGCGCCGGCCCGACGCGCCGTCGTCGGCGCCCGTCGCGCCCGTCGCGCCGCTGTCGTGGGTGCCGCCCGTCGCCTCGGTCATGTCGTCGCCCTCTCCATCTCCAGCTCCACTTCCGTGCCCCCGTCGGGCGCGGACCTCAGCCTGGCCGTGCCGCCGTGCCGCTGCATCCGGCCGATGATCGACTCACGGACGCCCATCCGGTCCTCCGGCACCGCGTCGAGGTCGAAGCCGGGGCCCCGGTCGCGCACGGAGACGAACACCGTGGCCCCCTCGACCTCGGCGTAGACCTGGACGGCCCCGCCCTCGCCACCGTACTTGGCGGCGTTGACCATCGCCTCGCGGGCGGCCTGGACCTGCGCGCCCAGCCGCTCGTCCAGCGGGCAGTCGCCGACGACCACGACCTCGATCGGGACCCCGTGGTGGTCCTCCACCTCGGCGGCCGTCCTCTTCACCGCCTCGGCCAGGGTGTCCGGCTCCTCGTCCTCGTCCTTGCCGGTGCCCTCGGGCCGGTAGAGCCAGGCGCGCAGTTCGCGCTCCTGGGCGCGGGCCAGCCGGGCCACCTCGCGGGAGTCCTCCGCGTTCCGCTGGATCAGGGTGAGGGTGTGCAGCACCGAGTCGTGCACATGGGCGGCCACCTCGGCACGCTCCTGGGCGCGGATGCGCATCAGCCGCTCCTCGGAGAGGTCCTGCGTCATCCGGACCACATAGGGACCGGCGAGCAGCGCGATGCCGACGATCACGGCCAGGGCGGCCTGGAGCACGGCTCCCAGGTGCTTGGCCGACCCCTGGAGCACCACGATGCCGGTGACCCCCGCCCCGACCAGCAGCACCCCCGCGGCGCCCCGCGCCAGCGGCAGGACCCGCTTGCTGCGGCTCAGCTCGACCCACTGGGCCCTGCGCGCGTTGTCCGCCTGCCGCCAGAAGAGGGCGACACCGGCGCCGATCAGCAGCAGCGGCCAGATGTAGGTGTTGGCACGGCCCAGGTGGAAGCCCTGGATGAAGATCGCCATCCCGATGAGGAGGGCCAGCAGTGCGAGGATCTGGCCCCGGTCGGGCCGGCGCGCCAGGATCCGGCGGCGGCCGTCGGGGCCCTGGGTGACCAGCGGGCGGGTGGTGGTCGTCTCCACGCCGCCGACACCGAGCGGGACGACGAACCAGAAGAGGGCGTAGACCAGGGCACCGAAGCCCTCGGCCATGAACAGCGCGACGAAGACGATGCGCACCCAGGAGACCGGCAGCCCCATGTGCCCGGCGAGCCCGCGCGCGACACCGCCCAGCAGCCGCCCCTCCGCACTGCGGTACAGCTTGCGCGGCGGCGGCTCGGCGGGGACGGTCGGGGACGCGGGGGCGGTCATGCCCCGATCGTCACACGGCCGGGGCTGCCGCGGTATCAGGGTCGCCCCTGATCGATCCCGGAGTGGCCGATCCCGCAGTGGCCGGGACCGGTCCGGGGGTCACTTGATGACGAAGCCCTCGCGGAGCGCGTCGAAGACAGGTCGGTATGTCGACCAGTCCGCATCCGGCGCGCTGATGTAGAGGGCGTACTGATCGCCGCCTTCTTTGCCGAAACCGAGGTCGATGGCGCGGAACATCCGCTCCTTGCCCTGGAACCTGAACTCCCACACCGCCGCGGTCTGGTCGCGGAACTTCGTCTTCTGAAGCCGCATCCGGTCGTAGATCGGATAGCCCTTCTGGAACCCTTTCTCAAGCTCCTCGAAGTGGGCGACCTGGTCCTTGGGCGCCAGGTCCAGGACGTTGACCTGAAGCCGGACCAGCCCCTCGGGGGCCAGGTAACGGACCTCCTGGGTCTTGTCGACGGCGCTTTCGGAGCCGGTGTCCCGGGTCCACCCGTCCGGCACCGGGAAGGAGACGCCGAGCTGCTTCTCCTTCACCACGTGGTAGCCCTCGGGGGTCGGCGGCGGGGTGTAGGCGGGCTGCTCGGTGGTGCGGGGCGCCGATGCGTCGGCGTTGTCGCCCGAACCCTGGACGCCGGGCAGCTCCTTGTCCAGGCCGAAGACGTAGACACCGGCCGCGACCGCCACGACGGACAGTGCGGAACCCGCCGCGATCCACTGCGACCTGCGGCTCTTCTTCGGCTGCGGGGTGGACCCGGAATCGCCGTGCTCCGCACCGGAGTCCGGGTGTCCGGGCCCCTGGGGCCCGGCCGGCGCTGCCGGTGCCGCGTGCCCGTGGGAGGCGACGGCGGAGGTGGGCGGCGTGTAGGACGTGGGTGGTGTGTACGACGAGGGCGGCGTGTGCGACGTAGGCGG
Organism: Streptomyces sp. NPDC045899; assembly: GCF_056431485.1. Taxonomy (NCBI): domain Bacteria; kingdom Bacillati; phylum Actinomycetota; class Actinomycetes; order Kitasatosporales; family Streptomycetaceae; genus Streptomyces; species Streptomyces sp. NPDC045899. Next base: position 13,976 of record NZ_JBWKKP010000034.1, read on the forward strand.
TGTGTGCGACGGGTACGTCGTGGGTGGCGTGTGGTGCGTGGGTGTTGTGTACGACGTGGGCGGCGTATGGGGTACCGGAGGGTGGGATACCGGCGGCGTACCGGGCGACGCGGTCACATGGGTGGTGGACCCCGACGGTGACTCACCCGGGGCCGGGCCGAAGCCCGGAATCGGCAGCGCCGTGGTCTCGGCCTCCGAGGCCGGGATCCGCAGCGCCCGTTCGGTGTCCTCGGCCGACGGCCGGTGTTCGGGGTCCTTCGCGAGCAGCGCCTCGATCAGCGGGGTCAGCGCCCCGGCCCGGGTCGGCGGGTCCAGCGGGTCCACCGCGATGGCGTAACCGGTCTCGATGGCGGTGGCCTTGCGGAACGGCGCCCGTCCCTCGACCGCCTGATAGAGGGTCGCTCCCAGCGCCCACAGATCGGAGGCGGGGCCGGGGGTGCGGCCGCGCACCCGTTCGGGCGCGATGTAGTCGATGGAGCCCACCACTTCACCCGTTTTGGTGAGGGTGGACGTGCCGGTGGCCATCGCGATGCCGAAGTCGGTGAGCACGACCCGGCCTTGGGGACCGAGCAGTACGTTGCCGGGTTTGACATCGCGGTGCAGGACGCCCGCCGCGTGTGCGGCGCGCAGCGCGGCGATCATGCCGCGGCCGATACGGGCGGCGTCGGCGGGCGACACCGTGCCGCCGTCCTTGAGCAGATCGGCCAGGGTCGTGGAGGGCACGTACTCCATGACGATGCACGGCAACCCCTCGTGGTCCACGACGTCATGGACCACCACCACGTTGGGGTGGGTGATACGGGCCGCGCTGCGCGCCTCACGGCGGGTGCGCTCATGCAACGTCGTCAGTTCGTCGTCGGTCAGGTGCATCGAGACGTGCAGCTGTTTGACCGCGACCTGGCGGCCCAGCAGTTCGTCCTCGGCGCGCCACACCGTGCCCATGCCGCCGCGGCCGACTTTCTCGACCAGCCGGTAGCGACCGGCTATCAGCCGCCCTTCCTCCGACACCGCGTTCCCCTCCCGCTTACCCGGCCCGGCAGCCACTACCGCGTCCCGCATATGTTCGATGGGCCACGATAGCCGCCGCGGCCTCCGGGGCGATCTCAGGGAAGCCCCAGGGATGTGCCGGATACCGCCGCGCGCCCCCAGTTGTCACCATGGCCGTATGACCGATACACCCACTGTGGCGGACGGATCCGACGGGCTGCCCGGTTCCCGCCCGTACGGGCAGCCACCCCTCCGGCGCAGTCGTGACCACAAAGTGATCTCCGGGGTGTGCGGTGGGCTCGGCCGGTTCTGCGACCTGGACCCGGTGATCTTCCGGGTGGTGCTGTCGGTGCTCGCCGTCTCGGGCGGGTTCGGTCTGATCGTCTACGGCTTCTGCTGGCTGCTGGTGCCGATGCACGGCGAGGAGGAGAACGAGGGGCGCAAGCTGCTGTCCGGCCGGGTGGACGGGCCGGGGCTCACCGCGGTGCTGGTCGCGCTGGTCGGCTGCGGGCTGTTCCTGTCGATGCTCAACCAGGGCAGCGTGATGTATTTCGCGGTCATGCTGACCCTCGCTGCCTCGGGCGCGGCGTACTGGTCGCACCACCGGCGCCAGGTGGAGAGCGAGGGCGCGGTCGATCCGGCCACCGCGCAGGCGGTCGCGGACGCGCCCCCCGAGACCCAGGCCCCGCCCACCCGGGGCGGTCCCGGGCCCTCCTGGTGGCGGGATCCCATCGTCAAGGACGGCACCACCGGACCGGTGGGTGCCGCCTCGGGCTATCTGTGGGGGCCGGCGGAGGGCCCCGCGGAGAGCGGCGCGTACGACCGGGCCGGGGACACGGTGACCGACCGGGCCCACCGGGTGCGCCAGCGGAACTCGATCGGCGGCTGGACCTTCGTACTCGCCGTCGCCGCCGGGGTGCTGGGCGCGAGGCTGATGTGGTCCGGCCATCCGCTGGGCACCAGCCTGGAGGTCGGATTCGCGGGCGCGCTGGGGGTCTTCGGGCTCTCGATGGTGCTCAGCTCGCGGTACGGCAGGACCGGGGCCGGCACGGTGCTGCTCGCGGTGATCACCTGTGGGCTGCTGGCGGGAGCCGCGGTGCTCCCCAAGTCCGTCACCCCGCACTGGTCGCGCACGACCTGGGCCCCCACGTCGGCCGCCGCGGTGCGGGACGGCTACGAGATGGGCGGCGGCGTCGGTGAACTGGACCTGGACCGGCTGGCGCTGAAGGCGGGCACCACGGTGACCACCAGGGCCGAGGTGGGCGCGGGCAAGCTGGAGGTCACGGTTCCGCGGGACGCCCGCGTCGAGGTCAGCGCGCACACCGGCCTCGGGGACATCCGGCTGCCGGGCGACGGCGGGCGGGACATGGACATCGAGCCCGACCGGGACCGGAAGGAGACGCTGGCCCCGGCCGGCGGCGGGAAGCCCCGCGGCACGCTGAAGCTGACGCTGGAGGTCGGCCTGGGGAACGTGGAGGTGAAGCGGTCATGAGGAAGCATCCGTTCGAACCGGGCAAGCTGGTGGCCGGGCTGGTGATGCTCGGCGTGGCGCTCGCCTACGCGATGGACGCGGCCGGGGAGTGGGACGTACGCCCGCTGGTGCTGCTGCCGTCGGCCGGGTTCGGGCTCTGTCTGGCCGGGGTGGTGTCGGCGCTGGCGCACGGGCTGCGGCGCCGGCGGAGGGCCGAGGGCGAGACGCCCTGACCCCTCCGGTGGGCCGCCGGGCCGTGTCGTCGCCGGGAGCGTCCCGGGCATGCCCCGGACTCCGTCCGGAGGTTCCCGGCGAGGACGGCCCTCCGCCGTGGAACCGCACGCTCCCCCGGCCACCGCCGGGAGGGGTGCCCCGGACGCCCCGGCGCGGATCCGGCACGACGCGCGGACACGCCCTACAGGTAGTACGGGGAGCCACGCCCGCGGCGGCGCCTGGCGATCGCCGCGTCCAGGGACAGGTACGGCGCACCGGCCAGCACCAGCGGCAGCCAGGCCATCAGGTACATCAGGTCGTTGCCGTAGTAGTACGGCGTGGTCTGCCAGCTGACCGTCAGCCACAGGCTGAGCGAGATCACCGCCCCGCCGAACGCGGCCAGCCGGGCCAGCAGACCGACCAGCACGCCCAGTCCGACGGCCAGTTCGCCGCAGGCGATGGCGTAGCCGAACGCGGAGGGGTCCTTGAGGCTCTGGTCGATCAGCCAGGGGACGGCCGAGGTGTCGCGGACCTGGCCCATCAGGGCGCCGATCGAACCCGGTCCGGCGTCGGCCAGGAAGGTCGGGTCGGTGAGCTTGTCGATCCCCGCGTAGACGAAGGTGACGCCGAGGAAGAGCCGCAGCGGCAGCAGCGCGTAGTGGGCGGCCGTGGCCCGTACGCCGAGCGGCGGACCGCCCAGGTCACCGATACCGTTGACGCTTCCCGCACTGCCCGCGGGACCGCTTCCGACCATGCGATCCGCATGCCTCATGGCGACCGCCCTCTCCCGTTGACGACTCAACGATTCCATACGGAGCGGACGGCGGATATGACTCAGCCGGAACCGGAGTCATCCATCCGGTTCCGGCCGCACGCCCGGGACGCCGGTCAGTCGAGCACGTCGATCGCATAGCGGTTGGTCTCGGCGCCCGCGGCCGTGACCACCTGCACCTCCACCCGGCCCGGCTCCACGTCCACCGGCACCGGCACCGTCAGCGCGGTGTCCGTCGGATTGCCGAACCCCCCGGCCACCGGCACCAGCGGTACGTGGACGTGCACCGCGCCGATCCGGACCACCATCCGGGCCAGCCGGTCCGGGTCCTGGGCGCCCGGCGGTACGAAGCCGTTGCCGCGGATCTCGATGTCGTCACCGGTGCGGATCGGGGCGTCCCGATCGATGCCGCCCTCCTCGGGGCGGACCCGCACCACCGACAGCACGGTGGGGCGCCCGCCCTCCGCGTACTTCCCGGCCAGGTACATCAAGGTGGAGACGACCGTCAGCAGGGCCAGCCCCCACGGCAGATCGGGCAGCCGCCACGGCTCGCGCGCCAGCCGGACGGCGGTGAACGCGAGCGCGGCGGTGTGGACCACGACGTACTGCGCGTCGGCGAAGCTGCCGCGGCCCGCGTCGTCGGTGAGCAGATCGGCGGCGCGCGGCCGGACCGCGCGCACCTTCTGGAGCCGCTGCGCCCGCACCCGGGCGGCCACCACCAGCCGGGCCATCACCGCGGCCAGACAGGTCAGCCCGGTGACGGTGAGCAGCGCGGCGACCCGCCCGACCGCGAGGCCGTCGGTCAGCCGGGGGCGGTCCCCCGGGTCGAGGGCCAGTTCACCGCCGAGGACGAGCACCGCGAAGACGGCGAAGGCCAGCCAGGCGGCGGCGACCGTACGGGAGGTGGAGAGCCGGTTGTCCTCGCCGACCAGCGGGGCGAGCGGACCGCCCGCGGCGTGGTGCAGCCGGGCGGCGAGGGTCAGCAGGGCGGCGGTGACGGTGGCCGCGGCGATCCCGGCGGTCCTGGCCACCGACCAGCCGGTGCCGAGCGCGGTGGCCAACTGCCCGATCAGCAGTGCCGCGACCGCGCCCCACACCACCAGCAGCGTGCGCCGCCACACCGCGTCACGCCACGCGGTGCACTCGGCGCGCCCGGTGTCGACGACCGTACGGGCGGCCTGGGCCAGTTCGTCGGAGACCCACTGCCGGGAGGCTCCGGCGGAGTGCGCCAGCGCCGCCGGAAGGCCCTCTCCGGCCGCGAACCGCTCCCGCATGGCCACGAACGCGGCCACCGCCCTGCGATGGCCCTCACGGGCACCCTGGGGGCATTCACAGCCGGTGTGGCCGGGCCCGTGCGGGTGCCCCTCCACCGTCGCGGCGTTCTCCGCCGTCTCCACCGCCACGAGGGTCGCTCCGTCGTTCGCTCGTACTGGTTCGGCACCGACGTTCGGTTTCCGGACCGGTCCGTGCGGCGCCAACTGACATGTGACGAGAGGGAATTGTGCCGCACCGCGAGGGGTGTCAGGTCAACAGGTCCGGCTCGGCGCGGGTGATCTGGAGATACAGCGGCTGATAGTTGATCCACGCCACAAGATCGTTCCCGAGCTGCTCACGGAGCCGCGCCGCGTCCTCGTCACCGATGGGCACCGGCTCCCCCGCCGCCTTCGCCGCCAGCTGCGCCTGGCACGACCGCTCCATCGTGATGAACCACCACGCGGCGGCGTCGACCGACTCGCCCACCGTCAGCAGACCGCGATTGCGCAGGATGAGGGCCTTGTGGGCGCCGAGCGCGGCGGCGATCCGGCGCGCCTCGTCATCGTCCACCACCACCCCGGTGGACGCGTCGTAGAGCGCGTGGTCCTCGAAGAACGCGCACACCTCCTGGTTGAGCGGTTCGAGCCGCTCGCCCAGCGAGGACAGCGCCCGGCTGTGCACCGAGCGGCTGTGCGCGACGGCCACCGCGTCCGGCCGAGCCCGGTGCACGTGGGAGTGAATGACGAACGCCGCCTGGTTGACGTGGTAGCGGCCCTCGACCACCTGGCCCGCCTCGTTGACCAGGATCAGGTCCTGGGCCCTGATGTGGCCGAAGGGCATGCCGAAGGGGTTCACCCAGAAGCAGTCGGCCAACTCCGGGTCGCGGACGGTGATGTGGCCCGAGACCCCCTCCTCGTAGCCGTACCGTCCGAACAGCCGCAGCGCCGCGGCGAGCCGCTCCTTGCGGTGGCGCCGCTCCTCGCCGGGCGAGGCGTGCTGCGGCGGCATGGTGATGTGCAGCTGGTCGGTGGGTATCGGCTCGGGCGCCGGCCGGGGCATCGGCATGGGGCTGTTCATGGGGGGCTCGCTCACTCCTCGCGCTCCTGGGGGTGCTCGCAGCGGAAGCTACCTCCGGGTAGAGCGGGAGGCCAGACCGTTGCGCACGATCCGTGCGCACGGCGGGAACGGCGACGCCGCCGCCCCCGGAGGAGGGACGGCGGCGCGGGCCTGACGATCGGGGTGGGTCACTCCCACTCGATGGTGCCGGGCGGCTTGCTGGTGATGTCCAGGACGACCCGGTTCACCTCGTCCACCTCGTTGGTGATGCGGGTGGAGATCCGCGACAGCACGTCGTACGGGAGCCGCGACCAGTCGGCCGTCATGGCGTCCTCGGAGGAGACCGGGCGCAGCACGATGGGGTGGCCGTAGGTGCGGCCGTCGCCCTGGACGCCGACCGAGCGGACATCGGCGAGGAGGACGACCGGGCACTGCCAGATCTCGCGGTCGAGACCGGCCGCGGTCAGCTCCTCACGGGCGATGGCGTCGGCCTCGCGCAGCAGGTCCAGCCGGTCCTTGGTGACCTCGCCGACGATGCGGATACCGAGCCCGGGGCCCGGGAAGGGCTGGCGGTGGACGATCTCGTCCGGCAGCCCGAGCTCCTGGCCGACGTTGCGCACCTCGTCCTTGAACAGCCGGCGCAGCGGCTCCACCAGCTTGAACTCGAGGTCCTCGGGGAGGCCGCCCACATTGTGGTGGGACTTGATGTTGGCGGTGCCGGCGCCGCCGCCGGACTCCACCACATCGGGGTAGAGGGTGCCCTGCACCAGGAACTCCACGGCCTCGCCCGCGGCGCCCGCCTCGGCCACCAGCTCGGCCTGGGCCTGCTCGAAGACCCGGATGAACTCCCGGCCGATGATCTTCCGCTTCTCCTCGGGGTCGGAGACCCCGGCGAGCGCGGACAGGAACCGCTCCTCGGCGTCGACGACCTTCAGCTGTACGCCGGTGGCCGCCACGAAGTCCTTCTCGACCTGCTCGGACTCGCCCTTGCGCATCAGGCCGTGGTCCACGTAGACGCAGGTCAGCTGGTCGCCGATGGCCTTCTGGACGAGGGCGGCGGCGACGGCGGAGTCCACCCCGCCGGACAGCCCGCAGATCGCACGCTTGGTGCCGACCTGCTCACGGATGGCCGCGACGGACTCCTCGACCACATTGGTGGTGGTCCAGGTGGGCTCCAGCCCGGCGCCCCGGTAGAGGAAGTGCTCCAGCACCTGCTGGCCGTGGGTGGAGTGCATCACCTCGGGGTGGTGCTGTACGCCGTAGAGCTTGCGCTCGTCGCATTCGAAGGCGGCGACCGGCACCACATCGGTGGAGGCGGTGACCGCGAAGCCCGCCGGGGCGGCCGAGCAGGCGTCGCCGTGCGACATCCAGACCGACTGCTCCTCGGGGGTGCCCGCGAAGAGGGTGGAGCCGGGCTTGGTCACGGTCAGCGGGGTACGGCCGTACTCCCGGGCACCGGTGTTGTCCACGGTGCCGCCGAGCGCGACGGCCATCAGCTGGAAGCCGTAGCACATGCCGAAGACCGGGATCCCGGCCTCGAAGAGCGAACGGTCGACGCTGGGCGCGCCCTCGGCGTAGACCGACGACGGCCCGCCGGACAGGATGATCGCCTTGGGGTTCCTGGCGAGCATCTCCTCCACCGGCATGGTGGACGGGACGATCTCGCTGTAGACGCGGGCTTCGCGGACCCGGCGGGCGATGAGCTGGGCGTACTGCGCGCCGAAGTCGACGACCAGGACGGTGTCGGGGGCGGCAGCAGGGGACGCTGATGGCACTTCGGCGGCCTTCCGGCGGTGGTGATCGGGGTGGTACTCGGGCGCACCGGTCCGCACAGGGGACTGTTCCGGCGCGTTGGACTTTCGATTCTAACGGGCTCATAATCGACGCCATGTCCACGCGCATGACCTCCGTGTTTACCTATGGCACCGGCCCGTCCGGCTGCCATGGTCGTGCTGCTTGAACCACTGACAAGCGACTTCCCAGGCGCCCCGGGCCGGCAAAGGCCCGGGGCGCTGGTGTTCTCCCTCCTCCGGGCTCTCCCGCCGGACTCCGGGTCCACCCCGAGAGACCAGGAGAAACCGATATGAGCACCACCACCGGCAGCGCTGCGGCCGAGGTCACCGACGCCGCCGAGGTGATCCGCACCGCACGGGAGCGCATCGACGCCCTCGACGCCCGGATCCTCGACCTCGTCCGGGAGCGGATGGACGTCTCGGCCTCCGTCCAGCGGGCCCGGACCGGGTCGGGCGGGCGGCGGGTGCACCTCTCCCGCGAGATGGAGATCCTCGACCGCTACCGGGAGGGGCTCGGCAGGCCGGGCACCGCCCTTGCCATGACGCTGCTGGAGCTGTGCCGCGGCCGGATCTGACGTTCGGCGCCATCACCCGTACGGCGCGTGACCGGGCCGCGAACGGGCTCGTTGAGCCCGGTGCCGCACCAGCCAGGAGCGGCCCGGAAAATCCACGCGTGGCTCAGATCCGTCGAAGCGATGAGACGCGCCCCCTGCGGTGATTCAGGCGGTGCGCGTCGTGGGACCTCGCTCCGGCGAGGTGACCGGTCGGCAGGGGACAGCAGCCCGGTCACCACCTCAAGGACGGTCGGTCCCGGGGACGCCCGGGACCGACCGTATCCGGTCGAAACGGTTGCGCCCGGTGCTCCGCATCCACCACGATGCAGGAAGGCGAAAAGCCCCGGGTCACACTCCCGTCATTGGTACAACCACGCGGGCGTACGCCCCCTTCGACATCATCTGAACTCCGGCCCCGAAGCCAGCGGCGCAACCCCCCGGCGCCGCTTCTCAGCACCGGCGCTGCCCTGACGCCGGTGCTGACCGCCTAGGGCCCCGGGGCGCCCGCCCGCTCGGGCGCCCCGGGGCCCTTCGCATGGGTATCGCCGTCTCCCGGTGCCGCTCTCCACAGGCCGCCCCTGATGCCGCCCCTGATGCTGCCGCGGCAGACGCCACCCCCTCGCTCGCGATCGGCCGTGACCGACTTCTGACCGAGTCGCCGGATTCTGTGACCATTCTGTGAGCAAAAGTGAAGGCAACCTTTCAGCCACCGGGCTGGTCATGTACGTGCACAGCACGGCCAGACCGCGCCCCACCGCGACGGCCTTCCACCCGCACGCCGCCCACCAGCGGCGCGTACGGACCCAGAAGAGGTCTCCATGAAGATTCGCCGCGCACTGGCGACCGCCGCGGCCACGGCCGCCATCGCTCCCGCCGCCCTGCTCGCGGCACCGGCTGCCTTCGCCGAGGAAACCCCCACCCCGACGCCGTCGGTGACGGACACCACCCAGCCGCCGCAGTCGCCGGACCCGTCGCAGTCCCCGGCCACACCCGCGCCGAGCGACACCCCCACGAGCCCCACGCCGACGGACACGACGTCCCCCTCGACCCAGCCGACGGACACGACCTCGCCGTCGGCCGACCCGTCGGACACCGCCACCCCCACCGACAAGCCGACGTCGCCCACCGACGAGCCGACCGGGCCCGGTGAGTGCGCGGAGGACGGCGACTACCACGAGGACCCCGACCTCAGCACCACCCTCACCGGTCTGCCCTCGAAGGTCGTGGCGGGCAGCGGCTTCCACACCTTCGGCTTCCAGGTGAAGAACGACTCCGACCGCACCTACAAGCGGGTGGACTTCGGCGTCGTCGCGGCCACCGTGGACGCCGACGAGTTCGAGGGCACCGGCAAGTACCTCACCCTCCAGTACAAGGACCCCGACACCGGCGTGTGGACGAACATCTCCACCGACGACAGCGACCCGGGCGCGGGCTACGTGGGCTACACCGATGTGCGTCCGCACGAGACCCTCACCGTCGACCTCCGGCTGAGCGTGGCCAAGAGCGCGCCCGAGGGCTTCGGCTACGCGATCAGCATCGGCGTCTACGCGGACGACAAGGGCAACTGCGTCTTCTCGACCGGTGAGTACTACGAGTTCGACGTGCTGGCGGCCGGTTCGGAGCCGGGCGAGGTGCCCCCGGCCGAGCCCAAGCCGCAGGGCGGCAAGAAGCCGCTGCCGGAGAAGCCCGAGGGCAACACCGAGATCAACCCCAAGGGCAGCCTCGCCGAGACGGGTTCCTCCTCCGCGCTCCCGACGATCGCCCTGATCGGCGGGGTGGCGATGGCCGCGGGCGGCGGAGCCGTCTTCGTGGTCCGCCGTCGTCGCACCGGCGGCGCCGCCGCGTAACGGCCCCCGGGCCGACGCGCAGGCACAACGCCGCAGCGAAGGGGCCGCCCCCACCGTCCGGGGGCGGCCCCTTCGCCGTTGCGGACATCAGCTCCCGGACGGGGCCGGGGGAACCGCCGGCACCGGAAGCAGGGGCAGCTTCAGCGCCCCGAACGCGTCCGCCGGAACCGCCGGAGCGGTGGGCTCCACGGGCGTCAGCCGCTGGTACGGCTCGCCCTGGGCGGGGCGCGGATCGGCCTCGCCCTTGTTCGGCCACAGCGACATGGCCCGTTCGGCCTGTGCCGTGATGGTCAGGGACGGGTTGACACCGAGGTTCGCGGAGATCGCCGAGCCGTCCACGACATGGATGCCCGGGTGCCCGTACAGCCGGTGGTACGGGTCGATCACTCCGTGCTCGGCGTCCTCACCGATCGGACAGCCGCCGAGGAAGTGGGCGGTCAGCGGGGTGCCCATCAGCTCCCCGACATTGCTGCCCGCGAAGCCGTTGATCGACTCGGCGAGGTGGCGGGCCGCCTCGGCGCCCTCGGGGATGTAGTCCGGGTTGGGCTCGCCGTGGCCCTGCCGGGCGGTCAGCAGTCCCTTCCCCAGCCCCTTGGACTTGCGGTACGTGGTCAGCGAGTTGTCATGGGTCTGCATGACCAGGCCGATGATGGTCCGCTCCGACCAGCGCCGGTTGGACAGGGAACGCGCCGCCATCGTGGGGTGCTTGAGGTTGGCGCCGACGAACTGGAGCCAGCGCGGCACCCGGCCGCCGTGGGGGATCTGGAGGATGGACATCAGGCCCATCGCGTTGGAGCCCTTGCCGTAGCGGACCGGTTCGATGTGGGTGGTGTCGTTGGGATGGATCGACGAGGTGATCGCCACCCCACGGCTGAACTCGGCCTTCTTCTCCCCCGGGTTCTTCGCCCGGAACCGGCGGTCGGTGGTCTGCGCGCCCACCAGCGCCTCGGAGTTGGTGCGGGTGAGGAAGCCGAGCCGGTCGGAGAGCCGTGGCAGCAGCCCCTTGTCCCGCATGGTGTGCAGCAGGGTCTGGGTGCCGTAGGTGCCCGCGGCGACGACCACGTAACGGGCGCGCAGCGCGGTGGGCCTGCCCTTGCGCCGGTTGTCGGTGGGCACGGTGGTGACGCGGTAGCCGCCGTGCGGATCGTCGCTCACGGCCGCCACCGTGGTCATGGGGTGGACGGTCGCACCGGCCTTCTCGGCGAGGTAGAGGTAGTTCTCGTTGAGGGTGTTCTTGGCGCCGTGGCGGCAGCCGGTCATGCACTCACCGCATTCGGTGCACGCCTTGCGGTCCGGGCCCGCGCCGCCGAAGTACGGATCGGCCACCGTCTCACCCGGCGCCGCCTTGGCGGTGGCGGAGCCGTCGGCGTCCTGGCCGTCCCCGAAGAACACACCGACCGGGGCCATATGGAAGGTGTCGCCCACCCCCATCTTCTCCGCGGTGGCCTTCAGATGGACGTCGGACGGGGTGAGCGTGGGGTTCAGCCGCACCCCGAGCATCCGCCGCGCCTGGTCGTAGTAGGGCCGCAGTTCGTCCTGCCAGTCGGTGATGTGCCCCCACTGGGGATCCCGGAAGAACGGCGCGGGCGGTACGTAGAGGGTGTTGGCGTAGTTGAGCGAACCGCCGCCGACCCCGGCGCCCGCGAGCACCATCACCTTGCCCAGGACGTGGATGCGCTGGATCCCGAACAGTCCGAGGGCCGGGGCCCACAGGTAGTTGCGCAGATCCCAGGAGTTCTTGGGCAGGCTCTCGCGGGTGAAGCGGCGGCCCGCCTCCAGGACCCCGACACGGTATCCCTTCTCGGTCAGCCGCAGGGCCGACACCGAGCCGCCGAAGCCCGAGCCGATGACGATGACGTCGTAGTCGAAGCCGGCGTCATCGGTGGCGGAGCCGGTGCCGTCGCCGGGTTGCTGGTGGTGGGCGGACTTGTCCCCTGACAACGGGTACCTCCGTGGATACGTACTGGTCAGCGCAGGCGCAGTGCCTTCATCGCGCGCAGGCTGCGGGTCATGAAGGCCGCGTACTTCTCATCCGTCATCCCGAAGGACGGCCCCAGGGGCAGCAGTCGCTGGTGAGCGACGGTCTGCGCCTCGGTGTACTTGAGGATCCCCTCCGAGCCGTGCCGGCGGCCGAGCCCCGAGTCGCCCATGCCGCCCATGGGGGCGTTGACGCTGCCGTAGGCCGCGCCGTACGCCTCGTTGACGTTGACCGTTCCGGCGCGCAGCCGGGCGGCGACGGCCCGGCCGCGCCCGCCGTCCTTGGTCCAGACGCTCGCGTTGAGCCCGTACGGGGTGGCGTTGGCGCGCTCGACGGCGTCGTCCTCGTCGGTGAAGCGGTAGACGGAGACGACCGGTCCGAAGGTCTCCTCGGTGCACACGGCCATCGGCGGCTCCACCCCGTCGAGGATCGTGGGCTCGTAGAAGTAGGGGCCGATATCGGGCCGGGCACGGCCGCCCGCGACGACCGTGGCGCCCTTGGCGACCGCCTCCTCCACATGGCGGGTGACGGTGTCGAGCTGGCGGTCGGAGACCAGTGAGCCCATCTCGGCGCCGTAGGCGAGCGCCTTGCCCAGCCGCATCGCCCTGGTCCGGGCGGCGAACCGCTCCAGGAAGGCGTCCGCGACCGACTCGTGGACGTACAACCGCTCGATGGAGATGCACAGCTGCCCGGCGGAGGCGAAGCAGGCGCGCACCGCGCCTTCGGCCGCCTTCTCCACATCGGCGTCGCGCAGCACCAGCATGGCGTTCTTGCCGCCGAGTTCGAGGGAGCAACCCACCAGCCGGGCGGCGGCGGCCTGGGCCACGCCGCGGCCGGTGCGGGTGGAGCCGGTGAAGGAGACGTAGTCGGCGTGCTCGATGACGGCCGGGCCGACCACCGGCCCCTCGCCGAGCACCACCTGCCACACCCCGGCGGGCATTCCGGCCTCGAGCATCAGCTCCCGCGCCCACAGGGCGGTCAGCGAGGTCTCGGTGTCGGGCTTCATCACGACCGCGTTGCCGGCGACGAACGCGGGGACGGCATCGCCGACGGACAGCTCCAGCGGGTAGTTCCAGGGCACGATCTGGCCGACCACCCCGCGCGGCTGGCGCAGTTCGGTGACCTTGGTCAGGGTCGGCACCACACCGACGCGGGCCTTGGGACGCAGATAGCCGTGGGCCTTGCGGCCGTAGTGGCGGGCGGCCAGCACCACGCCCTGGATCTCCTCATGGGCGTGCAGCCGGGTCTTGCCCGTCTCCAGCTGGATGAGGTCCAGGATCTCCGACTGCCGCTCCAGCAGCAGGTCGTGGAAGCGGAGGAGGACGGCGGCACGCCTGCGGACCGGCAGCGCCGCCCAGGTCCGCTGGGCCTCACGGGCCCGCTGGAAGGCGGTGGCGACGTCTTCCGGGGTGGACTCGGGCAGCTCGGCGGCGAGCACCTCACCGGTGAACGGCGTGTGGTTGACGGTGCGGCCGCTGCCCACGACGCCCTTGCCGAGCCGGGCGACCAGCTCGGGGGTGACGACATCGGCGGCGGTGCGGGTGCCCGGGGCCGCGACCGGATTGCCGTCGGCGGGGGCGGTGGTGGTGCCGCTCTGTGCGCGTGCGCTGTCCTGCGTCTCCGTCATGCGGCTGAGAGTAGGCTGCCGCGGCCGGTTTGGGTACCCGTCGGTAACTCGCCTTCACCGGTCACACACAATCGCGCCAGCGATTGCTGGCGCGACGTGTGTTCACAAGGCGGTCGGCGGCTCAGTCCGTGTCGAGGCGGAACTTTTTGTTGATCTTGAAGTTCTTCAGGAGGTCCTGGTACATCCGGTCGCCGGTCTCCCGGGCGTCGCCCTTCTCGGGCATCGTCAGGGTGAGCTCCCAGGCGATCCTGCCCTTGACGGCGTACACATGGTCCCGGTCCAGATAGCGGATACGGGGGTTGTCGCTGGAGGTGCCGGGTTCGTAGTAGGTGGTCCTGAAGTCCGCGGCGGGGGCGTCCTGCTGCTCGGTGTCCTCGATCCCGCTCACCGTGGGCTCGTCCATCGTCGACTGGGCGCCGTCCTCGTTGAACTCCCGGAGGGATCCGGCCGAGGCCCTGGAGCTGGTGATCCGGCGCTCCGAGTCGCTCGCGAGCGCGCCGAGCGTGATCGTGTAGACGCCGCTGGGATCCGTGAACGTGACCACCGGCGCATCGTCGTAGGTGTCGTTCTGGACCCGTTTGTACCCCTCGGGCATCGCCAGGGTCGCGCCGACCAGGGACTGCTCGTCGCGTTCGACCCAGCCGGACGGCAGCGGGCTCTCGCTCGCGAACGGCTTCGCGATCACCAGCACCAGGGCGGCGGCCACCACCAGCACCAGGGCGCCCAGACCCGCCTGGGCCTTGCGGTTCTTGTGCAGGATGGGCGGGACGAAACGGTTCCCCGCGGGCTGCGCCGCCGGGGACGGTGCCGCGGACGGCGCCGCGCCGAATCCGGCCCCGGCCGCCATCGTCGGCAGGCTGCCCGCGGCCATCGTGGGCGCGCCGGACGCGAAGACGGTCGGCGTGGGCACGGGCGGACGGGCCGCGGTCTCCAGCGCCCGCCGGATCTCGGCGGCGGAAGGACGCTGCGAGGCGTCCTTGCGCATCATCCGCATGATGATGTCGCCCAGCGGTCCCGCGGCCCGTGCGGGCATCTGCGGTTCCGCCTGCAACACGGCCTGGAGGGTGGACGGGGAGTGGCTGCGGCGGAACGGGGACATGCCCTCGACGGCCGTGTACAGCACCACGCCCAGCGACCACAGGTCCGACTCGGGACCCGGCCGCTGCCCCAGCACCCGCTCGGGCGCGACGAATTCGGGCGAGCCGACGAAACCGCCGGTCTCGGTGAGCCCCTGCTCGCCCTGGATCTGGGCGATGCCGAAGTCGGTGAGCACCACCCGGTCACCCCGGCCGAGCAGCACGTTGTCCGGTTTGACGTCACGGTGCAGCACCCCGGCGTCATGGGCGGCGGCGAGCCCGTCCAGCACCGCGAGACCGATCCGGGCCGTCTCGCGCGGGTCGAGGGTGCCCTCGGTCAGCCGGTCGCCCAGTGACTGCCCGGTCACCAGCTCCATCACGATCCACGGCCGCCCCTCCTCGACCACGACGTCGTGCACGGTGACGACGGAGGGGTGGTCGATCCGGGCCGCGGCGCGCGCCTCGCGCTCCATCCGCCGGTAGACCGTCTGCCGCTCGCTGTCCGGGAGGTGGTCCGGGACGCGCGGCTCCTTGACCGCCACCTCCCGGTCCATGACCTGGTCCTGGGCCCGCCAGACGGTACCCATCCCGCCGTGGCCCAGCCGGGCGGTCAGCCGGTAGCGCTGACCGATGACCCGCCCCGCGTCCGGGCCGGCGGACCGGCCCACGGGCGGTTGCCGCGCGGCGAACGGGGTGGGTTCATGGGGGCTCGCGGGCGGCTGCGCGCCATGGGGAGGCGCCCCCTGGGCCCGCGGCGGCGGCAAGGTGTAACTGGTGGGCTCGTTCGCCCGTCCCCCGTCGTTCGTCATGGCTCAATCTTTACCCGTCCGGGGGCCGGCTCCGCCACCGGCCCCGGGGTGCGCGGAGAGCTCGTGACAAAGCCGTTGCGGCGGGGCTCAGTCCGATCGGCCGGAACGGGCGAATGTAGCGACAGCCGTGTCGAAATACCGCTTTCCCTGACCTTTTTGCGCCACCGGGGCGGAGAGCCAGAGATCGTACATCCTGCCGTCGGCGTTCCAGCTCAGATCGAATGTCTGCCGTGAGCCGCCGTCGTCCGCGCCGCCGTTCCACACGAACGCCCAGAGCGCGGCGGGATGCCCCTGGTGGGTGGTCTCGATGACCTGGCCGCTGCGGTAGCCGGGGTACTCCCGCGGCCCCTTGGCGTCCGCCTCCCGGCTCAGCCCCAGCGGCCCCTTGGGGTCCTGCTCCTGGATCTGCACCCCGATCCGGAACTCCTTGCCCGGCGAGTAGTAGTAGACCCGGGGCGCTTCGTAGGAGCGGCTGTACCCCTTGGGCACGGCGATCGTGAAGCCCAGCGGGTCCTTCACCCGCTCATAGCCCTCGGGTACCCCGCCGGACCGGGAGGGGCCGGGGTCCGGGGTGCGCGAGGAGGGGCGCGGATGCTGCCCGCCGTCCGCGCGGCCGTCGTCCCGGCCGCGGGCCGGACCGTCACTGGCCTTGGTGTCGCCGCCGTCCTTCAGCAGGACCAGCGCGCCCAGACCCGCCCCGGCCAGCGCGAGGACGGCGATGACCGCCAGCCATGCGGTACGGCCGCGGAAGCGCTTCGCCGGGCGGGCCGCCGCCGGCTCCGGCGCGTCCGGAGTGGCTCCGGCGGCCGGGCGCGGCGCGGACCCGGGGACGAGCGCCCGGCCCGGCCGGGGCTCGGCCCGCGGCAGCGGCATCTCCGGGGTGTCCCCCGACTCCACGTACGAGCGCAGCAGTCCGGCGGCCTCCGCCGCGCCCAGCCGCTCCTCCGGATCCCGCCGCAGCAGTCCCTCGACGACCGGCGTCAGCCCTCCGGCGGCCTCGGGCACCGCGGTCTCGTCGAAGACGACGGCGTGCAGCACCGCGGCCAGGGAGTCGCGGTGGAACGGGGACTGGCCGCTCACCAGCGTGCACAGCAGCACCGCGAGCGACCACAGGTCCGACTCGGGGCCTGTCCGCCGTCCGGACATCCGCTCCGGCGCGGTGTATTCGGGCGAGCCGACGAACGAACCGGTCTCGGTGATCGTCGTGGCGCCGGAGACCTGCGCGATCCCGAAGTCCGTGAGCACCACCCGCCCGGTGCCCGCCTCCACCAGCACATTGGCGGGCTTGAGGTCCCGGTGCAGCACCCCGCGGGCGTGCGCCGCGCGCAGCGCGTCCAGCAGCGCCAGTCCGATCCGGCCCGCCTCGCGCGGACCGACCGGTCCCTCCGCGGCCAGCCGGTCGGCGAGTGAGACCCCGTCGACCAGCTCCATGACGATCCAGGCGCGCTCGTCCTCCTCGACCACGTCATGCAGGACGATCACATTGGGGTGCTTGATCTGGGCGACCGTGCGGGCCTCGCGCAGGGTGCGCTCACCGTGCAGCCGAGCGTCCAGGGCCGACAGGCCCTCGTCGTCCACATGCAGTTCCTTGACCGCCACGTCCCGGCCCAGCAGCTGGTCGACGGCCCGCCAGACCGTGCCCATACCGCCGCGCCCGAGCCGCGAGACCAGTTCGTACCGGCCCGCGATCAGGTGTCCCTCGCCCCCGGAGTTGCCCATGGCCCTCATCTTGCCTCACGTCCGGAGGGGATCTTCGGGCGCGGCCACGGCCGCCGTCCGGCCGGTGACATCCGTCGCCATACCTGACAGGAGATGTCCGGTACGCGCTCTAGCGTCGGCCGTATGACCGATGCCCGCCCCACGTTCCGTATCTCCGCCGCACAGCGCCGCGCCCGGCTCGGGCGGCGCCATCTGCTGGCGCCGTCCACCCGCGCGGCCACCGTCGAGGAGGTCACCGGTGCGCTGGTGGCCCTGCACGCCACCGACCCGGCCACCGTCTATCTGTCGGCGTGCGCGCGGCTGCGCGAACCGCGCGCGGCGGAGCTCGACCGGGCGCTGTACGAGGACCGCACGCTGGAGCGGATGCTCTGTATGCGCCGCACCATGTTCGTGGTCCCGGCCGGACTGGCCCCCACCGTGTACGCGGGCGCCGGGCGGGCCATCGCGGTCCGGGAGCGCGCCACGCTCGTCAAGCACCTGCGGGAACGCGCGGAGGGCTGGGACGAGGAGCGGCTGGCGGCGGCCGAGCGGGAGACGCTGGCTGCGCTCGCGGCCCGCGGCGAGGCCACCACCGCCGAACTGTCCGCGGCCGTGCCCGCGCTGCGCGAGACGATCCTGATGTCGCCGGGGAAGCGGTACGAGGCGCGGCAGAGCGTCGGCAGCAGACTGGTGCGGCTGCTCGCGGCCGACGGGCGGGTGCGCCGCTGCCGTCCGCGCGCCACCTGGAACAGCAACACCTTCCCGTGGGCCCCGGCCCGGCCGCTGCCGGAGGTGCCGGAGCGCGCGGCGAAGGCGGAGCTCGCGGGGCGCTGGCTGCGGGCGTTCGGCCCCGCCACGGAGGCCGATCTGAAGTGGTGGACGGGGTGGACGGTCACCGACACCCGGCGGGCGCTGGCCGATGTCGCGGCGGTACCGGTGGAGCTGGCGGAGGGCCCGGGGTTCGTGGCCGAGGGGGACGAGGAGCCGGTGGCCGCGTGCGAACCGTGGGCCGCGCTGCTGCCGAGCCTGGACCCGACGGCCATGGGCTGGCGGCAGCGCGACTGGTACCTGGACCCGGAGCGGGTGCCCCTGCTCTTCGACGGCACCGGCAACATCGGCCCCACGGTGTGGTGGAACGGCCGGATCGCGGGCGCCTGGACGCAGCGCGCGGACGGCGAGGTGCTGTGGCGGCTCTTCGCGGACGAGGGACGGGAGGCGCGGTCGGCGCTGGAGGCGGAGGCGGCGCGGCTGAGCGGCTGGCTGGGGGAGACCCGGATCACCACGCGTTTCCCCACGAAACTGGAGCGCGAGCTGGCGCGCTGAGCGCTCCTCGGGGGCCTCTTCCGGGCCGCGCCTCGGGACCGGCGCGTTGTCCGATGATCGACGCGCCACCGGAACACCTGACCGGCAGCCCGTCCCCACGGGCGATTGAGCGTGACCCCGGCGTGCGGAAACCTGGGACGTGCCGATGTTCACGGGGCGGACCGCGGCCGCCCCGCATCGACGCACAGACGCAGCAGACGCGGATGGACCGCAGAGGAGAACCGGCCGGACACCGGTCCGGGGCGCGCACGAAGCCGCCCCGCGGCGGGGGTCCACGGGGCGGCGGTTCGGGTGGGCGCGCCGGATGTGGCGCGCAGCGGGGCGTCGGGCCGCTAGCGGGCGACCTTCCAGGTGCGCGAGTCCTTCAGCAGCTTCCGCAGCGCCGGGTCCTTCACCGCGGCGGTGGTGTCGGTCGCCTTGGCCTTCACCTTGTGGGACTTGCCGTCGGAGCGGACGCCGAGGGACGCCGGGGTGATGGACTTCCTGCCGCGCGCGGAGCGCACCTCGTCACCGTCCACGTACCACTTCAGGGACGCCTTCTTGGGGAGGTGCACCGTCAGCGTGGTCTTGCGCCCGACCGGTTCGTCGGTGGGCGTCGGGCTGCTGATCACGCTCGCGTGCCGGTAGAAGCCCGCGATCATCGCCTCCCGGCCGGGCAGGCTGAACTCCCGGCCCAGGGTGCGCATGATGGAGTCCTCCGTGGGGCGGTTGATGCCCTTGGGGTAGTAGCGCCCGCCCTCGTAGGCACCGACCGTGCCGCCGTCCGGAGAGGTCCGGCCCAGCCAGCGGTACCACTTGGTCCGCTGGCCGGCCATCTGGTCCGCGCTCAGCGTGGAGGCGTTGGCCTCCTCGGGCTCGGCGCCGGTGTAGGTGCCGTTGTCCGGATAGACGTACTCGTCGGCGAGTTTGCCGAGCGAGTGGCCGGTCTCGTGGACGGCGACCTGGTCGGAGTCGGCGTGGTCGGAGGAGGCGGTGGCGACGCCGTCGTAGCCGACCTGTGAGGTGACGGTGTAGCCCGCGCCGCCGTACTTGGCCGAGTTGGAGAGCACGACCACCAGATCGGCCTGCGGGGCCCTGGCCGCGTAGGACTCGACCTTGCCGGTGTCGACGCACAGCAGCCGCTCGAGGTCGTCGCACCAGAAGTACGAGTCGAGCGCGGTGTCCTTGACGACGTCCTTGCCGGGGTCGCCGGAGACGCCCGACTGGTTGGAGACGGCGTCCACGGACCACACGTTGAACAGGTCCCGGTACGAGGCGTACGGCTCGACCGCGGACATCTCCTGCCACTTGGCGCGCAGATCGGTGTGGAAGTCCTCCTGCTGGGAGGCGGTGTACCCGTCGCCGATGAAGACGACGTCCACCTTGTCCCCGACCGGCCCCTTCCTGATGACCGAGCCGACGTCGCCGTCGTCGGCCTTCTCGGCCGCGGACAGCGAACGGTCCGCCCGGGTCAGGCGCTTGGGTGTCGCGGCCGGGACCTCGGTGTGCCGGGGGTGGGCACCGGGACGGCTGAAGTACTCGACCTCATGGGTGCCCCGGGCCGGGGCGGCTGACGGAGTGTCACCGGAGCCGCTGCTTCCGCCGGGGGTCGCGGTCGCCGTCGCGGTGAGCGCCGCGGCCAGGGCGATGCCCCCGGCGGTGGCCGCGATGCGGAAGGGGACGCGTCGGCGTATGTGTCGTCGCACGGTGGCTCCCGGAATCAATCCCATAAGCGGCCGATTAAGCAGGGTTAAATTGCGGCTCAACCTACGGGGCGCACCCGTATCGGGCAATAAGAACGCGACAAGTCCCGGGGAAATCTGACATGGCGTCCGCCACACTCCCCGGAGGCCGCCGGTCCCCCTCCGTCAGACGCGGGGCGGGCTCACACCGCTTCGTCGCGGGCCAGCCGCAGCAGCCGGTCCAGCACCCCGCGGCCCCCGGTCCGCAGCCCGTCGTGCTCGAACTCGTCCGTCACCCAGGTGCGCAGGCCCTGGATGGCGCGGGCGGTGGTGAGCGCGTGCGCGGTGTCCACGTACAGGTCGTCGTGGTAGACGACGGCGGCCACCGGCACGGTGTTGCGGGCCAGCCGCTCCGCGTCGTACAGCGGGCCCCAGCCGGTGCGCGCGGCCAGGAGTCCGGCGGTACGGGCCAGCGGGCGCAGCGCCGCGTGGGTGTCCAGCATCCAGGGGTGGACGGTCTCGGCGGTGAGCGGCACCGGCTCGTCGGCCGCGGCCGCCTTCTCCGCGTCGAAGCCCGGGAACTCCTCGCGGATCCGGTGCGCCGACCAGTCGGTGGCACGGCCGTCCTGGGCGTAGATGGACTCGTGCAGCAGCGCGTAGAGGGGGCTGGCGGCGCGGGAGAGCACGGCGGCCACCTGCTCGCGGAACCCGTCGGCCAGCCGGGGCCCGTCGGGGGTCGGCGCGAACGGCTCCTCCAGCAGGTGGTGGAGCTGGTGCGCACCGTCACCGCCGCCGAGCAGGATGCCGAGCTGCTGGAAGGCGGCCGGGGTGAGCCGGGTGCCGTCCGGCAGCACCTCCTCGTGCGCGGCCAGGTGCCGCACCACGGCGCGGACGGTCTCCGCGTCGCCGGGGTAGCGGGCGTAGTGGGCGAGGGACTTGCGTTCCATCCGCGGATACGCGGCGCGGTAGACCGCGTCGGCGTCGGCCTCCAGCGAGGGGAGCCCGCCGGCGATCAGGACGGTGTCCAGCCCCTCGGGGGCGTGGGAGAGGTAGCTGACCGCGCAGAAGCCGCCGTAGCTCTGCCCGAGCACGGTCCAGGGACGGCCGCCGGTGAGCCGCGCGCGTATCAGCTCGCAGTCCCGCACGATCGCGTCGGCGCGGAAGTGGGCCAGGTAGTCGGCCTGCTGCTCGGGCGTGCCGCGCAGCGGCAGGGTCTGCCGGGTGGCGGGGGTGGAACGGCCGGTGCCGCGCTGGTCGAGCAGCAGGACGCGGTACTCGTCCAGCGCCCGGTCCAGCCAGCCGGCGCGGCCGACCGGCCGGGGCGCCCCGAAGCCGGGCCCGCCTTCCAGGTAGAGCAGCCAGGGGAGCCCCTCCCGGCCGGCGCCCGCGCGGTCCGCGGCGACGACCTCCCGGCCGAAAACCCTGATCCGCTCGCCGTCGGGCGCCGTATGGTCGAGCGGTACGTCGAAGTGGTGGTCGGTGAGGAGCAGTCCGGGCTGCCGGACGGTGGTCGTCTCAGTACCCGGACGGGCAGGAGCCGTTTTCCTCGCCTCAAGCATCTTTTAATCCTCACGTAAATGGACTTAGCTCGGCGATTAAGCTACCGCCGGGGAGAAGAGGGCACGTGTCCGAGAGAAGCGCCGGAGACGGGCGGACCGCGGCGGACGCGACCAGGGGGATCGGTCGCCGGGTGCTGCGGCTGCGCACCGAGCGCGGGTTCACCCAGCGCCAGCTCGCCGAGCCCGCCTACACCGCCGCCTACGTCTCCACCCTCGAAGCGGGCAGGGTCCGCCCCTCCGAGGCCGCGCTGCGCCATCTCGCCGGACGGCTCGGGGTGACCTACGAGGAGCTGACCACCGGGCGTTCACCGCACGACGCCACCCGGCTGCGGGCCGGACTGACCGACGCCCGGCGGGCGCTGGCCACCGGGGCCGCCGAGGACGCGGCCGCGCTCTTCCGGGACCTGCACACCGAGGCGGAGCGGCTCGGCTTCGCCGAGGAGCGGGCGGCGGCGCAGCTGGGGCTGGGCGACTGCGCGCTGGAGACCGGTGAACTGAGCATCGCACGTGATCACTTCGAGGCGGTGGAACGGCTGCTGGCCGAGGAGCCGCTGCCGCGCCGGGTCCCGGCGATCCGCGGGCGGGCGGTGGCCCATCTGCTGGCCGGTGAGCTGCGCTACTCCTGCTATCTGCTGGAGAGCGCCCTCGACGAGCTGAACGCCTCGGGACTGCACGACCCGGGCGCCCTGCTGCTGCTCTACACCGCGGCCATCGGCCCGTACATGGACATGGGAGCGCACGGCCGTGCGATGCGCGCCGCCGAACTGGCGCTGGCGCTGGCCCCCCAGGTGGACGACCCCGGTCTGGTGGCCCGGATGCACCGCGGCGTGGCCCGCACCCTGATCGCCGAGGGCCGCACCGCGGAGGCCGACGCCTCGCTCGCCAAGGCCCAGGAGCTCTACGAACAGCTGCGGATCCACACCGACCTGGCCCACTGCCACTGGATGCGCGGCTATGTGCACGCCCAGGACGGCAATCTGGAGCGGGCCGAGCGCGAGCTGCGCACGGCGCGCGACATGCTGGCGTCCAAACGGGCCGCGCTGTTCACCGTGCAGGTGGAGGTGGAGCTGGCGGACGTCCTGCGCCGCCGGGGCCGCACCGCCGAGGCGGAGGCCCTGCTGCTGCCGCTGCTGACCCGTTCCGCCGAGGCGGACGGAGAAGTCCCCGCCGGGGCGGAGGGGGCCGGGCTCACCGCCGAGCGCGGAGCGGTGCACGCGGGCGGTGCCCACCGGCTGCTGGGGCTGATAGCCGACGAGCGGGGCGACGCGGACACCGCCGAGGAGCACTACTGCGCGGCGCTGTCGCTGCTGGAACGCACGGGCGCGGCCGGGGACCTGGCCGATCTGTGCCGGCTGCTCGGCGATCTGCTGCGGCGCGAGGGGCGGCTGGAGGCCGCGATGGACGCGTACCGCACGGGGCTGGGACACCGGGCGGCGCCGGGCACCACCACATTGGGTCCGGCTCCTGCCGAACCGCCCGTGTGACACGGGCGTCAGTAAGACAGAAGCCGGGAGCAACAGCCGGAGGAACAGCACGATGCACGGCGGCCAGGCAGTACACGGAAGCGCACCCGGACGTGCGCGCGGACCGGCATGTCAACGGGGTGACGCGCCCGCCGTCCGTGGTGTCCGACCCCGGCGTTGCCGGGCGGAGGCCGGTCCCTCCCCCCGCGGGGGGCCGGTCAGCGCTGGGTCTGCGCACACGGCGCGGCGGGCGGTCAAGAGTTGGGCAGGCCGCCGCGTGTGGGGGTCGCGGCGGCCTGAGCGCGGCAGCGCCCCGCTGATTGACCCTTGCCGGGACCGGTCAGATCCGCGGCAGTCACTACGCGCCGAGAGGCCCTGCGGCGCGGTGACGGGGTTGGGGTCCGGGTCGACCCCGCGGGGTGGTGCAGCATGTGGTCCACTCTGCCCGGTGAGCGGCCGGACCGGCATCCACCGCTGGTCTCCTGTCACCCCCGCCAACCGGAGGGGGTGCCTCCCCCAATTGGGCGGAGTGAAACGCTCCATTTTCCCGCGGGCATACGGCAGGCTGTCCGGGCAATGGGCATGACAGCTGAGGAGAGGGAGCGGCAGGTGATCCGTGTTGCTGTAGTGGATGACGAGGCGCTCGTGCGTTCCGGTCTGCGGCTGATCCTGGGCACGGCCCCGGACATCGACGTGGTCGCCGACAGCTCCGGGGCCGGGGCGGTCGACACCGTGCTGCGCAGCGGCGCCGACGTCGTCCTCCTCGACATCCGGATGCCGGACGCCGACGGACTGACCGTACTGAGACAGTTGCGGGCCGCACCCCGCTCCCCCGCCGTCGCCATGCTGACGACCTTCGACGTCCAGGAGTACCTCGCCGCCGCGCTGCGCGCCGGAGCGGCGGGCTTCCTCCTGAAGGACACCGATCCGGAACAGCTGGTCCGCGCCGTGCGGACGCTCGCCCAGGGCGGCAGCGTCCTGGACCCCGGTGTCACCCGCGCCGTGATCGGCGGCTTCCTCGCCGCCGAGGCCGAAGTCACCGCCTCCGAGGCGATCGAGGCCCTCACCCCGCGCGAACGCGAGGTGCTCGCCCTCCTCGGCGAGGGCCTCGCCAACCCCCAGATCGCCGAGCGGATGGGGCTGGCCGCCAGCACCGTCAAGGACCATGTCCGGGCGGTGCTCGGCAAGCTGGGCGGTCTCAACCGTGTCCAGGCGGCCATCGTCGCCGACCGCGCCGGACTCATCGCCGGCCGCCCACCGATAGGCGGGACCCGATGACTGTCTCCTCCCTCCGTCCCTCCCCCAGCCCGCTCTCCGAGGACATGCAGCCCCCGGCCCGGGCGCCGCGGAAGCGGCTGCCGCGCTGGGCCGCCTGCTGGGGCTCACTGCTGATCCCGCTCGTCCTGGCGGTGGCCGACGCACTGCTCGTCAACGGCGTCACCTTCGGTCTGGAGCTCAACGTCTCCCTGGTGGCCGCGGGGGCCCTGCTGCTGCGCCGCCGCCTCCCGGCGCTGGTCTTCCTGGTCACCCTGCCGGGGATCCTCATCGGCTACATCTGGTTCGCGCCGATGATCGCCCTCTACACGGTGGCCCGGCGCCGCCCGGACCGCAGACTGCTGGGCTTCCTGGCGCTGCTGCTGGCCGCCGCGCACTTCATCCCGTGGCCGGTCTCCGACTTCGAGCCCACCGCCTACCGGGACAACACCCTGGTCCTGATCGACGCCTGTGTGACCTCCGTCGGTCCCATCGCGCTGGGGCTGCTGGTGCGCACCCGCAGCGAACTCGCCGCCCGGATAGACGACCTCACCCGCAGCCGCCGCCACGCGGACGAGCTGATCGCCGAGCAGGTGCTGAGCACCGAACGGGCCCGGCTGGCGCGCGAGATGCACGACGTCGTGGCCCACCAGGTCAGCCTCATCAGCCTCCAGGCGGGGGCGGTGCAGATCAGCGCCGAGGACGCCAAGGCGCGGGAGGGCGCGCGGACCATCCGCGAACTGTCCGTCCGCACCCTGGACGAACTGCGCCATATGGTCGGGATCCTGCGCGCCGCCGGGGGCGACCTGGAGGACCTGACCCCACAGCCCCGGCTGGCGGATCTGCCCCGGCTGATCGAACTGAGCGCGCTGGACGTCGCCTACGAGGCGGACACCGCACAGGCCCCGGAGGACGACGAGGGGCGTACCGCGGAGGCGGTGGAGCGCGCCGCCTTCCGGATCGTGCAGGAGGCGCTGACCAATGTGCGCAAGCACGCGCCGGGTGCGCGGGTGACGGTACGGGTCAGGGATCTGGACGCGGCACGGGAGTTGCTGCGCGTCGAGGTGCGCAACGGGCCGCCGGACGCGTCGGCCGCGTCGCCCGGCCTGCCCGGCGGCGGCCACGGCCTGGTCGGCCTGCGGGAACGGGCCCAGCTGCTGGGCGGGACGCTGAAGGCGGGCCCGACGGACGACGGGGGCTTCGTCGTACGGGCGGACTTCCCCAAGACACCACCCCGGGCGGCCCGTTCGTAGCGTCGTCCCGCTGGTCGCGGCGGACCGCTCATGCCGCGTGCCGACGGTGGCCACGGGCCGTCGGCGGCGGGCCACGGGTGCGGAGGGGCTGGTCAGGCCGAGAGGGAGTCGACCGCGTCCTCGTCGTCCTCGTCCGGCTCGGTGGCCGCGTCGAGGTCGGGGTAGACGTCGAACAGCCGCCGCACGCCGAGTGCCGCGAGCACCCGGTGGACATGGGAACCGTGGGCGGCTCCCTGGGGCGGCAGGATCAGCCGCAGCCGGCCGGAACAGGACCGCATCAGCCGGCGCGCGGCGATGAGCACACCGACGCCGCTGGAGTCGCAGAACCGGACCTCCGAGAGGTCCAGGACCAGCCAGTGGCGGCCCTCGGCGACCGCGTCGTGGACGTGCTGCCGGACCGCGGGCGAGGTCACCAGGTCCATTTCGCCGGAGACCTGGAGTACGACCCACTCCCCCCGGCGGTCCTCCATCACCTTCAACGTCACGCGCCCGAAGCCCTTCGCTCGCCGCTAACCGGAATTTGCTGTTCCCGGGCGGCTGCCCGCCCTCCGGCGCGTGAAACTCCCCGTGGCGCACGCCGTAGGGATCGACCCTATGCCCCGGCGAAGCGTTTCGTCTCGTCAATCCTGCGCAAAGTGAGGGGGTCAATACCATGTGCAGCCTGCTCGCGCCGCACTTTGCCTCATGGACGCGCGTCATGTCAGCCACCGGCACTACATTCGAGTAGGAACGCGGGCACAGTGACCGGACACCCGGCCGGACGACTCAGGGATGGGGGCCGTATGCCGAATGACGCACCGCCCCGCTGGGACCGCAGGATGCAGCAGCGACTCGCGCGCGGCGAAGCGGCCGCACTCGGTGAGTTGTATGACCGCTTTGCCTCACTTGTCCATAATCTCGCCCATCGCGTCCTGGAGGACGAGGAAGCGGCCGACCGCGTCACCCGTGAGGTCTTCGGCTACATCTGGGAGCATCCGGACGCCTATGACCCCAAACAGGGTTCGATGCGCTCCTGGGTCGCCACGCTCACCCACCGCCAGGCGGTGCGGCGGCTGCGGCAGTCGCACACCGCGACGGCCGAGGAGGATGAGCTGACCACCGAGGACCTGGAGGAGCGGATCCGCGACGCGTCGGTCGCCGCCCGCGCCGACTACATCGTCACCTCGATGCCCGCCCCGCTGCGCGCCGCCCTGGAACTGGCCTACTTCGACCGCCGCGACTACCGCCAGGCCGCGGCCGCCCTCGGTGTGACCGAGGACGAGGCGCGGCGGCGTCTGCGGCTGGGGCTCCAACTGCTGTCCACCGCCTATGTCCAGTCCCCGCGAGCCGTCCCGCCGCCCGGCTACGGACGGGCGCTGTGAGCGGGGCGGGCGGTCCGGAGCCGCACGGCGAGGACGCGTTCGGGGACGACGCGTTCGGCGACCGCCCCGGTGCGGGCCGTCACGGCGGCGGTCGCCCGCGCGACCGGAGTGATGAGGGTCACACCGATGATCCGGGCGGCGGAAGAGGCGGCCCCGGCCGGGGCGATGAGACCGGTATCCCTCCTGAACCGATCGGCCCGCCCCGGATACCCCCGCCCCGCGCGGCCGCCGAGGACTGCGGCCACTGGCCGGGCGCCCTGGACGCCGGGATCCCCGCGCCGCGGCGACCCGGCTCCGGCCCCGTGGAACCCCCGGCC
Source organism: Streptomyces sp. NPDC045899 (assembly GCF_056431485.1). NCBI lineage: Bacteria > Bacillati > Actinomycetota > Actinomycetes > Kitasatosporales > Streptomycetaceae > Streptomyces > Streptomyces sp. NPDC045899. The sequence continues at coordinate 41,302 of NZ_JBWKKP010000034.1, forward strand.
ACCGTCGCCGGTCCCGGACCCTGGACCGCGCCCGGACCGGAAGCCGAACCGGAACCGGAAGCCGTGGCGGAGCCCGGCCCCACGGCCGGGTCCGCCCCGGTGCCCCGGCAGCCGTCGCACGATCTTCTCCGCTCCCTGCTGGGCGCCTGGGCGCTGACCGCCTGCTCCCAGGAGGAGACGGCCGCCGTCGAGGACCACCTCAACGACTGCACCTCCTGCGCCGAGGAAGCGCTGCGGCTGCGCGAGGCCGTCGGGCTGCTGCACTCCGAGCACAGCCTCGACCTCGATCCCCTGCTGCGCTCCCGGGTGCTCGCGGGCTGTCTGGACCGCCGCCCGGCCCGGATCCCGGTGCCCGCCTGGGCCGCCGCGTACGACGCCGAGGCCGCCCGGCTGGACGCGCTGCTGCGTGACATGGGCGAGGCGGAGTGGCGGGCGCCGGTACGGCTCAAGTGGTTCGACGGGGAACGGCTCACCGGCCGGGACACCACCGTCGAAGGGGTGATCGGCCATCTGATGGTGGTGGACGGCCTGATCGCCGCCTCGCTCGGCCTCTCCGATCCGCTCGGCACCACGGCGCCCGGTTCACCCTCGGAGCGCACCGAGGCGTACTGGCGGACCGGGCCCGCGGCCGCGTCCGGCACCGAGCCACGGCCGAACATCCGGCAGTTGTGGCGGGAGCAGGGCCACACCCTGGTCCGCACGGTGTCGTTCGCCGGGCGCGGGGTGTCCGACCTCGACGTGCCCTACGGCGATTTCGCGCTCCCCCTGCGCGACGCCTTCCTGGACCGCGCCTTCGAGTGCTGGGTGCACGCCGGGGACATCGCCGAGGCCGTCGACTACCCGTATGAACCCCCGGCCTCCGCCCACCTCAAGGCCATGATCGACCTGTGCGCCCGGCTGCTCCCGGGCACCCTGGCCGAGCGCCGCCGCGCCGGGCTCGCCGCCCCGCCCCGGCGGCTGGTCGCGGCGGGCTCCCCGGGCCGTACGCTCCATCTGGAGGTCGAGGGCGTCGGCGGCGGCGACTGGTACATCCCGCTGGACTCCCCGGCCGCGCTGGCCTCGCCGGAGGAGGAGGTGGCACATATCGCCCTGGACGGCGAGGCGTTCTACCAGCTGGCCGCGGGCCACGTACCGCCCGCCGAGGCCGCCGCGGGCCAGTCCGGTGACCTCGAGGCCATCCGGGACGTCCTCTACGCGACGGCCTCGCTGTCCCGCCTCTGAGCGACCGGCCCTAGAGGACCTAGTCGAAGACGACCGTACGGTGGCCGTTCAGCAGCACCCGCCGCTCACTGTGCCACTTCACGGCACGCGCCAGCGCCTGGCACTCCACGTCCCGGCCGACCGCCACCAGCTGGTCCGGGGTCAGCTCATGGCCCACCCGCTCGACCTCCTGCTCGATGATCGGGCCCTCGTCCAGGTCGGCGGTCACATAGTGCGCGGTGGCGCCGATCAGCTTCACCCCGCGCGCATGCGCCTGGTGGTACGGCTTCGCGCCCTTGAAGCTCGGCAGGAAGGAGTGGTGGATGTTGATGATCCGGCCCGAGAGCTGCTTGCACAGGTCGTCCGAGAGCACCTGCATATAGCGGGCCAGCACCACCAGCTCCACCCGCTCGGCGCGCACCAGCTCCAGCAGGTCGGCCTCCGCCTGCGCCTTGGTGTCCCGGGTGACCGGGATGTGGTGGAAGGGGATCCCGTAGGAGCCCACCAGCTCCTGGAAGTCGGTGTGGTTGGAGACCACCCCGGCGATCTCCACCGGCAGCGCCCCGATCCGCGACCGGAACAGCAGGTCGTTCAGACAGTGCCCGAACTTGCTGACCATGAGCAGGATGCGCATCTTCTGGTCCGCGCGGTGGATCTGCCAGTCCATCCGGAACGACTCGCCGACCGCCGCGAAACTCGCCCGCAGGTCCTCCACCCGCACCGGCGCGTCCGCGCGGAAGTGCACCCGCATGAAGAAGAGCCCGGTGTCGCGGTCCCCGAACTGCTGGCTGTCCTCGATGTTGCACCCGGTCATGAACAGGAAGCTGGACACCGCGTGCACGATGCCCTGCTTGTCCGGGCAGGACAGCGTCAGGATGTACTGATCGGGGGAGTGCGACTCGCTCATGACTCCATAGCGTCGCACACCCGGGAAGATCCTCAGACCGCCCGCGTCATGATCGCCAGCACTTCGAGCGTCCGCGGCGGCACATCCGGATCCTCACCGTCGTTCCCGGCGAGCCGCACATGGGCCTCCCGGGCCGCCCGCACCGCCTCCGGCCACGCGTGGTGGTTCAGATAGGCGGAGACCTGAGCGTCGGCACCCACCTGGTGCATGATCCTCAGCACCCGCAGCACGGCGACGTCGACCAGCGCCGCCTCCTGCGAGTCACGGAAGATCGTCCCGACGTACTTCTCGGCGGACCAGTTGTCCAGCCAGGTGTCCTCGACGAGCCGGTACACGGCGTCGGTGACATCTCCGTATCCATCCTGGCCGGCCAGCCAGCACTCCCGCTGGAAGACCGGATCGGCGAGCATGTGCAGCGCGGAGCGCACATTGCTGCGCCAGCGCCACCACGGCATGTCGTTGACAGGCATGCCGCCCATGGTGGTCGAGCGACGGCCGCGACGGGAAGACTTCTCCGAACCTTGCACAGTCATCGATCGTACGTTCTTCACATCCACGGACGAGCCGCCCCCCGCTGTTCATCCTCCGGCCACCCCTGATTGGGGCGTCATAGCGGTGGAGTTCCGCCCGAACGGACATTCTCGATCACCATGACCGTCCGGCGACGCCCGTTCTCCCGTCCCTTCAAAGCCGCGGTGGCGGCGCTGTGCACGGCGCTCGGGGTACCACTGCTCGCCGGGTGCGGCACCTTGGCGGAGGGGGCCGACAGCGACTCCATCACCGTGATGACCTGGGCGCCCGAGGGCACCAAGGCGACCAATATGCCGGGTATGCCCGCCATGGCGAAGGCCTACGCCCGCTGGGTCAACGACTCCGGCGGGATCAACGGCCGCACCCTGCGGATCGTCACCTGCAACGAGCGCAACGACGCGATCCAGGCGGCCCGCTGCGCCCAGCGCGCCGAGGAGGAGAAGGCGGTCGCGGTCGTCGGCTCGTACAGCCAGCACGGCCGTTCGTTCATCTCCCCGCTGGAGGTCGCGGGCATCCCCTACATAGGGGGCTACGGACTCACCCAGGAGGAGTTCGAGAGTCCGTACTCCTATCCCGTCAACGGCGGTCAGGCCGCCCTGCTGGTGGGCAACGGCCGTCAGCTCGCCTCCGTCTGCCGGCGGGTCTCCCTCGTCCGCCCGGACACCATCGCGGGCGACGAACTGCCCGAGCTGCTCGACACCGGCCTCCGCGCGGGCGAGCGCCGCCCGGCCCACGATGTGCGCGCCCCCGAGGGCGCGGGCGACTACACCCGGCAGGCCCGCGGCGCCCTGGAGGGGGTGGGTGCCGCCGCGCCGGACACCACCGGACAGACGGAGCTGGACGGCTCCTGCGTCACCGCGGCCCTGGGCAACCGCACCGGCACCTTCTTCGACTCCTTCCGGCGAGTGCAGGAGGACCGCCCCAAGGTCCGTATCGCCTCGGTCCTCGGCAGTGTGCGGCAGTCCCTCGTCGACAGCACCGGCGGCGGCGACAGCGCCCTGGAGGGCGCCTACGCCACCGGCTGGTACCCGGCCGCGGACGACCGGCGCTGGAGCCGGATGAACGAAGTGATCAGCAAGTACGCCTTCGACGACAACCGCATCGACCCGGCCGACCCCGGCACCCAGACCACCTGGATCGGCTACACGGTGCTGCGCTCGGTGCTGGAGTCGCTGGACGGCGGCCGGATCACCGCCCGTACGGTGCGCAAGGCGCTGGACCACGGCCACGAGGTCGGCACCGGCGGACTCACACCGCCCCTGCGCTGGGGCTACGGCGACACCCTCAACGTGCCCAACTACCCGCGGATCGTGAACGCGGATGTGACCTACCAGGTGGTGCGCCGCGGACGGCTGGTCGCGGTGCGCAAGGGCTTCGTCGACGTGGGCAGGACGATGGAGCGCTACCACCCGGCGGGCTGAACCCCGGCATGGCCCGAGGGCCCCGGCACGCGGAAGGGGCGGGGCCGCCCGGCCCCGCCCCTTCTCATGGCGTACGGATCACAGCTGGGTGGCGTCGTGCCGGGTGAGCCCGTACTTCGAGGCGATCGGGTTCCACAGCCCGGCCGCCTTCCGCTTGGCCGCGGTCGCCTGACCGCTGGCCCGCTCGGCCGCCCCCACGTGCGGGGAGTTGCGGGCCCTGCCCTTGTGGCAGCCCTTCTTGCCCGCGACCTGGTCGGCCCAGGCCGCGTACTGGTTGTCGGCCGTGGCCGAGGACTTCCACGCCCTGGTGAGCGCGGCGGTCAGCTGCGCGTGGTCGGGCAGCTTGTCCACCGAGAGCTTGCCCAGCCGGGTCACCAGGTTGTTGCGCTGGCCCGCCGCGGTCCGCAGGTCCGAAGCGGCCGTGGACAGGTTCTTGCAGGACTTGATGTTGCCGACGGCCCTGATCACCGTTGCCCGGCTGTTGTTGCTGTCGGCGAGCAGCAGGTCCAGCGCCTTCGCCTGCGGCTGCGCGGGGTCGGCGGCCTTGGTCGGCTTGTCGTCCTCGGCCCCGGGGGAGGGGCTGTTGAGGGTGGTGTCCTTGTCCTTCTTGTCGTCGTCACCGCCGCCCGCGCTGATCGCGGCACCGGCGGCGAGTCCGGCGATGGTGCAGCCCGCCACCACGATGCCGATCAGCACCGCGGGCGACATCCGGCGGCGGCCACCGCCACCGCCGCGACGGCCACCGCCGTCCGGCTCCCCGCCGGAGGGCGGGAAGGCCGGACCGTGCGCGCTGAACTGCGGGAGCTGCTGGGTCTCGTCGGGCGCGTCCATGCCCGCCGCACCGCCGTCGGAGCGGAACAGACCGTCGAACTCGGCGGGCGGCGGCCGGTCCCCGGGGCGGCCCGGACGGATGGAGTAGGGGGAGGCACCGGTGCGCGGCGGCTCGTCCGCCGACACCGGGCCCGGGAGCACCTGGGTCTCCTCGGCGGCGTGCACCGGCGGCTGCGCCGCGGGCATGGGCTGTGCCGCCGGGCCGCCGCGGTGCGCGCCCCGGGTGGGGCGTACCGCGCGCAGCTGGGTGGTGGACTCGGCGGGCGATTCGGCCTTGGGAGCCTCGGGCGGCAGCGGTGCCCCGCCGGTGGCCTTGGGAAGCAGGGTGGTGGGGGTGTCCTGGTGCGGCTGTGCCTGCGGTGGCACGCCGGGTATCGGGCCGGGGGCGCCGGGCGCCGGCCCCGAACCGGTGACGGGGGGCAGATAGGCGGTCGCCTCGGCGTCGGAGGCGGCGGGCTGCGGCGGCAGCAGCTGCGTCTCGTCGGCGGCGTCCGGGAACGGCCGCGCGGATCCCTCCGGCGGCAGCTGCCCGTGGTGCGCCTGCCCTTGAGGGAACTGCCCCTGATGCGGCAGATGTCCGTGATGCGACTGTCCCCGCGCCGGGAACGGGCCCTGCGGCTGCCCGCCCTGCGGCTGCCCCTGCGCGGGGGCCGCACCCCAGCCCTGCTGCTGCCCGTACGGCTGCCCCTGCGGCGGCAGCGGCGCGGCCTGACCGCAGGAACCGCCCTCCGGCGGCAGCGGGTCCGTGCCGGGCGACGGGCTCTGGGCGCCCTGCGGCCCCCAGGGCTGACCCCATGCCTGGCCGCCCGCCGGGGCCGCCTGGTGCTGCTGGTCCGAGGGCCACTGGTCGCCCTGGGCAGGCAGTACGACACCCTCGCGCACGGGTTGCGTGGGCTGGGCGGGCGGGACCGCAGGCAAGTGCGGCTCGTTCCCCTGTCCGCTCTGCGTCACCGGGACTCCTTGGGCTATGCGGAACTTACGCAATCGTCGGGTCACGCTACCGGTTCGCCGATGGGTCCGTAGCCCGCCGGACCGCGCGGAGAGGGAGAGACTGGTCACCGCAACCGCCGTCACACCGCCGTGACCAGGGAAAACGCAGAACACCCCGGCGCGGTGGCCGCCGGCGGCCACCGGCGGCCGCCGGACCGGGCGCGACCTGCGACAGGACGGCGAATGTCACAAACCCCCAACAAACCCCGACAGATGTACGGCTCACACACCGGTACGTCCCCCGCCCCCGCGACGGAGGGGCGGGGACGGGGGACGAGTCAGGCGGCGTGCACCTCCAGGCGCGCGCCGAACTCCCGCACCACCGGTTCGTCCCGGTAGGGCTCCAACCGCTGCTGGAAGTCCTCCAGATAGTCGGTGCCGCGGCTGGACCGCAGGGTGCCCAGCAGATCCACCGCCTGGGTGCCGATCTGGCACGCCTGCTCCACCTCGCGCTCCTGCACATGCGCGGTGGCCAGCAGCATCAGCCCGATCGCCCGGCGCCGCACCTTCCCCTCCGGATGGCCCTCCAGGGCTTCTTCGGCGCGCCGCCGGGCCGACTCGGCCTGCCCCAGGTCGCGATGGCAGTGGGCCAGCTCATCGGCCAGGTAGGCGCGGTCGAAGTGCTGGATCCACACCGGGTCGTCACCGGTCTCGCCACCGCTGCCGTCGGCCCGTTCCATGGCGTCCAGCGCCCGTCCGGCCGCGGTCTGGCTGGACCGGGCGTCGCCCAGCAGGGCGTGACCGCGGGCCTCGGCGGCCAGGAACATCGACTCGGCGCGCGGCGGCACCTGGCCGCGCGAACCCTCCTGCGCGGCCTTCGCCAACTGGGCGATCTCCCGGGGGTTTCCCAGCTGAGCGGCGAGGTGGCTCATGCTCGCGGCGAGCACATAGCCGCCGTAACCGCGGTCCCCGGCCGCCTGGGCCAGCCGCAGGGCCTGGATGTAGTAGCGCTGGGCGAGCCCGGACTGGCCGGTGTCGACGGCCATGTACCCGGCCAGCTCGGTCAACCGGGAGACCGCCCCGAACAGTTCGCGGCCGACCGCCTCGCGATAGGAGCCGGCGAGCAGCCCGGAGACCACGCTGTTCAGATAGTGGACGACGACGGGGCGCACATGCCCGCTGCCGTAGCGGTGGTCCAGTTCGACGAGCGCGTCGGTGGTGGCGCGCACCGCCGCCACGTCGGCACGGCCCACCCGGGCCCCGGCCGTCCGCGCGACCTGCACATCGGCACCGGTGATCAGCCAGTCGCGGCTGGGCTCGACCAGCGCGGAGGCGGCGACCGTGGAGCCGCTCAGGAAGTCACGGCGGCCGACGTCGCTGCGCCACAACTCACAGACCTGCTCTATGGCGCCGATGACGGTGGGCGAGAACTGCAGCCCGACGCCCGACGCCAGGTTCTTGCCGTTGGCCATCCCGATCTCGTCGATCGTGACGGTGCGGCCCAGCTTGCGGCCGAGGGCCTCGGCGATGATCCCCGGGGCGCGCCCCCTGGGCTGCTGTCCGCGCAGCCAGCGGGCGACCGAGGTCTTGTCGTAGCGCAGATCGAGACCGTGCTCGGCGCCGCACATGTTGACCCTGCGCGCCAAGCCGGCGTTGGAGCACGCGGCTTCCTGGATGAGCGCTTGCAGCCGTTCGTTCGGCTGTCGCGCCACAAGCGGCCTAGCGGCCATGGCTTTACCCCCTGTGACTGCTGTGCGTTCTCGGCTCTTGCCCGTCCCTGTGGATCAATGCCCCGCAGATATCGCGGATATACGGCGAATGACGGTGAATGCGGACCTTGCCCGTATTGACCAACATCGCCGCATCGTTCGCGTGCGGGGCCGACACGAGGCCGGGGCGGTGTCCACCCCGGACGACGCGGCACGGCTGCCGGAGTCCCGGACGCCCGTCACGCATGGTGGCTACCCGCTCACAGTCCCGCGACCCCATACGCGCCCCCGGCCATGCACCCATGCGCCCCGCGTGACGTCGTCGCGCACCCCCCGCTCCCGGCCGTCCCGCTCGCCCGGGTACCCGGCCGTAACCCTTGTTGACGCCGGAAGTTGTCCTGTGCGTGGACGAGACCATGGACGTGACAGGAACCTCGCAGATCCCCCGGCAGCGCGGGGAGCGGCTGGTCGACACCGCGGTGCGGTACGCCGAGGAGCGGCACTGGGACGTGCTCGCCGGCGCCTGGCTGGAGCCGGTGGCCGGTGCGGAACGCTGCTCCTGCGCCGACGCCGACTGTCCGTCCCCCGGCGCCCATCCGGTCGGCCGGGACTGGGGCGACCAGGCGACCGGCAGCCCGGTCGTGGTCCGCCGGATGTGGACCGCGCGGCCGCACGCCTCGATCCTGCTGCCCACCGGCCGCACCTTCGACGCCCTCGACGTAGCCGAGTCGGCGGGCTGTCTGGCGCTGGCCCGGATGGAGCGGCGGAACGTGGAACTCGGCCCGGTCACCTCCACCGCCACCCGCCGGATGCTCTTCTTCGTCCTGCCCGGCGGCGCCGCGAGGCTTCCCGGGCTGCTGCGCGGTCTGGGCCGGCCGCCGGGCGCGCTCGACCTGGTGGCCCGCGGCGAGGGGGACTATGTGATCGCACCCCCGACCCGGGTCGGCCGGTACGGCCCGGTCCAGTGGGCCCGCCGCCCCACCGCCGCCAACCGCTGGCTCCCCGACGCCGAGGAGCTGGTGAATTCCCTCGCGTACGCCTGCGGCCGGGACGGACGGCGGGAGGGCCGCTGACGGACCGGTTCCGCTCCGGCCTCCCCCGCGTAATGTGTCCGGACACGGGGGCATGACCCGCCCCCGCATGGATGACGTGGGAAGACGGGGTGAATCCGGTGCCGGAGGAAGTGACTCGGCAGCGCCAGGGCGGTGCGGCCGCGGTACGGGTGAGTGGGCTGTGGAAGCGCTACGGCGAGCAGATCGCGGTCCACGGCATCGATCTGGAGCTGCCCGCGGGCCAGTTCATCGGCCTGGTCGGCCCCAACGGCGCGGGCAAGACCACCACCCTCTCCATGATCACCGGTCTGCTGCGGCCCGACTCCGGCACCGTCGAGGTCGCCGGACACGACGTCTGGCGGGACCCGGCCGAGGTCAAGGCCCGGATCGGAGTGCTGCCCGAGGGGCTGCGGCTCTTCGAGCGGCTGTCCGGCCGCGAACTGCTCGCCTACACCGGGCGGCTGCGCGGTCTGCCCGGTGCGGAGGTCGACAAGCGCGCCACCCAGCTGCTGGACGTCCTGGACCTGGCGGGCGCCCAGAACAAGCTGGTGATCGACTACTCCACCGGTATGCGGAAGAAGATCGGCCTGGCCGCCGCACTCCTCCACAACCCGGAAGTCCTCTTCCTCGACGAGCCCTTCGAGGGCGTCGACCCGGTCTCCGCGCAGACCATCCGCGGGGTGCTGGAGCGCTACACCCGCTCCGGCGCCACCGTCGTCTTCTCCAGCCATGTGATGGAGCTGGTGGAGTCGCTGTGCGACTGGGTCGCGGTGATGGCGACCGGCCGGATCCGGGCACACGGCCCGCTGGCCGAGGTGCGCGGGGACGCCCCCTCCCTCCAGAACGCCTTCCTGGAGCTGGTCGGCGCCCAGCAGCGGGGGGCGGGCCAGGACCTCGACTGGCTCGGCGGCGGTGCCCGATGACGGTCACCGATCCGCTGGGCACCACCGCCCCGGCGCCCCCGGCCACCCCGACCGGATCACCCACCCCGGTCCTCGTCGCGCTGAAGCTGTCGCTGCTGCGCAACGGGCTGCGGCAGTCCTCGGGCCGCCGCGCGGCCTATGTCACCTCGATCGTCTTCACCCTGCTCTTCGCCGCGCTGCAACTGCTCGGTCTGATCATGCTGCGCGGTCATGACCACGCCGCCGCCCTCGTCACCGTGCTCACCGCGCTGCTCGCCCTGGGCTGGGCCGTGGCGCCGCTGTTCTTCCCCGGCGGTGACGAGACCCTGGACCCGACCCGGCTGGTGATGCTGCCGCTGCGGCCGCGGCCGCTGGTCGGCGCGCTGCTGGTGTCCTCCCTCGTCGGCATCGGTCCGCTGTTCACCCTCACCCTGGCGGCGGGTTCGGCCGTGGCCCTCGCCCACGGAGCGGCCGCCGCGGTGGCGGGTGTCGCGGCCGTGGCACTGGACCTGCTGGTGTGCGTGGCGCTGGCACGCGCCGTCGCCACCGCCAACATCCGGCTGCTCACCAGCCGCAAGGGGCGCGATCTCGCGCTGCTGAGCGGGCTGTTCGTGGCCGTCGGCCTCCAGTTCGTGAACTTCGGCTGGCAGCGGCTCTCCGGTGAGAACGGCCTGGCGGTCCTGGAACCCGCCGCCGATGTGCTGCGCTGGGTGCCGCCCGCCGCGGCCGTCGACGCCGTCCAGGGGGTGAGCGAGGGCGCGTACGGCGCCGCCGCCGCCCAGTTCGCGCTGACCGCCGTCACGCTGGTGCTGCTGCTGTGGTGGTGGCAGCGGGGGCTGACCCAGCTGATGACCGCCCCGGACGCCTCCACGCTCCAGGCGGACGCCCCCGGGCGGGCGTCCGACGGACGGGACACGGGCGGCCCCCTGGGACGGCTGCTGCCCGCGGGCCGCACCGGTGTGGTGCTGCTCCAGACCTTCCGCTACGCCGTGCGCAACCCCAAGACCAAGGCCAGTTGGGTGACCTCGCTGGCGGTCGGGCTGCTGGTTCCCGTCGTCACCTCCCTCCAGGGCGCCGGCTCCATCTACTCCGCCTGCTGGGCACCCGGTCTGCTGGGCATGGTGATGTTCAACCAGTTCGGGCAGGATTCCTCGGCGTTCTGGATGGTGTCGCAGACCATCTCCTCACGACGGGACGCCTATCTGGAGCTGCGGGGGCGGGCGATGGCCATCGGGCTGGTCGCCCTGCCGTACGTCACCCTCGCGGTGGGCATCGCCGCCGCGGTGATGAACCGGTGGGACGCCGCGCCCGAAACGCTGGGACTGGGCCTGGCACTGGTCGGCGCGCTGGTGGCGGCCGGCGCGGTGGCCTCGGCGCAGTTCCCGTACTCCATCCCCCAGGACAGCGGCTACAAGAATGTCGCGCCGGGGCAGGCGGGGCTCGCCTGGATCAGCATCTTCGGCGGGATGATCGTCGGTGCGGCGCTCACCGCACCGGTGCTGGGCATGACGATCTGGCTGCACCTCAGCGGCGCGCATGAACTGCTGTGGCTGGTCCTGCCGGTGGGCGCCGTCTACGGCCTGCTGATCGCGGAGGCCGGGCTGCGGCTGGGCGCACCGCGGACGCTGGCGCGGCTGCCGGAGATCCTGGCGGCCGTGAGCAAGGGCTGAGGCGCGGAGCACGGGCTGAGGCGGCGTCCCGGACACCGCCTCAGCCGGCGAAAGGTCACGATCGGCCGTGGCTAGTCGAGGTACTTGCTGTAGACCCAGCCGCGGGTCCCGGTATGCAGTCCCGAAATGCTCCGCTTCGTGAGCTTCCCGTAGGACCAGCTCTTCTCGAAGAACCGGGTGCGGCAGAAGTACCGGAAGGAATCCCCTCGGTAAAGCGTCCCTATCGCACGGTGACCCTTACCGGGTCCGGTGCGGAATCGGGCACCACTGGTGTCCACCCTGAAAGTGACATCCGGCGAATTGAACCGGCAGGCGGACGTGCCGACGGCCGACGCGGTGGGGGCCAAGGCCACCGAACCGCCCAACACCAGCGCGGCCGAGAGCACGACCATTGAGGCTTTATGCTTGATCTTCACGCAATCTCCCCCCATGATCAGTAATTCATTGCGCTCCCGAGAGCTTAGCACCAGCCAATCCGACGCCCCGGCACCCGGTAAAGCGAGTGATTCCGGATAGGTTGAATTCCGGAATAGCCGGATGAATATGAGGGGCTGTCAGGCGAGCGCGTCCCTGGTCAGCCCGGCTGCGCGGGTGTGGCCGGAGAGCGCGAGTGTCAGCTCGAACTCCCCCAGTACGGACCGGATCACATGCTCCACACCCGCCTGTCCGTCCAGCCCCAGCCCGTACGCGTAGGGCCGCCCCAGCAGTACCGCGCGAGCGCCGAGCGCCAGCGCCTTGAAGACGTCGTCCCCGGTGCGGATCCCGCTGTCGAAGAGCACCGGGAGCCGGTCGCCCACCGCGTCGGCCACCCCCGGGAGCGCCTCGGCCGCCCCGATCGACCCGGCCACCTGACGGCCCCCGTGGTTGGAGACGACCACCCCGTCCATCCCCGCGTCGGCCGCGCGGCGGGCGTCGTCGGGGTGCAGGATCCCCTTGAGCACGATCGGCCCGTTCCAGCGCTCCCGCAGGAAGGCCAGGTCGTCCCAGGTCTTCCCGGGGTCGCCGAACATCTGCACGAAGTGCAGCACCGCCGCGTCCAGGTCCTCGTGCACCGGTTTGGCCAGCCCCGCCCGGAAGGCGGGATCGGTGAAGTAGTTGGCGGTGCCGACCCCCCGCAGGAACGGCAGATACGCCTGGTCCAGATCGCGCGGCCGCCACGCCAGCATCGGGGTGTCCAGGGTGACGAACAGCGCCGTGAACCCCGATGCCTCGGCCCGCCGCAGAAAGCTCTCGGTGACCTCGCGGTCCTTGCCCCAGTAGAGCTGGAACCAGCGTTCGCCGTCCCCCATCGCCTCGGCGACCTGCTCCATCGGCGTACTGGACGCCGAGGACAGCACGAACGGCACCCCCTGCGCGGCCGCCGCGCGGGCCGCGGCGGGCTCCGCGTCCGGGTGCATGATCGACAGCACCCCGATGGGCGCGAGGGCGAGCGGCGCGGCCAGCCGGGTGCCCAGCAACTCCACCGACACATCACGCCGGCTGGTGTCACGGAGCATCCGCGGCACGATCCGATGGCGGTCCAGGGCAGCCCGGTTGGCCCGCTCGGTGGAGCCGCTGCCCGCGCTCCCCGCCACGTAGCCGACCGGTCCGGGACCCAGCCGCGCCGCCGCCACCTCCTCCAGCCGGGAGGGGTCGGCGGGCAGCCGGGGCACCGCGCCGGTCATCCCGTTGAGATAGATCTCGTACTGGAACGCCGCCCAGTCCTTGCCCGGTTCCGGCTCCGTGTTGCCGCCGATCATGCTGGTCCTCCCGCATCCGATTCGCCGTTGCGCATTCCTGACGCCATGACTTCCCCGGCCGCCCCGTCGAATACCGGATTCCGAACCTCCCAACCATTCGGGAAATCGGTCCCGTTCGGGTCACGGCGACTGAGCGGAACACCATCGACCGGTCGACACGGTGTCTAGGGCTACCCCTAGGATCTCCTTACGCGATCACGCCACGGGAGATCCGAAATGGGCGCGTGATGGCGACAGTTCCACATATGGGGAGATCACTTGTCGTTTACCAAGGCGATACGGAACGGAATCGACGGCGGTCCGTTCCACGGGAAGCACTCATGACGGACCAGCCGCGCGGACTGCTGCCGATCACCCGGAGCGGTCTGGTCGCGGACCCCCGGCTGGAGAGCGCGGTACGGCGCATCGGCGCCCGGCACGGGATGGACTACCTCGACGACGACGCCGTCCGCGCCCTGTTCACCGAGCACCGGCGACGGCTCGCCCGCACCGGCCGGACCAGGGGTGTGACCGGCATCCTGCTCATGCTCGTGGGGCTGCTCTGGCCGTTCTACGTCCAGGCCCACCCCACCTATCTGGTGGCGTCGGACCCGTACTCGGGGCGCTCGGCCCAGGACGCGATCTCACTGGGCGCCGCGGTGCTGCTGGTGGTGGTCGGCACGGCCCTGGTCCTGTCCACCTACCGCGCCCATATGCGGCAGCTGCGCCACCCCCGGCTGGCGGGCTACCGCCTGGTGCTGGCCGCCGCCACCGCCCACGGCGTACCGGTGGCGCATGTACCGGGCTGGCTGATCGGCCAGGACCGGGACGGCGGCCGGCCGAGGGCCCCGCTGCCCCACTACGAGACCGCGCCCGCCCCGGCGGCAGCAGCCGGCCCGGCGGCACCCGCGGCAGCCACGGACGAACGGCTTCCGCAGGTGCCCGAGAAGCCGCGCGCGGTCGCCGAGTACGAGCGCGTCGCGGACCAGGGCGGCTGGCACGACGAGACCGGCTGGCTGCTGCTCTTCGCGGGCGGCGGCGCCATGCTGTGGGCGGCCACCGAACTCGACTCCCTGCTGCCGGGGGTGCTGGCCCTCGGGATCTGCACCGCGCTGGCGGTCTGGGTCTGGACGACCGGCGCCGCACAGGGCAGGCACAAGGACGCGCTGCGGGAGCAGGCCCGCGCCTATGTCCGCGCGCTGAAGACCGCCCAGGCCGCGGGCTCGGTGATCCCCGAACTCTCCCCGCAGCTCCGCGCGCTCATCGACGACTGACGCACCCCCGCGGCGCTCCTCATGCCGGGAGCGCCGCGGAGAGGAAGGGCTCCACCACCCGGCGCCAGCCGTCCGGCTGGTCGTAGTGGACCAGATGACCCGCGTCCACCACTTCCGCGTACTCCCCCCGGGGCAGCACCCGCACCATCTCCTGGGCCTCGGCACGGCCCAGCTCGCCGTCCAGCCCGCGCACCACCAGCGTCGGGCACTCCACCTGCGCCAGCTCTTCCCAATGGGCGTCATGCACCCAGCTCTCACGGGCCTTCAGCATCTGGCGCCGGGAGAAGACCGGCCGCCAGCCGTCCGACCGCTCGGCCATGATCTCCGCGAAGAACTCGCCCCGGGACGGATTCGGCCGCTCCAGCACCGGATCGTCCTCGCCGAACCACTTCCGCACATCGGCCAGCGTGGCGAACGGCACCGGCCACGATCCGAACCACTCCGCCCACTCCCGCTGCGACGCCGCGCCCAGCGCGGAGGCCCGCATATCGCAGATGACCAGGGCCCGGACCAGGTCGGGGCGGTGGGCCGCGAGCTGCCAGGCCGTCAGGGCGCCCATCGCATGGCCGATCAGGGTGACCGGCGCCAGACCGAGCTGCTCCACGGCGGCCGCCGCGTCCTCCACATAGGCCCCGCGGCCGAACGGGCCTTCGACCGGCTTCTCACTGCGGCCGTGCCCGCGCTGATCCAGCGCGACGGCCCGGTGCCGGGTGGAGAGCCAGCGGGCGGTCTCCGCCCAATGGGCGGCGCGGCCCATCAGTCCGTGGAGGAGCAGCACTCCGGGCCCGCACGAGCCCGCCCGGCCACGCGGCTTGGGCGGATCGGTGAACTCCCACGCGGCGAGCCGGACACCGCCGGCTCCGCTTACGTCGATGCGGCGCACCATACGTTCTGGCACCTCCATCCCTCTCTCGAGCACGCCCACAGTATCGAACCCGCATTCGAATAGAAGGGTGTCGCCGGGCAACACCCCTCGTTCGAGTGACCATGCTCAAGGATTGGTCGTCTCCGCCGAGGGGAGACAGCTAGCGGGAGGCGGACTGCTCGGGGAAGGGAGTCCGCGGGGGACGACCCTGGGAGCTCGGGGCTCCGGGTCACCGGGGCGCCGGGTCGCACCGGCCGCGTTCGCGCGGTCCGTGCGGCCCGGGGCCCTGCGGGGGGACATGGGGAAGCAGGGCCTCGCCACCTTCGGGCGCCGGGGCCCTCGCTCATGAGCTCCCGCCCGGTGGCACTGCCCGTCGGGCCCATAGGAGCCCCCTCCCCCTGACCCCGGAAACGCCTCGGCGCGCGAGCACGCATATGCGTCAGCGTGGCACGCGTCGGCGTGCCCCGCTCGGGGTTCCCGGAACTCCGGTGTCGGGAATGTCCGTCGTCGCAGGTGGACGACGTCAGGGTGTCAGCGCTTGGCCACGAAGACGTGGGAGGCGATCTCCGACTCCAGCTCGGCCGCCTCACCGCTGCTGCCGACCAGCACACCGCCCGGCGACTCGGTGACGCTCACCACCGAACCCGGCTGCACCCCGGCCCGCCGCAGTGTGTACATCAGCTGGGCGTCCGTCTGGATCGGCTCGCCGATCCGGCGCACCACCACCGTCTTGCCCTCGGTGCCCGGCTCCAGCTCACGCAGGCTCACCATGCTGTCGTCCAGGAACGGATCGGCCTCGGCCTTCTCGCCGAGCTCCTCGAGACCCGGGATCGGGTTGCCGTACGGCGACTCGGTGGGATGACGCAGCAGCTCCAGCACCCGCCGCTCCACCGCCTCGCTCATCACGTGCTCCCAGCGGCACGCCTCGGCGTGCACCTGCTCCCACTCCAGTCCGATGACGTCCACGAGCAGGCACTCCGCGAGCCGGTGCTTGCGCATCACCCGCGTCGCCAGCCGGCGGCCCTCCTCGGTGAACTCCAGATGACGGTCGCCCGCGACCGTCACCAGACCGTCGCGCTCCATCCGCGCCACCGTCTGGCTGACCGTGGGCCCGCTCTGATCGAGACGCTCCGCGATCCGGGCGCGCATGGGGACCACGCCCTCCTCCTCCAGCTCGAGGATGGTGCGGAGATACATCTCCGTGGTGTCGATGAGTCCGGACATGCGTGCCCCTCGATGTGTCGTGCGGTGGCCCTCACCCAATTCTGACGCATCCCACCGACAACGGGGCCGAGACGGCCCCTTCCGTACCGACGGCGGGGACTGCTATTGACAGCGTCATGATCCAAGCACACACCGGAACGACACCGGGGGGCGCCCGCCCATGAGCGATTCCGAAGCCGCCGGACGCTTCTTCGACGCGGCCGTCGACCTGCTCCACCGCGTCCGGGACGAGGAGTCCGAACGGATCTCCGCCGCGGGCCGGCTGATCGCCCGGACGGTCCGCGCGGGCGGCCGCCTCTTCGTCTTCGGCGCCGGGCACTCCTCGCTGCCCGCCCAGGACGTCGTCTACCGCGCGGGCGGTCTGGCGCTGATGAACCTGCTCCCGGCCCCGGGCCTGGTCGGCGTGGACGTCATGCCCGCGACCCTGGGCAGCGCGCTGGAGCGGGTCGAGGGCCTGGCCACCACCGTCGTGGAGCAGAGCCCGCTGCGCGCGGGCGACCTGCTGATCGTGATCTCGCTCTCGGGCCGCAACGTCCTGCCGGTGGAGCTGGCACAGACGGCCCGCACCCGGGGCATCACGGTGATCGGCGTGACCTCCCTCGCCTACGCGACGGGCACGACCCCCCGCAATCCGACGGGGAGCTTCCTGAAGGACCACTGCGATCTGGTCCTGGACAACAAGATCGCGGTGGGCGACGCCGAACTCACCTCCGAGCGGGTCGGGGCCCCCTTCGCACCGGCGTCCACGGTGGTGACGAGCGCCCTGATGCAGGCGGTGATCGCGACAGCGGTCGAGGACCTGGCCGAGAACGACGAGCAGCCCCCCATGCTGCGATCGGGCAACGTCGACGGCGGCCACGCCTGGAACGAACGCGTCATGAGCGACCACGCGGACCGCATCTTCTACCACCGCTGACGGAGGGCCGCCGACGAGACGGGAGGGGCCGGGGCCGCAGGGGTGGGGGTCCTGGACGCTATCGGATATGTGTGGCGCCCACTCCCGGCCCACCCCACGGCTCCGGGCACCGGCGCCGTGAATATCCGGTCCGGGACCGCCACCCCGGAGGCCCCGGCCCCGCACCCGAACGCCTCACCCCGCGCCCGCACCACCGGCGAGGTCGACCGCCGCGGCGACCCGCGCCGCCACATCCTCCGCGTACACCGCGTCCGCGCGATCGAACGCACGGCGCGTGGGTCCGCGCAGGAACGTGGCCACGCCCAGGGTCCGCCCCCGGCTGCGGAGCACCGCGCACAGCGCGTGCACGGTGCCGTCCGGCCATTTGCGGGCGGCCGTCCACCGCGCCAGCGCCCCCTCGTCCGTACGGGACGCGGTGGCCCGCACCGCACCGCAGCGCGCCACCGCCTGGAGCGCCGGATGGCCCTCCGGGTACGCGACCGGGATCCCGCCGGGCTGGGTGGGCGGACACGGCCCCGGGGCGTCGCACGGGGTCACGGCCACCCGCACCAGCCGCAGATCACCGCCTCCCGGCGACACCAGGTCGACCAGCGCGTGATCGGCGAACCCCGCCAGCGCGAAGTCCAGGTGCACCGAGGCCGCCTCCATCGGGTCCTCGCACTCGCCCGCCGCCCGCGCCGCCCGGTGCAGCTGGCTGCTCCGGAAGCGCATCCGCGCGCTGTCCTGCTCGTGCGTCTTCGCCTCGGTCACGTCCTGGAAGATCCAGGCCACCCCGAGCGGCACCGGCTCCTCCGCGAGCGGTGAGGCCAGCCGCAGGAAGCCGCTGCGCCAGCAGCGCCGCGCCGGACCGGACCCCTGCCCCGGCTCCGTCCTCACCACCGCCCGGCCGTCCTCCTCGAGGTCCTCGTACCGGACGGCGTCCGCCATCTCCAGGTCCTCGTCGGGCTCGCGCAGCGTCACCCACAGCTCGGTGGGCGCGGGCGGTGCGCCCTCGGCCAGGACGTGCTGGAGGGCGCTCTCGACCTCCTCCACGCCCTGGTCCAGGAGGTCGCCCAGCGGACGGCCGAGCACCGCCTTGCGCCCGGTCCGCAGGGCGACCGCCGCGTTGCCGTTCAGCACGGCCACCCGGAGATCGGCGTCGACGAGGACCACATGCCACGACGCGTCCTCGAACAGCGCCTCGCTCAGCGCGATCGACCGCTCCAGGTCGATCTGCGAGTGGACCTCGCTGAAGGCGCAGTACACCCCGGCGGGACGGCCGTCCGCGCCGGGCACCGGCGAGGACTGGGTGCGGACGAGCACCCGTCCGCCGCCCTTCGTCACCAGTGCGAATTCATGGACCTGACGGGCTCCCCCGTCCCGCACCGCCATCAGCCGCTGCTGGACCTCGTCCGCGTCCGCCTCACGGGCCGCCCATCCGGCGAGTCCCTTGCGGCCGACGGCCTCGGCCGCCGTCCAGCCGAGGACGCGCTCGGCCTCGCGGTTCCAGTGGGTCACGGTGCCGTCGGCGTCGAACGCGCACAGCGCCGCGTCCATCCCGTCGAGCAGGGCGGTGAGCAGATCGGGGTCGTCCCGGCCGGGAACGGGTCCGGAGGCCGCGGACTGCGCGGGAACGGACCGCGCGGACGGCGCGGAGCGGGCTGGACGTGCAGGTTCGGATCGTGGTGAAGCGGTCACCGGACACCCCCTGCGGGACGCGGCTGGCTGTGGTGGTGCACGTCGGGACATTGAACTCGAACGTGACGCGCGCCACACCACAATCCACCAAATCGTTGCCTCCCGGAAATTCGCTTGTGTGTCGTCCGGGACGGTTTTTAGGCTGTGGGTACACGAGAAGGGAGGTGGTTCGGCAGATGTATGAAATCCGGACGCGTGAGGTGGCTGCGGGCTAGCCGTCCGCCGTCGCGCTCTGCGCATCGCCGGACCTGCGCACAGATCCTGTGTGCGGCCGGCCAATCCCGAGCAGTCACCCGACCCGTGGGTCGCCGGTACGTCCGACCGGCTTCCTGGTGCCGTACGGCACGAGGAAACGACCCACGGGTCGTCTGCGTCTGCGCTCCGCGCCCTTCAGGGCGCCACCATGCCGAAGATCGACGAGGGCCGCCGCCCCTTCAGGGGCTCAGCCGCTCGATCTCCCAGCGGCCGCCCTCCTCCGCCGGCACCCATACGTACCGCAGCCGGTCGTGCAGCCGGTTCTGCCGTCCCTGCCAGAACTCCACCGCCTCCGGCACCACCCGGAAGCCGCCCCACTCCGGCGGCACCGGCACCTGCTCCCCCGGCGGATAGCGGTCCGCCAGCTCCGCGTAGGAGCGGTCCAGCTCCTCACGGGAGCCGACCACCGAGGACTGGGCGCTGGCCCACGCCCCCAGCTGCGAACCGTGCGGCCGGGTCCGGAAGTACGCCGCCGTCTCGTCCCGTCCGGTGCGCCGCGCGGTGCCCAGGACGATCACCTGACGGGCGATCGGATGCCAGGGGAAGAGCAGCGAGACATACGGGTTCCCGGCCAGCTCCCGGCCCTTGCGCGAGCCGTAGTTGGTGTAGAAGACGAAGCCGCGCTCGTCGAAGCTCTTCATCAGGACCGTACGGGAGCTGGGGCGCCCCGCCGCGTCCGCGGTGGAGACGACCATCGCGTTGGGCTCGAAGAGCCCGCTGCCGACGGCCTGCTCGAACCAGTGGGTGAACTGCCGGTACGGATCGTCCGCGAGATCGGCCTCGGTCATGCCCTCGGCACGGTAGTGCTCGCGCATGGCGGCCGGATCGTACGTACGCGCGGACGCGGCGGACGAGGCGGACGCGCGCGCGGCGGACGCGGCGGAAACGGACGGCTCCGGGTCAACGTGAGGCACGCGCATATCTTGCAACATCGCCGGTCCACCGCAGGGGGTACCCCGAAAGAGCGAAGTCCCCTCCACCGCCGGGTGGTCTTTCCCCCGTCGTGGGGACCGGTAACCCTCCCTCCGGGGGACGGCGGGTGTGCCGCTTCTCACGCTTCCCCATGGGTAGCGAAGCCAGCAGACTGTGGCTGACCATGCGCCTGTCAGGGTCCGCTGCCACTCGGTGCCACACCTCTTCGGGCACGGTTGGGTGACCACCAGCCGCACGGGGCACACCACCGGATAGCCGGTACGGACCGCGAGCCGCCGACGCGGCCGTGGAACCGTCCCGGTACCGACCACCGGCAGCATGCACGACAGCCATCTGACGATTCCGCTGACGCAGCGGTACCAGCCCCGCCGCCCGCACCACGAGCACTGCCCGCACCAGCCATCCGCCCACCGCCGACCACATCATGAGGAGCCGCCTGATGTCCGACTTCGTACCCGGACTCGAGGGAGTCGTCGCGTTCGAGACGGAGATCGCCGAACCCGACAAGGAGGGCGGCGCGCTCCGCTACCGAGGCGTCGACATCGAGGACCTGGTGGGCCACGTGTCGTTCGGCAACGTCTGGGGCCTGCTGGTCGACGGCGCCTTCAACCCCGGGCTGCCCGCCGCCGAGCCCTTCCCCATCCCGGTGCACTCCGGGGACGTCCGGGTCGACGTCCAGTCCGCGCTGGCCATGCTCGCCCCGGTGTGGGGGCTGAAACCGCTGCTGGACATCGACGAGGAGCAGGCCCGCGAGGACCTGGCCCGCGCCGCCGTGATGGCCCTGTCCTACGTCGCCCAGTCGGCCCGCGGCCAGGGGCGGCCGATGGTGCCGCAGCACGAGATCGACAAGGCCGGGACCATCGTCGAGCGGTTCATGCGGCGCTGGCGCGGTGAGCCCGACCCCAAGCACGTCGCCGCCGTCGACGCCTACTGGACCTCGGCGGCCGAACACGGCATGAACGCCTCCACCTTCACCGCCCGCGTCATCGCCTCCACCGGCGCCGATGTCGCCGCCGCGCTCTCCGGCGCGGTCGGCGCCATGTCCGGCCCGCTGCACGGCGGCGCGCCCTCCCGGGTGCTGGGCATGATCGAGGAGATCGAGCGCACCGGGGACGCCGGGGCGTACGTCCGCCAGGCCCTGGACCGGGGCGAGCGGCTGATGGGCTTCGGCCACCGCGTCTACCGCGCCGAGGACCCGCGGGCGCGGGTGCTGCGGCGCACCGCCAAGGAGCTGGGCGCACCCCGGTTCGAGGTCGCCGAGGCCCTGGAGCGGGCCGCCCTGGACGAGCTGCACAACCGCCGCCCGGACCGGGTGCTCGCCACCAATGTGGAGTTCTGGGCGGCCATCGTGCTGGACTTCGCCGAGGTCCCGGCGCATATGTTCACGTCGATGTTCACCTGCGCCCGCACCGCCGGGTGGAGCGCGCACATCCTGGAGCAGAAGCGGACCGGACGGCTGGTCCGGCCCTCGGCCCGCTACACCGGTCCGGGCACCCGCAGCCCGCACGACATCGAGGGCTACGGGGACATCTCGCGCTAGCGCGGGGCGCCCAGCACCCCGTCCAGGATCGCCGCCCACTGGACGACGACCCGCTCCCGGCGCGGGCCGTCGTCCGTGAGCAGATTGGCCAGGCCCAGCCCGCGGCCCATGTCCAGCAGGCCCTGGACGGTCTCCCGCACCCCCGGCACGGACTCGTCGGCGCCCAGCAGCTCCACCGCCATCCGGTGGGTCTCCCGGCCGATCCGCGCCTCCAGCGCGGTCACCCGGGCGCCCAGCTGCTCCTCGTTGGCCGCCGCCACCCACAGCTGGAGGGCGGCCCGGAACAGCGGGCCGGTGTAGAGGCCGACGATCGCCCGCACCACCGCCCGGTTGCGGCCCTCCCCCCGCGGGGCGGGGAGGGTCCGCAGCTCCGCCGAGCGCTCCTCGGCGACATGCTCCACCGCCGCCGTGAACAGGTCCTCCCGGGTCGGGAAGTGGTGCTGGGCCGCGCCCCGGGAGACCCCGGCGCGCTCGGCCACCACCGCCACCGTGGACCCCGCCCAGCCGTACTCGGCCAGACAGGACACGGCGGCCTCCAGCAGCCGCTGCCGGGTGGCGCGGCTGCGGTCCTGCTTGGGGTCGCGCGGCACGGTACGGGGCCCGGACGCCCGCGTCACCGCCCCGCTCCCGCCGCGCCGCCACCGGCCGTGTCCGGCACCCACGGCGGGTCCCGGCGCTCCAGGAACGCCGTCATCCCCTCGCGGGCCTCCGCCGAGCCGAACAGCCGCGCCGACAGCTCCGCCAGGGACTCCGCGTCCCGGTCGAAGGTCCGCAGCGTCTCCGCCGTCACCAGCCGCTTGGACTCCGCGAGCCCCTGCGGGGAGCCCCGGCGCAGGCCCTCCAGCACCGGTGCCAGCAGCTCGTCCGGATCCCCGTCCGGGTCCGCCAGCGTCACCAGACCGATCCGGGCCGCCTCGGCCGGGCCGAACTTCTCCCCGGTCAGGTAGTAGCGGGACGCGGCACGCGGATCCAGCCGGGGCAGCAGCGGCAGCGAGATCACCGCGGGCGCCAGCCCCAGCCGCGCCTCCGTGAAGGCGAAGCTGGAGCCCCGGCCCGCCGCCGAGACGTCGCACGCCCCGAGCAGTCCGAGCCCCCCGGCCCGTACGTGTCCCGCGACCCGGGCCACCACCGGTTTGGGCAGCTCCACGATGGCCCGCAGCAGCGCGACCAGACCGAGCGCGCCGGTGGTGGCCGGTGGCTCCTTCAGGTCCGCGCCCGCGCAGAACGTGTTGCCGGTGTGGGTGAGCAGCACCGCCCGGGTCTCCCCGTCCTTCCCGGCCGCCGCCAGCGCCTCGTGCAGCTCGGCGACCAGCCGGGCCGAGAGCGCGTTGCGGTTGTGCGGGGAGTCGAGGGTCAGCGTGGTGATGCCGCGGGCGTCGGTACGCCGCACCAGCGGCTGAGGCGCGTCGGTCATGTCGCGGTCGAACTCCTTTCCCTGGCGCGCAGTTCGCGCCTGAGGATCTTGCCGGTGGCGGAGCGCGGCACGGCGTCCGTGAACTCCACGCTGCGCACCTTCTTGTACGGGGCCACCTGACCGGCAACGTAACGGATCAGGTCGTCCCCCGAGACGCGGGCTCCGGGCACCCGCACCACGTATGCCTTGGGCAGTTCGTTGCCCGCGCCGTCGGCCACCCCGATGACCGCCGCGTCCGCGACGTCCTCATGAGTGAGCAGCACGGCCTCCAGATCGGCGGGGGCGACCTGGTAACCCTTGTACTTGATCAGCTCCTTGACCCGGTCCACCACGTAGAGCCAGCCGTCGGCGTCCACATGCCCGACGTCCCCGGTGCGCAGCCAGCCCTCCGCGTCGATCATCGCGTGGGTCTCCTCGGGCCTGCCCAGATAGCCCTTCATCACCTGCGGCCCCTGGACCAGGATCTCCCCGTCCACCCCCACCGCCACGTCCTGACCCGTCTCCGGGTCCACCACGCGCATCCGGGTGCTCGGCAGCAGCCGGCCCACCGTGCCCGGGGGTACGTCCCGCGCGTCCAGTGGCACCAGGTGCGACCCCGGGGACAGCTCCGTCATCCCGAACGCCTGGAGCAGCGGTGGCAGCCCCAGCCGGTCGGCACACGCCTGTGCCAGCCGCGCGTCCAGCGGCGCCGCCGCGCTCAGCACGAACCGCACCGACGACAGGTCCCGCCCCTCCACCGCCGGATGCTTCGCCAGCGCCAGCACGATCGGCGGCGCCACGTACACCGCCTCCGCGCGGTGCTTCTCGATCGCCGTCAGGAACTGCTCCAGATCGAACCGCGGCAGCACGATGACCGTGCTGCCGTTGCGCAGCGGCGCGTTCATCAGCGCCGTCAGCCCGTAGCTGTGGAAGAACGGCAGCACCGCCAGCACCCGTTCGCCCGGCCGCGTCGGCACCATCGTCTCCACCTGCGCCAGGTTCGTCGCCACGTTCCGGTGGGTCAGCATCACCCCCTTCGGGGTGCCCGTGGTCCCCGACGAGTACGGCAGCACCGCCACGTCCTCCACCGGGTCGATCTCCACCACCGGCTCCGGCGCGGTGCACACGAGCATCTCCCGCAGCGAACGGTGTCCGCTCGCCTCGTCGCATACGAAGACCTCGCGCACCCCGCCGGCCCGCTCGGCCGCCTCCCGGGCCACTGGGAGCAGCGGGGACACGGTGATGATCCACCGTGCCTCCGCGTCCCTCAGCTGCTTGGCGAACTCCTCCGCCGTCGACAGCGTGTGCACCGTGGTGACGGTCGCGCCGGTGCGCGTCACGCCGTAGAACGCCGCCGGGTAGATGATCGAGTTGGGGCTGTGCAGCGCCACCGTCTCGCCCTTGCCGATCCCGGTCTCCGCCAGCGCGGCCGCGATCCTCCGTGAGGCGTGGTCGAGGGCGGCATAGGTCATGCTCGCCCCCGTCACCCCGTCCACCAGCGCGGTCCGCTCACCGAACTCATCCGCCGCACGGGCCAGTACGGCCTCGTGGATGGGCAGATCGACGGGCGGGACATCCGGGTAGTCGCTGTGCAGCACCATGGCGTTCCCCTCGAATCCGATTACCTTCCCGTCGACACTGCCCAACTCCCCGGTCGATACGTGCCTGTTCGGACTCAGTACGACTTCGGCAGGCCCAGCGTCTGGTGCGAGACGAAGTTGAGGATCATCTCCCGGCTCACCGGCGCGATCCGCGCCACCCGCGACGCCGTGATCAGCCGCGCCAGCCCGTACTCCGCGCTCAGCCCGTTGCCGCCGAGCGTGTGCACCGACTGGTCCACCGCCTTCACCGCGGCCTCGGCGGCGGCGTACTTCGCCATGTTCGCCGCCTCCCCTGCCGCCGCGTCATCGCCGCCGTCGTACAGGTACGCCGCCTTCGCGGTCATCAGCCGGGCGAGCTCCAGCTCGATATGCGCCTGCGCCAGCGGGTGCGCGATGGCCTGGTGCGCGCCGATGGGCTCCTTCCACACCTGACGGGTCCGGGCGTAGTCCACCGCCTTCGCCAGCGCGAAGCGGCCCATGCCCAGCGCGAACGCCGCCGTCATGATGCGCTCCGGGTTGAGCCCGGCGAAGAGCTGGAGCAGCCCCGCGTCCTCGTCGCCCACCAGCGCGTCGGCGGGCAGCCGGACGTCGTCCAGCACCAGCTCGAACTGCCGCTCGTCCGAGTCGAGTTCCATCGGGATGTGGTGGTACGCGAAACCGGGTGTCTCACGGGGGACGATGAACAGGCACGGCTTGAGCTTCCCGGTCCGCGCGTCCTCGGTACGGCCCACGATCAGCGTGGCGTCGGCGGTGTCCACCCCGGTGATGAACACCTTGCGGCCGGTCAGCACCCAGTCGTCGCCGTCACGGCGGGCGGTGGTGGTGATCCGGTGCGAGTTCGAGCCCGCGTCGGGCTCGGTGATGCCGAACGCCATCCGTACGCTGCCGTCGGCGAGACCGGGCAGCCAGCGGCGCTTCTGCTCCTCGGTGCCGAAGCGGGAGATGACCGTGCCGCAGATGGCGGGCGAGACGACGAGCAGGAGCAGCGGGCAGCCCGCCGCGCCCAGCTCCTCCAGGACGATGGACAGTTCGGCTATGCCGGCGCCTCCGCCGCCGTACTCCTCGGGGAGGTTGATCCCGAGGTAGCCCAGCTTTCCGGCCTCTTTCCACAGCTCGTGGATGTCGCCGCCGTGGCCCTTGCCGAGGGCGGCGACGGCGGCGCGCAGATCGGCGCGTTCGGGGGTGTCGGTGGTGATCGGGTTCATCTGCCGCTCCTCGTGGGTGCTGCCGTGGTGGTTGCGGTGCGATGTCACGGGGCGGGGCCGGGGCCTCCGGGGTGGCGTCCTGGACCGGATATTCACGGCGCCGGCACCCGGAGCCGTGAGGTGGGCCGGGAATGGGCGCCACAAATATCCGATAGCGTCCAGGACACCACCCCTGCGACCCCTGCCCCTCAGGTGTGTTCGTCCTCCGCCGCCACCACCGCGAGCAGGGCACCGACCTCGACCTGACGGCCGGTGGCCACGTGCAGCGCGGTGAGGACCCCGGCGGCGGGTGCGGTGATGCGGTGCTCCATCTTCATGGCCTCCAGCCACAGCAGCGGCTGTCCGGCCTCGACCCGGTCCCCCACGGCCACCTCGGCGACCCGGACCACCGTGCCCGGCATGGGCGCCAGCAGGGAGCCGGGCTCCGTACGGGCGGTGGGGTCGGGGAACCGGGGCAGGGCGGTGAAGGCGAAGGATCCCAGGGGTGAGTCCACGTGGACGCGGTCGCCGTATACCGCCACGTCGAACGTCCGCCGGATGCCGTCGGCTTCGAGGACCACCCGCTGAGGATCGGCCCGCACCAGTCGGATGTCCGGGAACCGGTCGGCCACCAGACCGTCGCGGGTGAGCCGGTAATGGACCTCTTGTTCGGTGCCGTCCGGTTCCGCGCGGTAGGTCTTGACCTGCGGCTGGGAGGCGACGTTGCGCCATCCCCCCAGTCGCCCGGCCACGGACGGAGGGCGGTCCGATGCGTCAGCGAGTGCCGCCGCCAGGGCCGACACCGGAGCGCTTTCCGTGTCGGGAGCCGTTAGTTCGTCGAGATGGCGCTCCAGGAAGCCGGTGTCCATCCGTCCCTCGGTGAACTCCGGGTGGCGCAGGGACCGCACGAGCAGCTCACGGTTGGTCACCGGGCCGTGGAGGGTCGCGCGCTCCAGCTCATGGGCCAGCCGCCGCAGTGCCTCCCCGCGGGTGGGGGCCCAGACGATGACCTTGGCGAGCATCGGGTCGTAGTGGACGCCGATCTCGTCACCGTCCACGATCCCGGAGTCGATCCGCAGTCCGGGCGGAGAGCCGCCGACGAGACGGGAGGGGCCGGGGTCGCAGGGGTGGGGGTCCTGGACGCTATCGGATATGTGTGGCGCCCATTCCCGGCCCACCTCACGGCTCCGGGTACCGGCGCCGTGAATATCCGGTCCAGGGCCGCCGCCCCGGAGGCCCCGGCCCCGCAGCCGGGCACCCTGCTCCGGCTCACCCCCCACAAAGGTGAACCGGTGCATCACACCCGTCTGCGGCTGCCACCCCCGCCCCGGGTCCTCCGCGTACAGCCGGGCCTCGACCGCGTGTCCGCGCGCCTCGGGGGCGGCGCCGAGCCGTTCGCCCTCCGCGACCCGCAGTTGGAGGGCCACCAGGTCCAGGCCGTAGATCTCCTCGGTCACCGGGTGCTCCACCTGGAGCCGGGTGTTCATCTCCAGGAAGTACGCGCGGTCGCCCGAGACCAGGAACTCCACCGTGCCCGCGCCCTCGTACCCGATGCTGCGCGCCGCGTTCGCCGCGGACTCGTGCAGTACGGTGCGCAGCGCCTCGCTCAGCCCCGGGGCCGGGGCCTCCTCGATCACCTTCTGGTGGCGGCGCTGGAGGGAGCAGTCACGGGTGCCGAGCGTCCACACCGTGCCGCGGGTGTCGGCGAGCACCTGCACCTCGACGTGGCGGGCGCCCTCCAGATAGGGCTCGAGGAAGACCTCGCCGTCACCGAAGGCCGACGCCGCCTCCGCGCGGGCGGATTCGAGTTCGGCGGGGAGCGCGTCGAGGTCGCGGACCACCCGCATACCGCGCCCGCCGCCGCCCGCCGCGGCCTTCACCAGGAGGGGGAGGTCGGCGGCGGTGACCCGGTCGGGATCGCCGGGTTCGAGGAGGGGGACACCGGCCTCGCGCATCAGCTCCTTGGCCCGGGTCTTGGAGGCCATGGCCTCCATCGCGGCGGGCGGCGGCCCGATCCAGACCAGCCCGGCGTCGGTCACCGCGCGGGCGAAGTCCGCGTGTTCGGAGAGGAAGCCGTAGCCGGGGTGGACGGCGTCGGCCCCGGCGGCGAGGGCGGCTTTGACGATGAGGTCGGCGCGCAGATACGTGTCCGCGGGCGCGTCGCCCGGCAGCCGTACGGCGGCGTCGGCCTCGTGGACGTGCCGGGCGTCCGCGTCGGCGTCGGAGTGCACGGCGACGGTGGCGATGCCGAGTTCACGGCAGGTGCGGAAGACGCGGCGGGCGATCTCGCCGCGGTTGGCGACCAGGAGGGAGCGGATCATTTTCCTCACATCCGGAAGACGCCGAAGCCGCGTGCGCCTTCGACCGGTGCGGTGTGGATGGCGGACAGGCAGAGGCCGAGCACGGTACGGGTGTCGCGGGGGTCGATGACGCCGTCGTCGTAGAGCCGCCCGGAGAGGAACATGGGCAGGGACTCGGACTCGATCTGCTGCTCGACCATGGCGCGCAGCCCGGCGTCGGCCTCCTCGTCGTAGGGCTGTCCCTTGGCGGCGGCGGACTGCCGGGCGACGATGGACAGGACGCCCGCGAGCTGCTGCGGCCCCATGACGGCGGACTTGGCGCTGGGCCAGGCGAAGAGGAAGCGGGGGTCGTAGGCCCGGCCGCACATGCCGTAGTGACCGGCGCCGTAGGAGGCACCGATGAGTACGGACAGGTGCGGCACGCGGGAGTTGGATACGGCGTTGATCATCATGGCGCCGTGTTTGATGATCCCGCCCTGCTCGTACTCGCGGCCGACCATGTAGCCGGTGGTGTTGTGCAGGAACAGCAGCGGGATGTCGCGCTGGTTGGCGAGCTGGATGAACTGGGCGGCCTTCTGGGACTCCTCGCTGAAGAGCACGCCCTGGGCGTTGGCGAGGATGCCGAGGGGGTAGCCGTGGAGACCGGCCCAGCCGGTGGTGAGGCTGGTGCCGTAGCGGGGCTTGAACTCGTCGAAGTCGGAGCCGTCGACGATACGGGCGATGACCTCACGGGGGTCGAAGGGGACCTTGAGGTCGCCGGGGACGATACCGAGGAGTTCCTCGGCGTCGTACTCGGGCGGTTCGGCGGGGCCCGGGTCGGGGTGCGCCTTGCGCCAGTTGAGGCGGGCGACGACGCGGCGGGCCTGGCGCAGGGCGTCGGGCTCGTCGGTGGCGAAGTAGTCGGCGAGGCCGGAGGTGCGGGCGTGCATCTCGGCACCGCCGAGCGACTCGTCGTCGCTCTCCTCTCCGGTGGCCATCTTGACCAGCGGCGGGCCGCCGAGGAACACCTTGGAGCGCTCCTTGACCATGATCACGTGATCGGACATCCCGGGGACGTACGCACCGCCGGCGGTGGAGTTGCCGAAGACCACGGAGATGGTGGGGATTCCGGCGGCGGAGAGCCGGGTGAGGTCGCGGAAGAGCGCACCGCCCGGGATGAAGATCTCCTTCTGGCTGGGGAGATCGGCGCCGCCGGATTCCACGAGGCTGACCACGGGGAGCCGGTTGACGTGGGCGATCTCATGGGCGCGCAGGGACTTCTTCAGGGTCCAGGGGTTGCTGGCGCCGCCGCGCACGGTGGGGTCGTTGGCGCTGATCACGCATTCGACACCGGAGATGACGCCGATACCGGTGACGAGGGAGGCGCCGACGGGGTAGTCGCTGCCCCAGGCGGCGAGCGGGGAGAGCTCGAGGAACGGGGTGTCGGGGTCGAGGAGCAGCTCGATCCGCTCACGGGCGAGGAGCTTGCCGCGCTTGCGGTGCCGGGCGACGTACTTCTCACCGCCGCCGGCCAGCGCCTTGTGGTGCTCGGCGTCGAGTTCGCCGAGCTTGGCGAGCATCGCCTCGCGGTGGGCCGTGTAGTCGGCGCCGCCGGGGTCGAGCGCGGACGCGAGCACGGTCACTAGTTCCCTCCCAGGATGCTTGAGCCTTCAGAGTGGGGTGGAATCGGATTCCTGCGGAACAGGGCCGGGAGGGCAGAATTGCCGTTAGGGCGGTTCGGCATCCACCTCGCACCGCTCCGGGGCAGGCCACCTCCAGGGACACTCAACTGTCGTACCTCACAGTTAGATTGGTGGTCATGACGGCGGGATCGAAGACCAGCGCAGGCACCGGGTACGCCCGGTGGACCTACCGGCTTCGCGTGTCCGCTGGCGCCCGTGCGACGCTCGAGGCAGAGTGGGGTCGGTGCCGGTGGGTGTGGAATGAGTGCGTTGCCCGCTCGAAGAAGGCCCACCGGGACGGTGAGATGTGCGGACCGGCGGGGCTCGACGCGATGCTGACCGAGGCCCGCCGCACCACCCCATGGCTGCGGGAGGGCTCCTCGGTTCCTCAGCAGCAGCTCATACGGGACTTCGGCAGATCCCGCGCGAAGGCACTGAAGGACATCAAAGATCGACTTCCCATGCACCGCCGGGCGGGGATGCCCCGCTGGAAGAGGAAGCGGGACGCCGATCCGACCCTGAACTACACCCGGCGCGGCTTCCGCCTGAGAGGCGGGCGCCTGCACCTGGCAGGCGGCGTCGTGGTGGCGGTGGTGTGGTCGCGCGAGCTTCCGGCAGGCCCTTCCAGCGTGCGCGTCTTTCGAGACGGTGTTGGCGATTGGTACGCCTCGTTCGTCGTCCCCGCCCAGGTCGAGCCCCTTGGCACAACTGGTTGCGTGCTGGGTGTGGACTGGGGCGTGAAGGAGACCGCCACCACCACATCCGACGCGCACGACCTTCCCCATGCCGAACACGGCCGGAAGGTCATGGCGAAACTGGGCCGTTACCAGCGGATGATGGCCCGCCGCCGCCCGCCGAAGGGCAGGTCGCCGTCGAAGGGCTACCGCAGAGCCAGGCGGCACGCGGCGAAGCTGCACAAGAAGATCGCCCGACAGCGGCAGGACACGGCCCGCAAGTGGGCCAAGAAGGTGGTCCGTGACCATGACGTGGTGGCGGTGGAGGACTTCCGCCCGGCGTTCCTGGCCAGCACGTCGATGGCGCGCAAAGCTGCCGATGCCGCCATCGGCGCCACAAAGGCGGCTCTGATCGAGATGGGCCGCAAGCACGAGCGGGATATCCGGCTTGTGCACCCTGCGCACACCACCATGGACTGCGCCCGGTGCGGAGCGAGAACCAAGCACGCACTACCTCTTTCCGAACGTACCTACACCTGCGCCGTGTGTGGAGTCGTATCCCCAAGGGACAAGAACTCCGCCCGCGTGATGCTCGTCCGGGCTGGTCTGAACCCGGCTGGTGTCGAGGGCGTAAGACCTCCCGGGCCGCCGGTCCGGGAGGCAGCCTGAGCCAGGAATCTCCCGCCCTCGGGCAGAAGAGCAGTCAAAGCAGTACCTCCGGTATGTCCAGGTGGCGTGAGCGCAGCCATTCGCCGACGGCTTTGGCCTGCGGGTCGAAGCGGGCCTGGGCGGCGACGCCTTCGCCGAGCAGACCGTCCACGGTGAAGTTCAGGGCGCGCAGGTTGGGCAGGGTGTGGCGGGTGACGGGCAGCCCGGCCGTCTCGGGCAGCAGCGCGCGCAGCCGCTCGGTGGTGAGGGTGTGGGCGAGCCAGCGCCAGGCGTCCTCGGTGCGGGCCCAGACGCCGATGTTGGCGCTGCCGCCCTTGTCGCCGCTGCGGGCCCCGGCGACGGCCCCGAGGGGGGCGCGGCGGGTGGGGCCGGAAGGGAGCGGTGGTGGCAGGTCGGGTTCGCCGACGGGGGCGAGGGCCTGGCTGCCGGGCGCCGGGGGGATGGCCGTACGGGTGCCGTCAGGGAGGACGGCGGTGTGGGTGACGGCGTCGGCGGGGGTCGCCACCGCCTCGAACACGCCGTAGGGGGAGGCTTTCCCGGGCGGGGCGGTGACGTGGAAGCCGGGGTAGCTGGCGAGGGCCAGTTCGACGGCGGCGGCGCTGACCGCGCGGCCGACGGTGTCGGGGTCCCGGTCGCGGACGACGAGCCGCAGCAGGGCGCTGGCCTCCTCCTGTCCCGCGGCGTCGGGGTGGTCGGTACGCGCCAGGGTCCAGCGCACCTCGGCGGGGCGGCGGCGGGCGAGCGCGGCGTCCAGCTGGCTCTGTACGAGCGCGGCCTTGGCCTCGATGTCCAGGCCGGTGAGGACGAAGACCACCTCGTTGCGGTGGCCGCCGAGGCGGGTGAGCCCGGTCTTGAGGGTCGGCGGCGGCGCCTCGCCGCGTACGCCGTCGATCCGCACCCGGTCGGGGCCGTCGGGGGTGAGCCGGACGGTGTCGAGGCGGGCGGTGACGTCGGGGCCCGCGTAGCGGGCGCCCGCGGTCTCGTAGAGGAGCTGGGCGGTGACGGTGCCGGTGGTCACGGCGCCGCCGGTGCCCGGGTGTTTGGTGATCACGCAGGAGCCGTCCGCGGCGATCTCGGCGAGCGGGAAGCCGGGGCGGCGGATGTCGTGGTCGGTGAAGAAGGCGTAGTTGCCACCGGTGGCCTGGGTGCCGCACTCCAGGACGTGTCCGGCGACGACCGCCCCGGCCAGCGCGTCCCAGTCGTCGGCGGCCCAGCCGAAGTGGGCGGCGGCCGGGCCGGTGACGAGGGCGGCGTCGGTGACGCGTCCGGTGACGACCACGTCCGCGCCGCCGCGGAGGCAGGCGGCGATCCCGGCGCCCCCGAGATAGGCGTTGGCGGTGAGCACACCGGGGCCCCAGTCGCGGGTGGCGAGCAGATCGTCGCCCTCGACATGGCCGACGCGCACGGTGATGCCCAGCTTGTCGGCGAGGGCGCGGATGTCGTCGGCGAGGGCGGCCGGGTTGAGCCCGCCCGCGTTGGTGACCAGCCGTACGCCGCGCTGGACGGCGAGGCCGAGGGTGTTCTCCAACTGCCGCAGGAAGGTGCCCGCGTACCCGCGGGCCGGGTCCTTCATCCGGTCGCGGCCGAGGATGAGCATGGTCAGCTCGGCGAGGTAGTCACCGGTGAGGACGTCCAGAGGGCCGCCGGTGAGCATCTCGTGGACGGCGTCGAACCGGTCGCCGTAGAAACCGGAGGAGTTGCCGATGCGGAGCGGCGCGGTCATGCGGCACCCCCGCCCGGCAGGCGGCCCTTTCCGGGCGGTCCGGCGAACGCCTGGGCGATGTCCAGCCAGCGGTCGGCGTCCGGGCCGTGCGCGGTCACGGCCACGTCGGCGCGGTGGGCGCGCTGGGTGACCAGCAGACAGAAGCCGAGGGCGTCCCCGGTCACCCGCTGTGCGGCGTCCTCGGGTCCGAAGGTCCACACCCCGCCGTCGGGGGCGGTGAGTTCGACCCGGAACTCCTCGGCGGGCGGCTCCAGTCCGCGCGCCGCGTACGCGTAGCCCCGCGCCCGGACCCCGATCAGCGCCACATGGCGCAGCCGGGCGGTGGGGGCGCGGCGGGCGCCGAGGGCGTCGGCGACGTCCTGTCCATGGGCCCAGGTCTCCATCAGCCGTCCGGTGGCCATGGACTTCACGCTCATCGGCGGCCCGTACCAGGGCAGCCGGGCGCCCGGGGGTACCTGGGCGAGCGTCCGGCACAGCCGTTCGCGCCCGTCCCGCCAGCGCCGCAGCAGTTCCGCGGGCGGCAGTGCGGCGCCCTGTTCCGCGCCCTCGTCCACGAACCCGCCCGGTGCCGCCCGTGCCTTGCGCACCTCCTCCGCGAACCCGTCCGGATCGAGCGCGGCCTGCGCGGCGCGTTCGTCGGTCCAGGCGAGGTGGGCGATCTGGTGCGCGACGGTCCAGCCGGGCGCGGGGGTCGGGGTCCGCCACCCCGTGTCGTCGAGCCCGGCGACCAGACCGTCCACCTCGTCCCCCTCGGCGCGCAGATCGCCGAGCAGGGCTTCCGTATCGGACACGCGTGGCTCCCGTCGTCGGGGGGTGTCGTGCGGGCGTCGGGAGTGAGCGTGGCAGCACCGAGAGAAACAATCAAGCATGCTTGCATGATTTTCCGCCATGACCACATCCCCGGGAGCGCCCCGTCGAGCACCCGGGAACCCGGAGCGAGGGATCGACGTTCGGACATCCGCCGGACCGGTGCGAAGGAAGCCGTCGGCACGGTCCGCGGATGTGTGCTGCGCCACGACCTGCGGCGAAACCAACAGGACGGTATTGGCGTCCTGTTCCGGGTGAGACTGCGGCAATGGCCTCGATGGCTCGATCGGAGCGGTCGACGGGCGGGTGCGCCGTCGGTGTACAGGGGGGAGCGGATCAGTGTCCGTGCATGACAGAGGCGTTTCGGCGCCGGACGACCCGAAGCCGGGTGACGGCTGCCGGGTGGACGGCGGCAGCGTCGGCGGAAAAGGAACGATCGCGTGACGCAGAAGGACGCCATGGAGGGTGGGGCGGCCGAGCGTATACCCGCTCATGCGCAGCCGTCGGATGTGATTCCTGGTTCGCCGAAG
>NZ_JBWKKP010000035.1:0-39282 GCF_056431485.1 Streptomyces sp. NPDC045899
CACACCCGGCCGCTCCACCACAAACGACCGCAAACGAGCAGCCTGACCACACAACGCCCCCGACCCACGACCCGACAACACAAACGGCAACACCGCGGATGACCGCCCGGAGTCCGCTTCACCGGTCTCAGGTTTCCCGCGCGAGACGGTCGAGCCGGGCGGGACATCACTGATGACCAGGTGACAGTTGGTGCCGCCCATTCCGAAGGAACTGACGCCGGCGATCAAGGGGCTGTCGGGCGCTTCCCACGAACCGAGGTCCTGCTGCACTCGGAGATTGAGCTCGTCCAGCGCGATCTCCGGGTTCACCAGCTCGAAATTGAGGCTGGCGGGGAGTGTTCGGTGGCGGATCGACACCGCCACTTTGATGAGGCCCGCGATCCCCGCGGCCGCCCCCAGATGCCCCAGATTCGTCTTGACCGATCCGACGGGCAGCGGTTGCGTTCGCGGCCGGGCAGAGCCGACAACGGCACCGAGCGCCGAGGCCTCCACAGGGTCGCCGGCGGGCGTTCCCGTTCCGTGCAACTCGACGTACTGGAGTTGTGTGGCACTGATTCCAGCGCGCTCGTGAGCGCGGCGCAGGACGTCTCGTTGCGCGAGCTCATCAGGCTGGGTCAGGGCGTGACCGTTGCCGCCGTGATTCACCGCGCTCCCGAGAATCACGCAGTGCGGGGTGTCACCATCGGCCAGGGCGTCCTCGAGCCTCTTGAGTACGACCAGACCGCCGCCTTCACCTGGCACATAGCCGTTCGCGCGGGCGTCGAAGGTGTAGCAACGGCCGTCCGGTGACAGTGGCCCCCAACGGTCTGCGATGTCCATGGACTCCGGCAGCAGGTTGAGCTGCACGCCGCCCGCGACGGCGAGGTCCGACTCACCGGTGAGCAGACTCTGGCAGGCCAGGTGAACGGCGACCAGCGATGAGGACTGACCGCTGTCGATACCCACACTGGGCCCGTGCACATCCAGGAAATGGGAGAGCCGGTTGGCGATCACCGCACGTTCAATGCCGGGGTAGGTGTGCTGAGTCGCCGTAGTGGAACCGTTGCGGTGCACGAGATGGGCGTAGTCGTCGGCGAAGGCACCCACGAAGACACCGAGCCGGCCGCCGCGCACGCTGTCCGGCACGATGCCCGCGTCCTCCAGCGCCTCCCACCCCAGCTCCAGCACGAGTCGCTGCTGCGGGTCGACGGACGCCGCCTCGCGGGCGGAAATACCGAAGAACTCGGCATCGAACGCGTCGACGGCGTCGAGGAACCCACCCCAGGGGGGCGCGACCGTCCTGTCCGAGCCACGACGTCCGGGCGGGCGCTCGGTGATCGCATGACGTCCCGCAGCCAGGAGGCGCCACAGTTGCCGAGGCCCATCGGCGCCGGGGAAACGGCAGGACGCGCCCACCACCGCGATGTTGCCACCCTGGGCCTGGACATCCACCCGGATCGTCCCCCTTCCACGTTCACATTGCGTCCACGAAATGGAAAGAAATACTGAGCGTGACCGCGCGGCAGGACGTGATCGATCGCACAGCGGAAAAAGAGACCTGGAGAACGGTGCCGCGAGCACGGCACACGTTCGCCTTATTCTCGGCCGTGGCGCGTCGAACTCCCTCGGACAGATTGCCGCGCAGCCGATTTCAGTCGGTCAGGACTGCGGAAAGTCCCACCTGGTCGCGGACTCCCATCCGGCGATTCCCGCCCAGCCGTAGACCCGTTCGGGATTCAGCCGAAACACCGGAGCACTCTGGCCGAAACGTGTGTGGACACGATCCTCGCTCACCGAGAGTTCCCAGTCGTACTTCGCCCCGACGCCTTCGGCGAGCACGTTGATGTCGTCGTCCCCGATCACTCGGGAGCAACTGCCCTCGATCATTACCACGTCCTCGCCGACCTGCAGGTTCACACAGGCCCGCGGGTTGACCTTCAGGACTTCACCGCAGCGGTTCTGGCTCGAGAACCAGAAGGTGTTCCGCTGCCAGATACCCCACAAGGGCCTGCTGTGCGGGTGTCCGTCCGGGCTGGCGGTGACCAGCCAGTACGTGGACGCGGACTCGAGCAAATTCTCCGCCCAGCTCCACGGTTGTGTTGGCCCCGGCGCGGTCTGGTTGAAGATGAATGCCGACGTCCCCTTCGGCTTCTCCTTGTTCTTCAACACCTCGGCAGTCATATTGCTGTCCCTTCGCTCGTCCGCTGTGGGCGACCAGCGAGACGCACCGGTCTGGCTTTCGCGGTTCATGCTCGCAGCGCGACTGCGACACCGACACCCCAAAAGAACCGCGCGACCACCGGGGCGGCGACTAGGGGGATTAGGGGGGTGCCCGCGCCGACGTTTCGCAAGAGCATGGTTGTTCACGCGACCGCCCAGAGGCGGTCCTGATCGTGGTCCCACCCAAGCCTTTTCTGCGCAAGCTCTTCGCCGGACCGCCGGCCTCAGCAGACGCCTGCCACGTGTCCAGGCACGACAAGTCCGGGGTACGCCGGACCACTCCGGGGTCCCCCGGGCCACTGGAACAGACAGAGACCGATGGGGTTGTTCGTATGGAGAACGAGGACAAGCTTCGCCAGTATCTCAAGTTGGTCACGAGCGACCTCTACCAGGCTCGCAAGAAGATCACTGAGAGGGAGGCCCAGGACACCGAGCCGATCGCCATCGTCTCGATGGCCTGCCGCTTGCCCGGCGACGTCTGGTCGCCGGAGGACCTCTGGGAGCTGGTCTCCAGTGGAACCGACGCGATCGGCGACTCGCCGACCGACCGGGGCTGGGACATGGACAGCATCTACGACCCGGAGCCCGGCAAGCCCGGAAAGACGTACACCCGCCAGGGCGGCTTCATGTCCGGCCTGGCCGACTTCGACGCGGATTTCTTCGGCATCTCCCCACGCGAAGCTCTTGCCATGGACCCGCAGCAGCGGATCGTCCTCGAGGCCGCCTGGGAGTCGTTCGAACGTGCCGGCATCGACCCGGAGACCCTCCGCGGCACCGAGACAGGCGTGTTCATCGGCTCGAACACCCATGACTACGTGCCGTTGACTGTCACGGCACCCCGCGAGGTCGACGGCTATCTGCTGCTGGGCAACGCGCCCAGCGTGCTCTCCGGCCGCGTCGCGTACACGTTCGGCTTCGAGGGCCCCGCTGTCACCGTCGACACCGCCTGTTCCTCTTCGTTGGTCGCGATGGACTACGCCGTTCGGGCCTTGCGCCGCGGTGAGTCCACGATGGCATTGGCCGGCGGCGTCGCGTCGATGTGCTCGCCACTGGTCATGGTCGACTTCAGCCGACAGCGCGGGATCGCGCCCAACGGCCGGTGCAAGGCGTACGCGGACACCGCGGACGGCACCGGCTGGTCGGAGGGGGTCGGCCTGGTCCTGCTCGAGCGGCTCTCCGACGCGCAGGCCAACGGCCACCCGGTGCTTGCCGTCATCCGTGGTTCGGCGATCAACCAGGACGGTGCCTCCAACGGCCTGACCGCTCCCAACGGCCCCGCCCAGCAACGGGTCATCCAGGCGGCGCTGGCCGACGGCCAGGTTCCGATGGACCAGGTCGACCTGGTCGAAGGGCACGGCACCGGCACCCGGCTGGGCGACCCGATCGAGGCACAGGCCCTGCTGGCCACCTACGGCCGCAAGAAGAAGGACGGCGAGCCACTGTGGCTGGGCTCGCTGAAGTCGAACGTGGGTCACACCCAGGCGGCCGCGGGCGTCGTCGGTGTGATCAAGACGGTGATGGCCATGCGCCACGGCGTCCTCCCGAAGACGCTGCACGTGGATGAGCCGACGCATGAAGTGGACTGGTCGGCCGGCGGGGTCGAGGTGTTGACGGAGAACCGCCCGTGGCCGGAGAACGAGTGGCCGCGCCGGGCAGGTGTGTCGTCGTTCGGCATGAGCGGTACCAACGCGCACGTCATCCTCGAGCAGGCGCCCGCGCCGGAGGCGGTCGAGGCCGAGCCGGTGACCGCACGGCCGACCGCCTTGCCCTTCCTGCTCTCCGCCCGTACTCCGCAGGCCCTGGCCGGTCAGGCGGCGCGGCTCCGCGACTGGCTCGCCGACGAGGACGTCGACCTGCTCGACGTCGCGAAGTCGCTCGCGCTGCACCGCGTGACGTTCGAGCACCGCGCCGCCGTGGTCGCGGGCAACAAGGAGGACCTGCTCACGCAGCTCGACCTGCTGACCGGCGGCGGCAGCGGTGCCACGGCGGTCGTCGGCACCGAGTGCCGCGGTCTCACCGCGGTGATGTTCCCCGGACAAGGCTCACAGCGCGTCGGCATGGGCACCCAGCTCGCGGCCGCGTTCCCCGCCTTCGACACGGCGTACTCGGAGGTGCTGGGGTGGCTCGACCCCGAGCTGCCGCAGATCATCGCCGAGGGCGGCCCGACGCTGGACCGGCCCGAGTACGCGCATCCCGCGCTGTTCGCGATCGAGGTGGCGCTCTACCGCCTGGTCGAGTCGTGGGGTCTGCGCCCCGACCACCTGCTCGGTCAGTCCTGTGGGGACATCGCGGCGGCGCATGTCGCGGGTGTGCTGTCGCTCGAGGACGCGGCCACCATGGTCACCGCCCGAGCACGGCTGATCCAGACCTCGCCCGCCGGCGTGATGGCCACGGTCGCGGCCGGTGCCGACGTGGTGGAGCCGGTCATCGCCGATATCGAGGGCGTATCGCTCGCCGGTATCAACAGCCCGAGCGCAGTCACCCTCTCGGGGCTGGAGGGCCCGGTCGAGGCGGCTGTGGCGCGACTGTCCGAGCTCGGCCACGCGTCCCGCACGCTGCGGGTCGGCGTCGCGGGCCACTCGGTCACGATGGAGCCGATCCAGGCTCAGTTCCGGGCCGTGGTGGAGACCTTGACCTATTCGGCCCCGGCCATCCCGATGGTGGTGCCCGCCGAGGTGCTGTGCACCCCTGAGTTCTGGGTCCGGCAGATGCGCGACCCGGTGGACCTCGTCGGCGGTGTGGCTCGGCTGCGCGAGCGCGGCGTCACCCGATTCATCGAACTGTCGCCCGCCGCGTCGATGACCAGCCACGTACGCGAATGCTATGGCGACGAGCCGGTGGTGGGCACGCCGTCCCTCCGCAGCCGGCGCGACGAGGTGGAATGCATCGCCGTGGCGATGGCCACCCTGCACACCGCCGGCGTCGAGGTGGACTGGGCAGCCTTCTTCGCCGGCACCGGCGCGCAACGCATCGACGTGCCCACCTATGCGTTCCAGCACGAACGCTTCTGGCTCGAGACCAGCCACGTCGGCGGGCACGACCTCAGCTCGATCGGCCTGCGCTCGGTGGACGCCCCGCTGCTGGGTGCCGGTGTCTCGCTCGCCGACGACGGCGGCTTCCTGTGCACCGGCCGGCTGTCGCTCTCCGCCCAGCCCTGGCTTGCCGACCACGCCCTGTTCGACCGCACCCTGCTGCCCGGCACCGCATTCGTCGAGTTCGCGCTGCGCGCGGCGGACCAGGTCGGCTGTGAGCTGGTCGAGGACCTGACCATCGAGGCCCCGCTGCTGCTGGAGCGAGGCGGCGTGGCGCTGCAGATCGTGGTCGGCGAGCCGGAGGAGTCCACCGGCCGACGGTCGATCACCATCTGGTCGCAGCAGCAGGACCAGGACTCCCCCGACATCGACGCGGCCTGGACACGGCACGCCAGCGGCTTCGTCTCGGCGACCGCTGGTGTCAGCCGCGACGACCCCGAGATGGCCGAGTGGCCACCCGCCGGTGTCGAGGAAGTCGAGCTCAGCGATTTCTACGAGACCTTCGCCGCGGCCGGGTACGGCTACGGGCCGGTGTTCCGCGGCCTGCAGGCCGCCTGGCTGCGTGACGGGGAAATCTTCGCCGAAGTGGCTCTGCCCGAGCAGGTGGGCGACGCCGGCGCGTACGGCATGCACCCTGCCCTGCTGGACGCCGCGCTGCACGCGATCGCGGTCACCGGCACCACCCGGGGTGTCATCCCCTTCGTGTGGTCGGGCGTCCGGCTGTACGCCGTCGGTGCTTCCGCGCTGCGCGTACGGCTGACTCCGGTGGGGACCGACACGGTGGCACTGCTGGTCGCCGACGGGACCGGCCGCACGGTGCTGTCCGTCGACTCGCTGACCTTGCGGTCCGCCACCGCGGAACAGATCGCCGAGAGTGCTCCCCGGGCCCATGACTCCCTCCACGAGATCGAGTGGATCTCCGCGGGTGAGGTCGAGGCCTCGTCGCCCACCGGCTGGGCGAACCTGGGCGGCGGCGCGCCCACGACAGGTACGGCGTACGACGGCTTCCCCGCGCTGCGGGCCGCCCTCGACGCCGGGGGCGAGGTGCCCACTGTGGTGCTGGCCGCTCCCGGTCACGACCGCGACCACGATGTGGCCGCCAACGTGCACTCAGGTGTCAACCAGATGCTCGAACTGGTCCGCCACTGGCTGGCCGACGAACGGCTGGCCGGCTCACGGCTGGTCCTGGTCACCCGTGGCGCGTTGGCCACGTACGAGGGCGAACACGTCCGTGACCTGACCGGCGCGGCCGTGCACGGCCTGTTCCGCTCCGCGCGTGCCGAGAACCCGGGCCGGCTCGTCCAGGTCGACCTCGCGCCCGGCGAGCCCGACCAGAGCGTCGTAGCGGCGCTCGACGCCGGGGAGGACGAGGTCGCCGTACGCGCGGGCACGATCCTGGTGCCGCGCCTGGTCAAGGTCTCCTCCTCGACGACCCTCGCCGTGCCGGCGGAAACGCCCGCCTGGCGGCTGTCCGCCCCCCGCCCCGGCACCTTCGACGGACTCGCCCTGATCGAGTCGCCGGAGGCGGTCGCGCCCTTGGCCGAGGGTGAGGTGCGGGTGGCCGTCCGAGCCGCCGGCATGAACTTCCGGGACGTCATGTCCACCCTGGGCTTGGTCCGCGGTCAAGAAGTGCTCGGCGGCGAGGCGGCAGGCGTGGTGACCGAGGTCGGCCCGGGAGTCATGGGTCTCAAGCCCGGGGACCGGGTGATGGGCCTGTTCTTCGGGCCGTTCGGGCCGGTGGCCGTGGGCGACCACCGGATGGTGGTACCGATCCCGGACGGGTGGTCGTACCTGCAGGCCGCGACCGTCCCGATCACCTACTTGACCGCGTACTTCGGGCTCGTCGACGTGGCCGACCTGCAACCCGGCGAGTCCGTGCTCATCCACGCCGCTGCCGGTGGCGTCGGCATAGCGGCCGTGCAGCTGGCCGCCCATCTGGGCGCCGAGATCTTCGCCACCGCCAGCCCCGCCAAGTGGGCGGCCGTTCGCGAGCTCGGCATCCCCCGCGAACGCATCTCGAACTCCCGCACCGCACAGTTCGCATCCGATCTGCTCGGCGCCACCGACGGCCGCGGCGTCGACGTGGTCCTCAACTCGCTCACCAACGAGCTCGTGGACGCCTCGCTGCGGCTGCTGCCGCGCGGCGGCCGGTTCGTCGAGATGGGCAAGACCGACATCCGCGACGCCGGCTGGGCGGCCGAGGCATTCCCCGGTGTGCGCTATCAGGCGTTCGACCTGCTCGGGGTGGCGCCCGAACGGGTCCACGAGATGTTGGCCGAACTGCTGGACCTGTTCGACCGTGGCGCTCTGACCCTGCCTCCGATCACCACCTGGGACGTCCGCCGGGCTCCGGACGCGTTGAGGTTCCTCAGCCAGGCTCGGCACATCGGCAAGATCGCCCTGACCATCCCGGTGCCCGTCGATCCAGCCGGGACCGTGCTTCTGACCGGCGCCTCCGGCGCACTGGGCGGCCTGGTCGCCCGGCACCTGGTCGCCGAGCACGGCGTACGCAACCTCGTGCTGGCGAGCCGGCGAGGCCCAGATGCCCCCGGCGCCACCGAGTTCGCCACCGAGTTGACCGAGCTCGGCGCCTCGGTGACGACTGTTGCCTGTGACGTCTCCGACCGCGAATCGCTGCTCGGGGTGCTGGCCGCGATCCCCGCCGCACATCCGCTGACCGCGGTGGTGCACATCGCGGGCACCAGCGACGACGGCGTCATCGGCTCGCTGACGACCGAGCAGGTCGATACCGTGTTGCGTCCCAAGGTGGACGCCGGTTGGCTCCTCCACGAGCTGACCAAGGACCTCGACCTCTCCGCCTTCGTGCTGTTCTCCTCCGCCGTCGGGGCATTCGGCGCGCCGGGCCAGGCCAATTACGCCGCCGCCAACGCGTTCCTGGACGCTCTTGCCCGACACCGCCGCGCGTTGGGGCTGCCCGCCGTCTCGCTCGACTGGGGTCTCTGGGCCACCGCGAGCCATATGACGGCCTCCCTGCAGGAGGCCGACTGGGAACGGATGACACGCGCCGGTATCAAGGCGATATCCGACGAGGAAGGGCTGGCCCTCTTCGACGCGGCCCTCACCGTCGGCGCCCCGGTGGTGCTGCCGGTCCGGCTCAACCTGGCCGCATTCCGCGGGGAGGTGCCGCCCCTGCTGCGCAACCAGGTCTCCGGGCGGGTGCGACGTACCGCCGTCGCGAGTGGCGGCGATGCCAGCTCGTGGACCCGCCGTCTGCTCGCCCGGCCGCCGGCCGCCCGGCATCGGATCGTGCTGGACGCCGTCGCCGCCGAGACCGCGGCCGTGCTCGGGCACGCATCGGCGTCGAGTCTCTCGCCGGACCGGACCTTCAAGGACATCGGCTTCGATTCGCTGGCCTCGGTGGAGCTGCGAAACCGGATCACCGCGTTCACCGGCCTGAGGCTGCCGGCAACGGTGGTCTTCGACTACCCGGACCTCACTTCGCTGACCGAATTCGTGCTCGGCGAGGTGGTCAGCGCCGGCTCCTCCGCGCCGGCGGCACCCGCGATCGGCACGGCGGACACCAGCGGCGACGCGATCGCCATCGTCGGCATGGCCTGCCGCTACGGCGGCGGGATCGACTCGCCGGAGGCGTTGTGGGCGATGGTCGAGGAGGGCCGGGACGCCGCCACGGAGTTCCCGTCCGACCGTGGCTGGAACCTGGCCGAGCTGTTCGATCCCGAGCCCGGCCGCTCGGGCACGACCAACGCCCGGGCGGCCGGCTTCCTGCCCGGCGCAACCGAATTCGATCCCGAGTTCTTCGGCATCTCACCTCGTGAGGCCACCGCGATGGACCCGCAGCAGCGTCTGCTGCTCGAGTCGGCGTGGGAGGCGTTCGAGCGTGCCGGTATCGACCCGTCGGCGCTGCGCGGCACGAAGACCGGTGTGTTCGTCGGCCTCAGCGCCCATGACTACGGCAACTTGCTCGCGCGCGAATCGCGCGGTCTCGATGGCCACCTGCTGACCGGAACGGCGGCCAGCGTGGCCTCGGGCCGCATCGCCTACGAGTTCGGCCTCGAGGGACCCGCGTTGACGGTCGACACCGCCTGTTCGTCCTCGCTGACCACGGTGCACATGGCGGCCCAGGCTCTGCGGACCGGTGAGTCCGACCTCGCGCTGGCCGGCGGTGTGGCCGTGATGTCCACACCGGTGGTGTTCCAGGAGTTCGCGCTGCAGGGCGGCCTCTCCGCCGACGGCCGCTGCCGGGCGTTCGGCGCGGACGCGGACGGCACCGGCTGGGCTGAGGGCGTCGGACTGCTCGTGCTGGAGCGCTTGTCGGACGCCCGCCGCAACGGCCACCAGGTCCTCGCGGTGGTGAAGGGCTCCGCGGTGAACCAGGACGGCGCCTCCAACGGGTTGACCGCGCCCAACGGCCGCTCGCAACAGCGTGTGATCCGAGAGGCGCTGGCCAATGCCGGTGTCTCCGCTGCCGATGTGGACGTCGTGGAGGGACACGGCACCGGCACCAAGCTCGGCGACCCGATCGAGGTGCAGGCGCTACTGGCGACGTACGGGCGAGAGCACGCCGAGGACACCCCGCTCTGGCTCGGCTCTCTGAAATCGAACCTGGGCCACGCGCAAGCGGCCGCCGGCGTGGCCGGGGTGATCAAGATGGTCCAAGCGCTGCGACACGGCCTGCTGCCCCGGACATTGAACGCCGACGAGCCCACCCCGCACGTGGACTGGTCGGAAGGTGCCGTGAAGCTGCTGACCGCAGCACAGCAGTGGCCGGAGCGCAACCGGCCCCGGCTCGGCGCCGTCTCCGCGTTCGGAATCAGCGGCACCAACGTGCACGTGGTGCTGGAGCAGGCACCGGAGCTCGGCGGGCCGCCCGCTCCGCCCGCGCCCGATCGGGTGCTCGCCCAATCCGTCAAGCCGTTCGTCCTCTCAGCACGCGGCGCGGCGGCACTGCGCGGTCAGGCAGCCAGGCTCAGCGCCTACCTCGCCGAGCACCCGGAGGTGGACCTCGACGCGCTCGGCCGCTCGCTCAGCGGCCGAGCCACCTTGGAGCACCGGGCCGTGGTGCTCACCGAGGACCTGGGCACGCTGACCGCGGCGCTCACGGCGATCGCCGCCGGCACGGCGGACTCCCATGAGGACGTCGTGCTGGGCCACGGCGGTGACGCGCACCGGCCGGTCTTCGTCTTCGCCGGTCAGGGTGGCCAGTGGCGTGGCATGGCCCTCGACCTCTGGAACGCCAGCCCGCTGTTCGCCGCCGCCATGACCGAGTGCGACGCGGCGCTGGCCCCGCACGTCGACTGGAACGGCGCCACACTGTCGGACGTCCTCACCGGCACTCCGGGCGCGCCGAGCCTGGACCGGGTGGACGCGGTGCAGCCCGCGCTGTTCGCGGTGATGGTGTCCTTGGCCCGGCTGTGGCGGTCGCTCGGGGTCGAGCCGGCAGCGGTGGTCGGTCACTCCCAGGGCGAGATCGCGGCGGCCGTGGTGGCCGGTGTCCTCACGCTGGCCGACGGCGCCCGCATCGCAGGGT
This sequence comes from Streptomyces sp. NPDC045899, assembly GCF_056431485.1. Classification (NCBI taxonomy): domain Bacteria; kingdom Bacillati; phylum Actinomycetota; class Actinomycetes; order Kitasatosporales; family Streptomycetaceae; genus Streptomyces; species Streptomyces sp. NPDC045899. The sequence continues at coordinate 10,741 of NZ_JBWKKP010000035.1, forward strand.
TGCGCTCGCGCTTGATCGCCGGCCTGACCGAGCGCGGCGGGATGGGCTGGATCGGCCTGCCGGTCGCCCGGGTCCAGGAACGGCTCGCCGACCACCCGGGGCTCGGCGTCGCCGCGGTCAACGGGCCGCGGTCGGTGGTCGTCTCCGGCGCCGCCGACGAACTGCAGCGCCTGTGCGCGGCGCTCGCGGCCGAGGAGGTCCCGGTGCGCACGCTCCGGGTCGACTACGCGTCGCACTCGCACGGGGTGGAGGAGCTGCACGCCGAACTCATCGACGCGCTGGCCGACGTCGCGCCCGCTGAGGCGGAAGTGCCGTTCTACTCCACGGTCACCGGCGGGCGGGTCGACGGCACCGAACTGAACGCCGACTACTGGTATCGCAATCTTCGAGAGACGGTGCGGTTCAGCGCGGCCGTCGAGGCTCTTCTGAACGACGGGCACAGCCGATTCGTGGAGCTCAGCGCGCACCCGGCCCTCGTCGACGCGGTCGAGGCGGTCGCCGAGGCCCGAAGCGCCGAGGTGGCCGTGTCGTGGTCGTTGCGGCGGGACGGCGGTGACGTCGAGTTCACCCGCTCTCTGGCCACGGCCTTCGTGCACGGGGCAACGGTGCGCTGGGCGACGGCGTTTCCCGCCGGAGGGCGGATCGAACTGCCCACTTACGCGTTCCAGCACCGCCGGTTGTGGGTCGAGCCCGCCGGCGCGGTGACCGCGAGCGCCGCCGACCTGGGGCTGGCGTCCGCCGATCACCCCCTGTTGGGCGCCGCCGTGGAACGCGCCGGCGAGGACCAGGTGCTCTTCACCGGCAGGTGGTCGCTGGCGACCCAGCCGTGGCTGGCCGATCACGTCGTGCTCGGCACCCTCCTGCTGCCCGGAGCCGCCTTCGTCGAGCTGGTCACCCACGCCGGGCGGCACGTCGACTGCGCCCGCTTGGAAGAGCTGGCCTTTCAGGCGCCGCTGGTGCTCTCGGAGAAGTCAGGTGTGGCGGTGCAGGTCGCGGTCGGCGCCGCCGACTCCACCGGTCGGCGTTCGGTCACGGTGCACTCGCGGCGCACCGAGTCGGGCGCCGGCGGCAGGTGGATCCTGCACGCGGAAGGCACACTCGCCCCTGTCGGTACCGGCCCGGTGCCGGGCCATCCGACGGCCTGGCCGCCAACCGGCGCGGAGCCGGTCGATATGACCGACATCTATGCTCGGCTCGCCGAGCGCGGATACGCCTACGGGCCTGCCTTCGCCGGGATCCGTGCGCTGTGGCGGGACGGCGAGGACATGTACGGCGAGGTCGCGCTGCCGAGCACGGTCCGTGCCGAGGCGGGGCGGTTCGGCCTGCACCCGGCGCTGCTGGACGCCGCCCTGCAGGTGCCGGTCGCCGGACTGATCGACAGCGAGAGCGAGGCGGTGATGCCGTTCTCCTGGAACGGCATCACCGTGCACACCCGAGGAACCAGCTCGCTGCGGGTCGCCTTCCGGCGCAAGGGCCCTGACTCCTCCACGATGCTGCTCACCGACGGCGCGGGCGAGCCCGTCGCCTCGTTCGACTCCATCGTCGCGAGGCCGGTCAGCCGTGCACAGCTGCGGAGCGCCGTGGACACCGCGACCGGCACGGACGTCAACGACGAGAGCTACCGCGTCGAGTGGCGCGCGCTGCCCAGCGGTACGCGCACGCCGATCGGCGGTACCTGGCTGGCGGTGGTCGCCGAGGGGCAGCCTGCCGGGGCCTGGGCCTCGGAAACCGTGCGCCGCCTCGCTGCCCACGCGCCCGGCCTGGTGACCTGGGCCGTACCGTGCGGGAAACTCGACCGGGCGGCGCTGGCCCAGCGGCTCCGCGAGCTCGCGGCGAACGGCACGAGCCCGGTCGGGGTGCTGTCGCTGTTGGCCGAGGACGAGACCCCGTGCGAAGACTCGTCAGCGCTGCCACAAGGGCTCGCGGGCACGGTGGTGCTCACCCAGGCCCTGCTCGACGCCGAACTCGACGTCCCGATCTGGGCGGTGACCCGGGGCGCGGTGGCGGCCGGTCCCCAGGACCGCATCGGCTCGCCCACCCAAGCACTGGTCTGGGGATTCGGACGTGTCGCCGGCCTCGAACACCCGCGGCTCTGGGGCGGCCTGATCGATCTGCCGGAGACGGTGGACGACCACGCGGTCGCCGAACTGGCCGGTGTGCTCGCGGGCAACGGCGAGAACGAGGTCGCCGTACGATCCCAGTCCGTCCTGGCCCGCCGTCTGGTCAGGGCGACCGTGCCCGAGCAGGAGCCGCCCGAGTGGCGGCCGCGCGGTACCGTGCTCGTGACGGGTGGCACGGGTGGTCTCGGTGCCGAAGTGGCCCGCTGGCTGGCCGACCGCGGTGCCGGACATCTGGTGCTGGCCAGCCGTAGCGGCGCCGATGCGGCCGGGGCCCAGCACCTGGTCGAGGAACTGGCCGCCAAGGGCGTCCCGGTCTCGGTGATCGCCTGCGATGTCGCAGACCGGTCCGCCGTGATCGAATTGCTGGCCTCCGTTCCCGCCGAGCACCCGCTGACCGCGGTCGTGCATGCCGCGGCCAGCCTCGATGGCGGGCCGATCGCCGACACGACGCTGACCGAGTTCGGCGACATCCTGGCTGCCAAGGTGCTCGGTGCGGCGCACCTCGACGAGCTGCTCGACCACGACAGCATCCAGACGGTGCTGCTGTTCGGCTCCATCTCGGCGACCTGGGGCGTCGGCAACCAGTCCGCGTATTCGGCTGCCAACGCGTACCTCGATGCCCTGGCCCGGGAGCGGCACGACCGCGGCGGTCACACCATCTCGGTGGCGTGGGGCCCGTGGGAGGCCGGAATGCCGGCCGAGGACGAGGAGATGGCCGGCTCGCTGCGCCGCGGAGGTCTGCCCCTGCTGCCGGTGGACTCCGGACTGGCGACCCTGGACCGCATCGTCGCCGAGGACGAACCTTGCCCGGTCGTGGCACGAGTCGAATGGGCCCGGTTCCATTCCCGCTTCACCTCGCTGCGGCCCAGCCCGCTGCTGGCCGACCTGCCGGATGTTCGCCGGCTGCCGACGGCGGAGTCCCAGGCCCCGGTCGAACGCGGCGCGGCCCTGATCGAGAAGCTCACCGCGCTGCCCGAGGAGGATCGGGAACCGGCCGTGCTCGATCTGGTCTGCTCGCACGTCGCGGCCGTGCTCGGCCACGACTCTCCGGAGGAGGTCGATCGCAAGCGGGCTTTCAAGGACGTCGGCTTCGACTCGATGATCGCCGTCCAGCTGCGCAACCGGCTCAATGCGGCAACCGGGTTGCGGCTGCCGGTGACGCTCGTCTTCGACTACCCGAATCCGACGATCCTGGCCTCGTTCCTGCGCTCCGAGGTGGCCGCCAGTGTGCCGTCGCCGACGGACGCGGCACTGGCCGAGTTCGACCGGCTGGAGGCGTCGCTCTCCGCGATACCGACCGAGGAGACGGAAGTGCGCGACGTCCTCGTCAGCCGGGCGCGAGAACTGCTCAGCCGGCTCTCGGGCCCGGCGCGGGCCGCGAGCGCCGAGGGCGATGTGGCGACGCTGACGGCGGCCTCCGACGACGAACTGTTCAGCTTCATCAACACGCAGCTCGGCCACCAGGACGAGTGATCCGTGTACACACGTGGAACGTGCCGCGGCGTCGGGTGAGAGGTCGAGGAACAGATGGACAACAACGAGCACAAACTGCGGCGCTACCTGAATCTGGTCACGGCAGACCTCATGCGGGCCCGCAAGCGGGCGGAGGAGCTTGAGCGGCGGGTCGGCGAGCCGATCGCGATCGTCAGCATGGCTTGCCGCTATCCGGGCGGCGTGCGCTCACCGGAAGATCTGTGGGAGCTGGCGATCACCGGGCGGGACGCGATCACCCCGTTTCCCCGCGATCGGGGTTGGGACCTCGACTCGCTCTACGACCCCGACCCCGACCCGGATCACCCGGGCACCAGCTACACCCAGCAGGGCGGCTTCCTGACCGACGTCGCGGACTTCGACGCGCAGTTCTGGGGCATCTCGCCCCGCGAGGCCACCGCGATGGACCCACAGCAGCGACTGCTGCTGGAGACATCGTGGCAGGCCCTCGAAAGGGCTCGGATCGATCCTCACTCGCTGCACGGCAGCGAGACCGGGGTGTTCGTGGGCCCGAGTGTGACCGACTACGCGGCCCTGTTGGCGCGCTACCCGGCCGGGTTCGAGGGGCTCCTGCTCGGCGGCCTGGCAGGAGCCATCATCTCCGGCAGAATCTCCTACCTTCTGGGGCTGGAGGGTCCGGCGGTGACCGTCGACACCGGTTGTTCCTCGTCACTCACCGCCTTGCACCTCGCGGCGGGAGCGCTGCGCGCCGGAGACTGCTCACTCGCCCTGGTCGGTGGCGTTTCCGTGTTGGTCACGCCGGGCTCGTTCGTCGAGTTCAGCATCCAACGCGGGCTCGCTCCGGACGGCCGGTGCAAGTCCTTCGGCGATGCCGCGGACGGTACGTCCTGGGCCGAGGGCGTCGGCATGGTCGTGGTCGAGCGGCTTTCCGACGCCCGCCGCCACCGGCACCCGGTCCTGGCGGTGCTGCGCGGCTCGGCGATCAACCAGGACGGGGCGTCGAACGGGCTGACCGCACCGAGTGGCCCGTCCCAGCAGCGGGTGATCCGGCGTGCGCTGGCTGCCGCCGGGCTCACGTCCTCCGACGTCGACGCCGTCGAGGCACACGGCACCGGCACGACACTGGGCGACCCGATCGAGGCCCAGGCGCTGCTGGCCACGTACGGGCGTGACAGGCGGCCTGGTCGTCCGCTGTTCCTGGGGTCGCTCAAGTCCAACTTGGGCCACAGCCAGTCCGCCGCCGGAGTGGGCGGCCTGATCAAGACGGTGATGTCGCTCCGGCACGGCATGTTGGCACCGACGCTGCACGCCGACCCACCGTCCACCGAGGTCGACTGGACGGCCGGCGACGTCGAACTCCTGCAGGAGTCGCGGTCGTGGCCGGAGACGGAGGACCGGCCACGGCGTGCGGCGGTCTCCGCCTTCGGCATCGGCGGCACCAACGCGCATGTCATTCTCGAGGCGGTGCCCGAAGAGGACGCCGTCCGGGAGGGCGACGGCGTCGCGCACCGCACGCTCGCGGCCGTTCCCTGGTTGGTCTCCGGCCGCACCGCGGCCGCGATGCGCGCCCAGGCCGCGCGGCTGGCCGCCTTCCTGACGAACCGGGCTGAGCCGGCCGGCCTCACCGACGTCGGATACTCACTGGCCACCACTCGCGCCGCCCTGGACCACCGCGGCGTCGTCGTGGCCGCCGATCGAGACGACCTGCTCGCCGGGCTCGGCGCACTCGCCGGGGGCACACCGCATGCCGCGGTCACGACAGGCGCCACCGCGCGCGGACGGCTGGCCTTCCTGTTCACCGGCCAGGGGGCGCAGAAGCTGGGCATGGGCCGCGAGTTGTACGCGGAGCACCCCGTCTTCGCCGAGGCGTTCGACGCTGTCTGCGCACACCTGGACGGTCCGATCGGCCGTACGCTGCGTGACCTGACCTTCGCCGAGGACGACCCGCTGGGCCTGCTCGACCGCACCGGATTCGCCCAGCCGGCCCTCTTCGCCGTCGAGACCGCTCTGTTCCGGCTCGTCGAGTCGTGGGGTGTACGCCCGGACTTCGTCGCGGGGCATTCCATCGGCGAGGTCACTGCCGCGCACGTGGCCGGGATACTGTCGCTCGAGGACGCTTGCGCGCTGGTCGCCGCCCGGGCGCGGCTCATGCAGAGCATGTCCCCCGGCGGCGCGATGGTCGCTGTCCGTGCGGCCGAAGAAGACATCCTGCCGATGCTGGATCAGCTGACCGGCCTCGTGTCCGTCGCCGCGGTGAACGGTCCCACCTCGGTGGTGCTCTCCGGCGACGAGAAGACGCTCACCACTCTGACGGCGAGACTCACCGACAAGGGCCTCCACCCGCGCGAACTGCGGGTGAGCCACGCTTTCCACTCACCGCGGATCGACCCGATCCTGGCCGACTTCCGATCGGCGATCGAGAGCGTCTCGTACGCCGCGCCGCGCATCCCGATCGTGCCGCTCGCACCGGGCGACGCGGACCGGGGCGAGCGGATGCGTTCGGCGGACTACTGGGTCGCCCAGGCCCGTGCGGCGGTGCGGTTCCACGACGGTGTCGTGCGCCTGAACGAGGCCGGTGTCACCACCTACCTGGAGCTCGGGCCGGGCGGGGTCCTCGCCGCCCTCGGCCGGGACTGCCTGCCGCCGGCCGGTCCGGGCGCACCGGAGCGGGCCTTCGTGCCGACACTGCGTCAGGGCCGGGCCGAGCCGGCCGCGCTGCTGGACGCGGTGGCTGCCCTCTTCGTCCGCGGTGTGCCGGTCGACTGGCGCGCGGTCTACGCGGGCACCGGCGCCGCCCAGCTCGACCTGCCCACGTACGCCTTCCAGCGCCGCCGCTACTGGCTGGTCGATCACCTGCCGGCGGGGGCGAGCCTGCTGGCCGACCAGGGCGCCGTCGGCGGGACGGGCGCCCCGCTGCCGGACGCGGTGACGGCCGAGGCGGTCACCGGGATTCCCTCCGTACGCGGCAAGATGGCCGATCGCCCGCGCCAGGAGTGGGCGGAGATCCTGCTCGCCGAAGTGCGCGACCAAGTGGCGCAGCTGATGGGCTACGACGCGCTCGACGACGTGAACCCCCAGCGGGGCTTCGCCGAGCTGGGCTTCGACTCGCTGACCGCGGCCTGGCTCACCGAGCGCCTGAGGGCCGTCACCGGTCTGGAGCTGTCCCGCACACTGGTCATCGACTGGCCGACGCCGCACGCCGTCGCCACACATCTGGCCGACCGCTTCGCCGCGCTCGAGGACCTCGAAACACCACCGGCCGCCCCCGCCGCCACACCGGCGCGTCCGACGCCGGCGGGCGCGGGCCAGGCGACGCCACCGACGGCCGAACCGCTGCCGGTCCTCTTCGCCCAGGCCTGCGCGCAGAACCGGGTGCGGGATGGGCTGGAGCTGCTGGCCGTCGCCGCCCGGATGCGCGTGGGTACCGGCTCGCCGCCGATGCGGGAACCCGTCAGTTTCTCCCAGGGGTTCGCGGGCCCGACCCTGGTCTGCATCCCGTCCGTGGTCGCGCCCTCCAATGTCTACCAGTACGCGCGGATGGCCGACACGCTGCGCACGACGCACAACATGGCTGTGCTGCCGTTGACGGGCTACGCCGACCACGAATCCCTTCCGCCGGCCCGAACCGATCTGGTGGCCGCGGTCGCTGAGACGGTGCTCACCAACGTGACCGGCCCCTACGTCCTCGTCGGATACTCCTCCGGCGGCTGGATCGCGCACGCGGCAGCCGCCCGGCTCAAGGATCTGAACACCGCACCGGAGTCACTCGTGCTGCTGGACAGCCACCTGCCCGGCAGCACAGGTCTGGCCGAGATCCAGGTCGACCTGCTCGGCGACGCGTACGCCGAATGGACCGCGACGCAGCCGCCGCGCGGCGCCGAACTGACCGCGATGGCACACCACCTGAAGCTGTTCGACGACTGGGCACCCACCGACATCGGCGGCGTATCGACACTGCTGCTGCGCGCCACCGAACGGATGGGCGGCCAGCCCCGCACAGGCGAGCACTGGCAGGCCCGCTGGGGTCCCGGCCACGACGCCATCGACGTGCCCGGCACCCACCTGAGCATGATCGACGAACACGCCGCGAGCACCGCCTCAGCCATCAGCGGCTGGCTGGCCCGACGGCCCGCCCATCCCTGACACACCGACTCGATCACGCCATAGAGAAGAAGGACATGACTGACAAAATGGATACCCAGCCAGAGCTGGTATCGGACTTCTACGACGTGTTCACCCATATGTTCCTGCGTTTCTGGGGCGAGAACTTCCACTACGGATACTGGCTTTCCGACGAGGACGACAGTTCCGTGGACGTCGCCACAGATCGGCTCACCGACCTGCTCATCGAGCATCTGGGCCTGCGGCCCGGCCAGCAGATGCTCGACGTCGGCTGCGGTATCGGCACGCCCGCGCTCCGCCTGGCCGGTACGGTCGAGGCGGACATCACCGGCGTCACGATCAACTCGGGACAGGCACAGGAGGCCAATGCCCGCGCCGCGGTGGCGGGCCTGTCCCATCGCGTCCGGTTCGATCACGCCGACGCGATGGCGCTGCCCTATCCGGACGCCTCGTTCGACGTGGCCTGGGCGTTCGAATCGCTACTGCACATGGATCGTTCCCGCGCGCTGGCGGAGATGAGGCGCGTACTGCGCCCCGGCGGCCGCCTGGTGATCGCGGACACGTGCCAGCGTGAACCGATCAGGCCGGAGTACCAGGACATACTCGACGACGCGAAGGCGAAGTTCACCATCGTCGAACTTCCCAGCATCGACGACTACCGGGCCCTGATCGCCGGCGCGGGCCTGGAGTTGGACGAGTTGCTGGACATCAGTGAGCACACCAGGCGAACGCTGCGGATCATGGCCGATGGCGCGAGCGAGCACCGCAGCACCCTGGAGGAGCAGTTCGGTGACGCGGCCCGACAGTTGATCGAGGTCCTGGTGCACCCGATGTCCACACTGCCGGAGTTCGGCTACCTGGTGGCCACGGCGCGCAAGATGCCGTAGGCGCGCTGCCGGCCGGCGGGTGACCACCGATGGTGCCGGTACGGCAACTCGGCGAGCCGATGTGTTCACCGCGGACGGCAGGCCGTGCCACGACGGCCAGCCGACCGGACCGGCGGATAGATCACGAACCCACACGGCCGACGGCGGTGGAGGCGGAGTGCGGCTCGACCGCCGTGCGGACGGCGGGCGGCAGCCAGTCTCCGGACGAGTTCGGTCGGGGTCGGGCGGCGCTTCAGGCCATGAAGCGAGCCGCAACCACGCGAGCGCAGCTCTCAGCGAATGCTTGGCACACTATTTCTGAAGTGCTGCCCTCACGTGCCGCCCCACAGACGGGACACTCCCAGGACGTGAGCGCCGCGCCGGCCCGACGGGGAGACCTTCGCGCCCTACGGATCACGAGAGCGCACAGCTGCGCAGTACCGCGCGAGAGGGGACCGGATTGGGCGGGGGGGCAACCCGGACGGGATTGACCTGTCTGCGAGTTGGGAGCACGAGCGCTCCCAGATGGCTCCCAGCACCCCACTCCGGGGACGGCAAAGGCCGTCCCCGCTACTCGCGGAAACGGCCTCCGACCTGCGAAAACGCTGGTCGGGACGACAGGATTTGAACCTGCGACCCCTTGACCCCCAGTCAAGTGCGCTACCAAGCTGCGCCACGTCCCGGTGCTCGTCCGGCTCGGGCCTTTGCCCTCGCCGACCGCGCACGAGAACAATACCGCACTTCAGGGGGTGGTCGCCTCCACCAGGGGGCGGGGGATGGATCTCCGCCAGGTGGGCGGCGGTGCGGAGAAGCGGTGGGGACAGGCGCGCGCAGCCGTGGTCACGATGAGTCGCCGGGCGATTGCGGTTCGTCGCCGAGGAGGTAGCGCGCGCCCGGGCCGAGGGCGGCGGCGGTGTCGGTGGGGTTGTAGAGGGTGCACTTGCGCAGCGAGAGACAGCCGCAGCCGATACAGCCCGCCAGCTTGCGCTTCAGCCGTTCCAGGTCGGCGATCTGCTGGTCGATGCGGTGGGACCAGGTGCGGGCGGCCGCGTTCCACTGGGTGGCGTTGGGGGCGCGGTCCACCGGGAGGCGGTCCAGGGCGGCGCGGGTTTCCTCCAGGGAGAGGCCGACCTGCTGGGCGGCGCGGATGAACGCGACGCGGCGGAGCGTGGAGCGGGCGAAGCGGCGCTGGCGGCCGGCGGTGCGCCGGGAGTGGATCAGGCCGAGTTCCTCGTAGTAGCGCAGGGCCGAGGTGGCCAGGCCACTGCGAGTGGCCAGCTCCCCGATGGCGAGGAGGTTGGAGGTCGACGTCATGGCGGTCGATCCTAGGCGGGCCGGGGACCGGGCCGGGTGGGCGACATCGAGCGCTTGACTTCAAGTCCGCTTGAAGTTGCACGCTCTTCCCATGACCAACACCGCGGTTCACAGCGCAGACGCGTACCACGACCTCCCTCGTCTCATGGGCCTGATGACCGGCGACGAGAAGCACGGTCCGGCCGCCACCTCCACGCTGGACGCGCTCTGGGTGCTCTACGACCGGGTGCTGCGCGTGTCGCCGGAGAGCATGGACGACCCCGAACGTGACCGGTTCCTGCTCTCCAAGGGGCACGGGCCGATGGCGTACTACGCGGTGCTCGCCACCAAGGGGTTCTTCAGCGAGTCGCTGCTGCCGGGCTTCGGGTCCTACGACTCCCCGCTCGGGCACCATCCGGACCGGCTGCTGGTGCCCGGTGCCGAGATCAGCAGCGGGTCGCTCGGGCACGGGCTGCCGCTGGCCGTGGGGACGGCGCTCGGGTTGCGGGCGCAGGGGCGCACCGGGCCCGCGGTGTGGGTGCTCATCGGCGACGCGGAGCTGGACGAGGGCAGCAACCACGAGGCGATCGCGTACGCCGGGGCGGTCGGGCTGGAGCGGCTGCACACGCTCGTGATCGACAACGCCTCCGCCACCCACGGCCGGCCCGGTGGCATCGCCTCCCGCTTCGCCGCCGGAGGGTGGTCCACGGTCACCGTCGACGGCCGGGACCACCAGGCCCTCCACGAGGCGTACACCGCGCCGCACCCGGGGCGGCCGCACGCTGTCGTCGCCCGGGTCGAGCCCAAAGGCTGACCCTGACCGCCGGCCCCGCCCATCGAACGTCTCCGTGAAAGGACCTCCGCGCCATGGACACCATGCGTGAGCGCTTCACCTCCACCGTCTCCCGTCTCCTCGACGAAGACCCCCGGCTGGCCGTCGTGCTCGCCGAGATCGGCGCCGCCAACTTCGCCGAGGCCCAGCGCGCCCATCCCGACCGGGTGATCAATGTCGGGATCCGGGAGCAGCTGCTGGTGGGAGTGGGTGGCGGGCTGGCGCTGACCGGGATGCGGCCGATTGTGCACACGTTCGCCAGCTTTCTGGTCGAGCGCCCCTTCGAGCAGCTCAAGCTGGACTTCGGACACCAGGGCACGGGTGGGGTGCTGGTGAGCGCGGCCGGTTCCTACGACTGGCCCGCGGGCGGTTTCACCCATATGTCGCCCGGGGACATCGCTCTGCTGAACACCCTCGACGGCTGGACCGTGCACGTGCCCGGCCACCCCGACGAGGCCGAGACCCTGCTGCGGCACGCCGCCGCGGCCGATGACGACGCCGTCTACGTCCGGCTGTCGGCGCACGGCAACACCGCGCCGCGCGATGTCACCCCCGGCCGTTTCCTGACCGTGCGGGAAGGCCGCGGCGGTGTGGTGATCGCGGTCGGGCCGATGCTCGACAATGTGCTCGCCGCCGTGGCGGGGCTGGACGTGACCGTGCTCTACGCCACGACCGTGCGCCCCTTCGACGAGCGTTCGCTGCGCGCGGCCGTCCAGGCGGGCCGCGGATCGGCCGATGTCGTGCTCGTCGAGCCGTATCTCGCCGGCACCTCGACCACCGCCGTCAACGACGCCCTCCCGGACCTGCCGCACCGTGTGCTCGGGCTCGGCATCGGACGGCGCGAGCTGCGGCGCTACGGCGGGATCGAGGAGCACCTCGCCGGCCAGGGGCTGGACCCGGCCTCGCTCCGGGAGCGGATCTCCGGCTTCCTGGGCCGGTGAACCGGGCGGTCCGGGCTTGGTCCAGGTCGCGAGCCTGGTTCAGGTCCCGGGCCTGGTTCAGGTCCCGAGCCTGGCCCAGGTCCCGAGCCTGATCGGTCAGGTCAGGAACCCGCGCCCGCCTCGGCCCCGGCGCCCGGCCGCTCCGGCCCGTCGGCCCGAGCCGCTCCGACCCGCCTCCACCCCTCAGATGTGCTTGTCCAGCCAGGCCAGCAGGTCCGCCTGCACCTCGTCCCGGTTGGTCTCGTTGAGGATCTCGTGCCGGGCGCCCTGGTAGCCCCGCCAGCTCAACTCCCGCGTACCGATGTGGCGGAAGTCCTCCAGCAGTTCGTAGACCAGGGTCATCCGCTGGTTGCAGGGGTCCTCGGTGCCCACCGCCAGATGCACCGGCAGGTCGGCCGGGATCCGGGCCTGCTGCCGGGGGTCGTTGATCTTGCGTACGGCGCGTACCCAGTCCAGGGCGAGACCCGCGCTGAACGGGAAGCCGCACCGCTCGTCCGCCGCGTACGCCGCCACCTCCGCGGGGTCCCGGGTGAGCCATTCGAAGCCCGTGCCGAACTCGTACGGGTCGTTGAACGAGGCGAAGAGGGTGGGGGTGAAAGTGGACAGCACGGTGCGGCCGCCGGTCGCGACCTCCTCCCCGATCCGCGCCATCGCGTCCTCCAGCTCGGTGGCGGGGAGGGTGCGGAAGGTTCCCGAGAGGATCAGCCCGGCCAGTTCCGCGCCGTACTCCTGGGCGCAGTCGCGGGCCAGCATCGAGCCCAGGCTGTGGCCGAGGAGCACCAGCGGCAGCCCGGGGTGTTCGGTGCGGGCGCGGTCGCCGACCGCGCGCAGGTCGGAGACGATCGCCCGCCAGCTGTCGCCCTCCTCGCCGACGACCCCGAGACCGCCCGTGGACGCCGCGGTGGCCCCGTGTCCGCGGTGGTCCGAGGCCACCACGGCGTAGCCGTGCCCGCTGAGGTAGCGGGCGAACCGGTCGTAGCGCAGGGCGTGTTCGGCGGCGCCGTGGGCGATCTGGACGATCGCGCGCGGCGTGCGGCCCTCCGGCAGCCAGGTGTACGTCGCGATGCGCACACCGTCCGGGGTGGGCAGCTGGTCGGTGCGGTAGCTGATGCCGCCTGCTGGCATTCGGTCTCGTCTCCTGGGGTCGGGTCGGTGCCCTGCTGAAGGGGCCGGTGGAGTGGGGCGTGAGTGGGGCTGGAGGGTACGTGGACTGCGGGTGGAGCACGGCTGGAGCGTGGGCGGGAACGGAAGCCAACTCTCCCCTTACCCGGGGCCCAAGCCAAGGCTGTTGGCAGCAAGGTGTTGACCACGAACCCGTGGGGTGTGCAACGATCAAGCGCTTCGTCTGCCGTTTATGAACTCCTGCCCCGCACAACTCCCGTGTCACAGGAGGATCGTTGGACACTCCAGTAGCCCCCGGCGCCGTAGACGCTCCCATCACCCCCGGCGCTCCAGAAGACCCGGACCCCGGAGACGCTCCGGGCGCGCCGGACACCCCCCTTTCCGCCCTCTCCCGGCGGCGCTTCCTCCAGGCCGCGGCTGCCGGGAGCGCCACCGCCGCCGTCACCGCGCTGCCCGTCGAGGCCGCTGCCGCCGCCGGTGCGCGGGCCGGCCGGCGGACACGGCGCGCCTCGCTCTCCTTCACCGCCGCCACCAACGGCGCCGCGACCCTCGCCCCCTCCGGTGGCCCCTCCGCGGCCTCCGGCCCGCGCCTGGTCGCCGAGGTGCAGAACGTCCTGTGGTCCGTGCCCCGGGACGGTGGCGAAGCCACGGCGCTCACCCCGCCCGGGCTGGAGCCCACCCGGCCCGTCTTCTCCCCCGACGGAGAGCTGCTGGCCATCTGCGCGTACCGGGGCGGCGGGTTCCACATCTGGACGCTGCGCCCCGACGGTTCGGAGCTGCGGCAGCGGACGGACGGCCCCTGGGACGACCGCGGTCCGGCCTGGTCGCCCGACGGCACCCGGATCGCCTTCGCCTCCGAGCGCGGCGGCGACCCGGTGGCGGGCAGCCCGTACCGGGTGTGGGTGCTGGAGACGGCCAGCGGTGAACTCACGCGGCTCACCGGGCTGTCGGGGCAGGAAGGCCCGCTCCAGGACGGTGCCTGGGAGGACTTCGACCCGACGTGGTCGGCGGACGGCGAGCGGGTGCTGTTCGTCCGCGGGGTGCCCGGCGGAACGCCGGTGGGCAGCGTGCTGGACGCGCGTACGGTGGCCTCCGTACGGGCCGACGGCACCGGTCCGGTGCGGGTGGAGCACACCGAACCGGCCGGCGGCACCCAGGTGATGACACCAGCCCTCGCGGCGGACGGACGGCTCGCCTATCTGCGGACCACCCCCGCGCCGAGCGCCTCCTGCACCCTGGTGGTGGACGGGAAGCCGGTGGCGCTGGAGGGCGAACCGCATCCGGTGCCGCCGCGCTGGACGGCCGAGGGGGAGCTGCTGCTGACCGTGGACGGGCGGTTCCAGCTGGTGCGCCCCGGCGGGCCGGAGGGGGACCGGAGCACCCGGGAGATACCCTTCCGCGCCACCCTCCCCGTCGAGCGGCCCCGCTACCGGGTCAAGGACTACGACTTCGACGGCGGCGGGGCGCGGCCGGTGCGCGGGATCCACCTGCCCGCGCTCTCCCCGGACGGCCGCCGCGTGGCCTTCGCCGCGCTCAACTCCCTCTGGGTCGCCGACATCGCGGGCGGCCGGGCTCCCAAGCGGGTCGTACGGGCGGCTCCCACGCGCTATCTGCTGGCGCCCACCTGGACGTCCGACGGACGCGCGCTGGTGTTCGCCGACGACCGCGACGGACTGCTGGCGGTGCGCCGCCGGGACCTCGGCTCGGGTGAGGAGACCGTTCTGGCGTCCGGGGGCCGGGTGCATCCGGCGCTCTCCCCCGACGGCAAGCGGCTCGCCTGTGTCGACATGTCGGGAAACCTGGTCCTGCGCGACCTGGAGGCCGCCACCGAACGGGTGCTGGCCGCCCCGCTGGGCGCGGGCGGGCTGCCGGGGCGGCCGAGCTGGTCCCCCGACGGCCGGTACATCGCGCTGTGCGACCGCAACCGGCTGAACCAGCGGTTCCGTGAGGGCTACAACCTGATCCGGGTCGTGGACGCGGCGAGCGGAGCGGCGAAGCTGCACGCGGTGGCCGCGCACACCTCGCTCTCGGACCGCTACGACTCCGGGCCCGTCTGGTCCCCCGACGGCCGCCACATGGCGTTCGTCTCCGAGTCCGCGCTGTGGCTGCTGCCGGTGCGGTCCGACGGCACCCCCGACGGCGCGCCGCGGCGGCTGACCGACGAGGCCGCCGACCACCCCTCCTGGTCGGGGGACTCTCGCCGGGTGCTGTACCTGGCGTCGGGACGGCTGCGGCTGCTGGACGTCGAGTCGGGCGAGACCCGTACGGTGCGGGTGCCGCTGGAGCGGCGGCGGCCGCGTCCGGCCGACACCGTGGTGCACGCCGGACGGTTCTGGGACGGCACGGACGGCGGCGGCCCGGGCGACGGCGGCAACGTCCGCGAGGACGTGGACATCGTGGTGCGCGGCGGGCGGATCGCCGCCGTGGAGCCGCACCGCGGCGGACGGGTGGCCAAGCGCCGGATCGACGCCTCGTCCCGCACCGTGCTGCCAGGTCTGTGGGACGCGCACACACATCCCTGGCAGTACACCTACGGCGGCCGTCAGACCGCGCTCCAACTCGCCTACGGCATCACCACCGCGGTGTCCCTGGGCGGCTTCGCCTACGAGCAGGCGCGGCTGCGGGAGGCGGTGGCGACGGGTGCCCTGGCCGGGCCCCGGCTGCTGGCCACCGGTGAGCTGCTGGACGGGCCGCGGGTGGCCTACAGCATGGGCCGGGCGCACCGCACACGGGACGGGCTGCGCCGTTCGCTGGAGCGCGCGGCCGGGCTCGACTGGGACTTCGTCAAGACCTATGTCCGGGCACCGGGCTGGGTGATGGAGGAAGCCGCGCGGTTCGCGCACGAACGGCTCGGAGTGCGCACCGGAAGCCATCTGTGCACCCCCGGCATCCAGCTCGGACAGGATCTGACGACCCATCTGCAGGCCACCCAGCGACTGGAGTACGGGCACGCCACGACGGCGTCCGGGCGGGCGTACCAGGACCTCACCGAGGTCTACACGGCCACCTCGGACTTCCGGCTCATCGCCACCCCGTTCACCGCCGCGCCACTGGTCGGGGCGGACCCCTCACTGGCGCGGGACGAGCGGGTCACCCGGCTGATGCCGCCCTGGGACTCCGCGCTGGTCCGGCAGCTCGCCGGGACACCGCCGACCGACGCCCAACTCGGCACCCTGCGCACGGAGATCGGGGTCTACCGCCGGGTCCTGGAGGCGGGCGGAGTGGTCGCACTGGGCACGGACCAGCCGCTGGTGCCGGTCGGTCTCCATCTGCACCTGGCGCTGCGGGCACTGCACCGGTACGGGCTCTCCCCCGCCGAGGCGCTGCGGACGGCGACCGTACTGCCCGCGCGGGCCTTCGGCGCCGAACGCGATCTGGGCACCCTGGAGGTCGGGAAGCTGGCGGACCTGACGGTCGTCGACGGGGATCCCTTCACCGATTTCGACTCCCTGGTACGGACCGAGGCGGTACTGCGCGGCGGGATCCCGTTCCGGAGCGAGGAGCTGGTGGAGTCCTTCCCGGCCGCCGGGCAGGAGCGGCACGGTATGTCGGCCGAACACTGGCTGGAGGTGGGACGGCACCTGCGCCGTGAGAGCTGCTGCGAGCTCCACGGCTGAGCGTACCGGTGGGTCGGCGCCGGGTCCGACGGGCCCGGCGCCCCCGGCCCGCGCGCGGTCCACCGGCGCACGGGGCCATCCGGCGGACCGGCTCAGAAGACCGGGCTCAGAAGACCAACTGGCCGACGCCCAGCAGATTGCCCTCGCTGTCCCGGAACCAGAAGGCGCGCTCACCCCGCGCGCCCTTGCTCGGGTAGTTCCCCTCGATCCGGGCGATCCCGCCCTCCGTGCGGAACCCGGGCACGTCGACCTCCTCGAACACCACACCGCGCTCGCGGAGCTCGGCGGCCGCCGCGTCGAGGTCCGCCACCTCCCAGCCCATCTGGGTGAAGGCGCCGGACGAGGCCCCGGTCGACTGGAACACCGCGAAGTCCGTACCGCCGCAGCGGTACAGCAGTCCGCCGGGGCGTTCGTCGACGGGCTCCAGGCCCAGCTTCTCGGCGTAGAAGCGGCGTGCCCGCTCCAGGTCCCGGGCGGGCAGCCGGGTCGCCACGCGGCCCTGGCCCAGGGCGCCGCTGTTGTCTGCGTTCATGGCTCCACTGTGCCGGTGGCGGGCCCGCGCGGCCCGGCACCGTTCCGCCATCCGGCCGTGGCACCGCCGGCCGGACAGGTCCGGGCCGGACACGCTCTAGCGGTGCTCGCCGCCCGGCCGGGTGAGCCCGAGCAGATCACGGGCCGGACCGGTGGGGCGGTGTCCGGCCGGCCAGACCGCGCGCAGGTCACGGCGGAGCGTCACGTCGGCCACGGCGACCTCCACCAGCCGCCGGGCGGAGAGCTCCTCGCGCACGGCCAGTCGGCTGAGCACGGCGGGTCCGGCGCCGCTCACGGCCGCCGCCTTGACCGCCGTGGTGGAGGCGAGCTCCAGCAGCGGGGCGGCGAGACCGCCGTGGTCGGCGAGGGCGGCGTCCAGTACCTGGCGGGTGCCGGAGCCGCGTTCGCGCAGGATCAGCGGGGTGGCGGCGAGCTCGGCGGGACTGATCGCGGCACGGCGGCGGGCCCAGGGGTGGGTGAGGGCGGTGACGACGGCCAGCCGGTCATGGCCGATGACCACCCCGTCCAGTCCACCGGGCACGTCGAGGCCCTCGACGAAGCCGATGTCCGCCTCGTCGCCCAGCAGCCGCCCCGCGACGGCCGCCGTGTTCCCGGCGAGCAGGGAGACGGCGGTGTCCGGGCGCAGGGTGCGCAGCGCGATCAGCCAGCCGGGCAGCAGGTACTCCGCGATGGTCATGCTGGCGGCCACCCGCAGCCGGGAGTCACGGCGGTCGCGCAGGGCGTGGACACCCGCGTCGAAGGACTCGGCGGCCTCCACCACCCGCCGTGCCCAGTCGGTGACCAGCGCCCCGGCCTCGGTGACCCGGGAGCCGCGCGGTGAGCGGTCGACGAGGGCGATGCCCAACTGCCGTTCCATGGCCTGGATCCGGCTGCTCGCGGCGGGCTGGGTGATGCCGAGTTCACGGGCGGCGCGACCGAGGCTGCCGAGGCGGGCGACGGCCAGCAGGAGCTCCAGCGCGCCGAGGTCGGGGACGCGGTGCGAGACGGGCACGGTCGCCGCGCCCCCGTCGGTGCCGTTCGGTATCGGTGCGCCGCCGTCGTTCCGTCCTTCGCTCATAAACGCAGTTTATGTCCTCATAGGATCGCGGTGTCTGGTGGCCGCCGGGCGGGCGCGCGAGGCTGCCGTCATGGTCACTGTCGCGCCTGCCCGCCCCCTCCCCGCCACCGTGGGCGGACGCCCCCGGGCGTCCGCACGCCACCTGGGTCCCAACTGGTACGCCACGGTGATGGGCACCGCGATCGTGGCCGGCGCGGGCGCCGGTCTGCCGGTGGGGGTCCCCGGGCTGCGCGAGGTGTGCCGCCTGGTGTGGGCGCTGTCGGTGCTGATGCTGGCCGTCGTGCTGGTGGCCCGTGCGGCGCACTGGACCCGTCACCGCGACCGGGCCCGCGACCACCTGCTGGACCCGGCGGTCGCGCCGTTCTACGGCTGTCTGGCGATGGCGCTGCTCGCGGTCGGCGGCAGCACGCTGTCGGTGGGCGCGGACATCATCGGCGCCACGGCGGCGGTGGCGGTCGACGCGGTGCTGTGGACGGCGGGGACGCTGCTGGGCCTGGTGGTCGCGGCCGGGATCCCGTACCTGATGGTGACCCGCCACCGGATCGGCCCCGCGGACGCCTCCCCGGTGTGGCTGCTGCCCGTGGTGGCGCCGATGGTGTCGGCGGCGCTCGGCCCGCCGCTGGTGCCGCATCTGCCCGCCGGGCAGTGGCGCTCGGCCATGCTGCTGGGGTGTGCCGCGCTGATGGGGGCGAGTCTGCTGGCGACCCTGCTCATGCTGCCGCTGGTCTTCGGCCGTCTGGTGCGCCACGGACCGCTGCCGGCCGCGCTGACACCCACGCTCTTCCTGGTCCTCGGCCCGCTCGGACAGTCCACGACGGCCGCGGGCGCCCTGGCCGACGCGGTGCGGTCCGCGGGGTACAGCGGGACCCCGGAGGCCGTCGCACGGTTCGCCTCGGTGGCCTACGGGGTGCCGGTGACGGGGTTCGCGCTGCTGTGGCTGGCGCTGGCCGGGGCGATGGTGGTGCGGGCCGTGCGGCGCGGTATGCCGTTCGCGATGACGTGGTGGGGGTTCACCTTCCCGGTGGGCACCTGCGTCACCGGCGCGGCGGCGCTGTCCCGCCACACCGGGCTGGACGCGTTCGGCTGGCTGTCGGTGGGGCTGTACGGCCTGCTGGTGGCGGCGTGGGCGCTGGTCGCGGCGCGGACGGCGGCCGGCCTGGCCCACGGCACCCTCCTCGCTCCCCCGCCGTCCGCGGGCCCGCCCCCGTCCGCCGGCCGCGGATGACCGGAGCCCGGCCGGTGGTGGCCGGTCCCGCGGAACCGCCCCACGGCCGGGACTGCCGCGTGGGCCCACCGCCGGAAGGCGCGACCGGCACGGCCCGAAGCCCGCACCCGGCCCGCGGGCCGGCGGCCTCAACCCTGTTCAGCACGGGGGCCCGTGGCGCACCCGGTGGCCAGAACATGCCACGAACGCCCCACGGCACGACGCGACGACACGCCCCGGAGCCGGAACGCCACGCGCGGGCGCGACGTGGCAGAACCGCGTCCGGCGCGGGCTCCCCCGGCACAGCCGGCGACCATGCCCGGCCCGGCACAGCAGACAGATGGCGCGCCGAGGACGCACCCGGTGGCCGGAACGTACCGGGGACGCCCCACGGGCACGACGCGACAGCACGGGGCACCGCATGACGCCTCCGGTCCGGTCGCCCGGCTACGGCTACGGCTACCGCGGCCGGATCAGCCCGCCGACGTCAGCGCGGCGGTGAGCACCGCCGGAGCCTCCGTCAACGAGGGCCCGTACCAGGTGAGATGGCGGCCGCTGACCAGGGCCGCGGGCAGGCCGGGGAACGCCTCGGGGCCGTCGTCCGCCGTGAAGCGGTACGGCTCGTCCGGCAGGACCACCAGATCCGCGCCCGCGGCCGTCAACGCGTCGAGCGGGATACGGGGATAGCGCTCCTCGTGGCCGCTGTGGAGGTGGCGCACGCCGAGCCGGGCGAGGACGTCCCCGGCGAAGGTGTCCCGGCCCAGCACCATCCACGGCCGCCGCCACACCGGGACGACGGCGCGCCGCGGCGGGCCGTCGGGCGTGATGTCCGCCCAGGCCGCCTCGGCCTCGTCCAGCCAGCCGGGGCGCGGCAGTCCGCAGCCGCGCACCAGGACGCGGTCCAGTTCGCTGAACGCCTGCTCCAGGGTGCGCACTTCGGTGACCAGCACCGTCAGACCGGCGGCGCGCAGCGCGTCGAGGTCGGGGGCGCGGTTCTCCTCCTCGTTGGCGATGACGAGATCGGGTGCGAGGGCGGCGATCCGCGCGGTGTCGGGGTTCTTGGTGCCGCCGATCCGCTCCGCGCCGAGACCGGGCGGATGGGTGCACCAGTCGGTCACCCCGGCCAGCAGCTCGGGCGCGGTGGCGGCGACCGCCTCGGTGAGCGAGGGCACGAGGGACACCACACGCCGGACGGGGGTGCGAGGGCTCATCGCTCCACCGTACGGCGTACCCGACGCCGTGCCGCCGGGGCCGTGCCGTGCCCGCCGGTTCCGCCGGGTCCGCCGGGTCCGCCGGGTGCGCGAAACGCCGCCGCCGCGGCCCGGAGTGGATGCTCCCGGCCGCGGCGGCGGACCAGTCGTGGGTGGTGACGCGGTGGGTCAGGAAGCCACCGGTGCCATCTTGTCCACGATGCCGGGGTGGGCGTCGATCCACTTCTGGACGCCCTCCTCCTCATTGCCCTTGCCCGCGTCCTGCACGGACGCCTCAAGGCTCGCGAGCTCCTTCTCGCTCATGTGCCACTTCTTCAGCCACCCGTTGAACTCCGGGTACTTCTGCGGGAAGGACTTGTTGGCGAGGGTGTGCAGCTGGTTGTTGGCCCCGAACGCCTTCTGCGGGTCCGCCAGCTTGGTGAGCTTGTACTTGTTGTACGCCCAGTGCGGGGACCACAGGACGACGGCCACCGGCTCCTTCTTGGCGTACGAGCGCTCGAGCTGCGCGAGCATCGCCGGGGAGGAGCCGTTGGTGACCTCGTACTCCTTGTCCAGGCCGTACTGCTTGAGGACCTTGCTGTTGAGCAGCTTCATCTCGCCGGTACCCGGCTCGATGCCGACGATCCTGCCCTTGAAGAGCCCGGACTTGCCCTTGAGGTCCGCCAGGGACTTCACGTCCTTGACGTAGGAGGGCACCGCGATCTCGAGCGAGGTCTTGTCGTACCACGCCCCGACATCGACGAGATTCTTCTTGTACCGGTCCCAGTACTGTTTCTGTGCGACCGGCAGCCAGCCGTCGAATTCGACATCGATCTGCCCGGTGCTCATTCCGGTGAACATCGACCCGACGTCGTACTGCTTGATCTCCGGCTTGTAGCCGCGCCGCTCCAGGACGTTCTTCCACAGATAGGTGGTGGCGATGTCCTCGTCCCACGGGAAGTAGCCGATCTTGGGCGTGGCGCCGGCGTCCTTGCCCTTCTGGTCGCCGCCCGGCACCGGGGCGAGCTTGTTGACCATGCCGGGGTTCTTCTTCAGCCAGGCTTGTACACCCTGCTGCTCATTGCCCTTGCCCGCGTCCTGGATGGCCGCCTCGAGGCTGGTGAGCTGCTTCTCGTCCAGCTTGAACTTCTTCATCCACTGAGCGACCTGCGGGTTCTCCTTCGAGAAGCCCTTGCGCGCGATGGTGTCGATGTGGTCGCCCTTGCCGAAGGCGCCCTTGGGGTCCTTGAGCTTGGTGAGCTTGTACTTGTTGTACGCCCAGTGCGGGGACCACAGGGTGACCGCGATCGGCTCCTTCTTGGCGTAGGAGCGGTCCAGCTGCGCGAGCATGGCCGCGGTGGAGCCCTTGACCAGGGTGTAGTCCTTGAGCCCGTAGTCCGGGATGACCTTGTCCTGCATCAGCTTCATCTCACCGGCGCCGGGCTCGATGCCGATGATCTTCTTCTGGAAGGTGGAGGACTTGCTCTTGAGGTCCTCCAGCGACTTCACGCCCTTGACGTACGACGGCACGGCGACCTCCAGCGAGGTCTTGTCGTACCAGGAGCCGAGCTTCTCCAGCTGGCCCTTGTACTTCGACCAGTACGCGGCGTGGGTGGCCGGCAGCCAGGCGTCGGTCTGCAGGTCGACGTTGCCCGCGGCCAGACCGGTCCACAGGGCGCCGACGTCGTACGACTGCACCTTGGGCTTGAAGCCGCGCTGCTCCAGGAGCTCCTTCCACAGGAAGGTGGAGGCCACGCCCTCGTCCCAGTTGATGTAGCCGATGTCGACCGACTGGCCCTTGCCGACGTTCGCGGAGACGGCGGGGCCTGTCTCGTCACTGCCGAACATCTTCATCCCGCCGGCGACCAGGGCCAGGACGACCACGCCGACCATGGCGACCGAGGTCGCGGGCCGCCAGTGGAGCACCTTCGCGCCCTTGAGTCCCTTGGCCCGTTCCTTGGCCAGCGCACGGCGGGCGAGCGGGGAGACACGCTGATTGAGCGCGCTGGTCATCCGGTCCAGGTACATGGCCAGGATGACCACCGCGATGCCGCCTTCGAAGCCCATCGACACGTCGACGGAGCTGATCGCCTGGAAGACGGTGGCCCCGAGGCCCGCGGCACCGACCATACCGGCGATGACGACCATGGACAGCGCCAGCATGATCACCTGGTTGATGCCCGCCATGATGGTGGGCAGGGCGAGCGGGAGCTGGACGCGGAGCAGGGTGCGGCGCGGATGGGTGCCGAAGGCGTCGGCCGCCTCGACCAGCTCCGCATCCACCTGGCGGATGCCCAGTTCCGTCATGCGGACGCCCGGGGGCATCGAGAAGATGACGGTCGCGACGACACCGGGGACCACCCCGAGGCCGAAGAAGAAGATGCCGGGGATCAGATAGACGAAGGCGGGCATCGTCTGCATGAAGTCCAGCACCGGCCGGATCAGCGCGCTCACGGTGCGGTTACGGGACGCCCAGATGCCCAGCGGCACCGCGAACACCAGGGTGATCACACCGGCGACCAGCACCAGTGCGAGGGTGTTCATCGCCTCGCCCCACAGCTCGATCGAATCGATGAGCGCGAAGCCCGCGAAGGCGAGGACGGCGGGCAGCAGACCACGCAGCCACCAGGCGAGCACCGCGAGGATGCCCGCCATCAGCAGCGGCTCGGGGGCGCTGAGCGCCGAGTTCACCGCGTCGTACATGCCCTGCACGACCGAGGTGATGAAGTCGAAGAACCAGCTCAGGTTGTCGCGGAGCCAGTTGACGCCGGAATTGATCCAGTCGCCGAGCGGAATCCTAGGCACCGGAGATCACCTTCTTCACGGACTCGGGCGCGTCCGGTGAGCCGGGGGCCGGTGGGCTCGCGCCGTCGGGACCGCCGTCGCCGTCACCGAGGACGGCCAGCAGCCGGGCGCGGGAGACCACACCGATGAGCGAGCCGTCGTCGTCGGTCACGGCGACCGCGACACCGCTGCGGGAGCAGGGGGTGAACAGCTCGATGATGGGGGTGTCCGCGGTGACGGTGGCCGGGGCCGCGGCCAGGACGTCCTGCTCGGTGCGGAGCTCGGTGCCGTCGTCGGTGGTGGCGCCCAGCACCTCGGCGGGCTCGGTCATGATCGCTCCGGCGGTGAGCACCCGGCTGCGGTCGACGTCCTGGGTGAAGGAGGCGACGTAGTCGTTGGCCGGGGTGACCAGGATGTCCTCGGCGCTGCCGATCTGGACGATCCGGCCGTCGCGCATCACGGCGATGCGGTCACCGAGCCGCATGGCCTCGTTGAGGTCATGGGTGATGAAGACGATCGTCTTCTTGAGCCGCTTCTGGAGCTGGAGGAGCTGGTCCTGCATATCGCGGCGGATCAGCGGGTCCAGCGCGCTGAAGGACTCGTCCATCAGCAGCAGGTCGGCGTCGGTGGCCAGGGCGCGGGCGAGGCCGACGCGCTGCTGCATACCGCCGGACAGCTCGTCGGGCCAGGACCGCTCCCAGCCGCCCAGGCCCACCAGCTGGAGCGCCTCGGTGGCGCGCTCGACCCGCTCGGCGCGCGGTATGCCCTGCACCTCGAGGCCGTAGGCGGCGTTCTCCAGCACGCTGCGGTGCGGGAAGAGGGCGAAGTGCTGGAAGACCATGCTGATCTCGTGGGACCGCACCCGGCGCAGATCGCGCGGGTCGAGTCCGGTCAGGTCGCGGCCGTCGAAGTGGACGCTTCCCGCCGTCGGCTCCAGCAGTCCGTTGAGCATCCGCAGCAGGGTGGACTTACCGGAACCGGAAAGACCCATGACGACGAATATCTGGCCTGCCTCGACGTCGAAGGAGGCGTCGATGACCGCCGCTGTCGTACCCTGCGCGCGCAGCTCCTCACGGTCGGTGCCGCCCTCGAGTCTCGCCACCGCCTCATCAGGTCGTCTGCCGAACACCTTGTACAGGCGCTCAGCTCGCAGCTTGGACACACACACCTCTCAGGTAGCACCAAAAAGCGACCCGCCACCCCCGCCGGCAGGTCGCAGAGCGATGCGATATCCGACCGCATGCCCCATGCAATAGTTGAAATGTTGAACGGGTTCGCTCCGGGTGCGCGCATGCCCTGATCTGCTTGGCGTAAACCTTTCGGTGGCGCACTTCACACTCCCGGCGCGTCGATGTCCGCGGGGTACGGCATCATGCGAGGCGTGACGCGACGCCTGATGCTTCTCGATACCGCTTCTCTCTACTTCCGAGCTTATTTCGGAGTGCCGGATTCGGTCCGGGCTCCGGATGGCACACCGGTGAACGCCGTGCGCGGTCTGCTCGACTTCATCGCCCGGCTGGTGCAGGACCACCGGCCGGACGACCTGGTGGCCTGTATGGACTTCGACTGGCGGCCCGGCTGGCGGGTCGAGCTGATCCCCACCTACAAGGCGCACCGGGTGGCCGAGGAGGCACCCGAGGGCGAGGGGGTGGACCAGGAGGAGGTCCCGGACACCCTCTCCCCCCAGGTCCCGGTGATCGACGCGGTGCTGGACGCGGTGGGTATCGCCCGGGTGGGCGCCGCGGACCACGAGGCGGACGATGTGATCGGCACCCTCGCGGACCGGGCCACCGGTCCGGTCGACATCGTCACCGGCGACCGCGACCTCTTCCAGCTCGTCGACGACGGCCGGCGGGCACGGGTCCTCTATCCGATCAAGGGCGTCGGCACCCTCCAACTGGTGGACGAGGCGGCGCTGCGCGAGAAGTACGGGGTGGACGGTCCGGGATACGCGGACCTGGCACTGCTGCGCGGCGACCCGAGCGACGGACTGCCCGGGGTGCCCGGCATCGGCGAGAAGACCGCGGCCAAGCTGCTCGCCGCCCATGGCGACCTGGCCGGGATCATGGCCGCCGTGGACGATCCGGCCTCGAAGCTCACTCCCTCGCAGCGCAAGCGGCTGGACGAGGCACGGGCCTATGTCGCGGTGGCCCCGAAGGTGGTGCGGGTGGCCCGGGACGTCCCGCTGCCCGCCTTCGACCCCGCGCTGCCGCGCCGTCCGCGCGATCCGCGAGCACTCGGCGAGCTGGAGGAGCGCTGGGGTTTGGGAGGATCTTTGCGTCGCCTTCTGTCCACCCTCGAGGGATGAGCTGTTAGGTTAGGTAACCCTAACTGTTTTTGATCAGGGAGACCGCCATGGCAGACCGTCCGGCCCGCAGGAGTCCCCGCCCGCACCGTGCCCAGGTGGTGCGCACCGACCGGCTCACCCCGCATATGGTGCGGGTGGTGCTGGGCGGTGACGGCCTGGCCGGGTTCGCGGCGGGCGAGTGGACCGACCACTATGTGAAACTGCTCTTCCCGGCCCCGGGCGTCAGCTATCCCGAGCCGTTCGACATCGAGCGGATCCGGGCCGAATTCCCGCGGGCCCAGTGGCCGGTGACGCGTACGTACACGGTGCGCGCCTGGGACCCGGCGGCGCATGAGCTGACCCTGGACTTCGTGGTCCACGGTGACGAGGGGCTGGCCGGCCCCTGGGCCGCCGGGGCCGAACCCGGCCAGGAGATCCACCTGTTGGGGCCGGGCGGCGCATACGCCCCGAGCGCGGACGCGGACTGGCATCTGCTCGTCGGGGACGAGAGCGCGCTCCCCGCGATCGCCGCCGCGCTGGAGCGGCTCGCCGCGGCACCGGGCGGGCCCGGCGGCGCGGACCGCGCCCCCCTGCGCGCCTTCGTGGAGGTCGCGGGTCCCGAGGAGGAGCACAAGCTGACCGTGCCGGAGGGTGCGGAGGTCACCTGGCTGCACCGGGGTACGGCCCCCGTGGGAGAGGCACTGGTGGACGCCGTGCGCTCGCTGGAGTTCCCGCCGGGCCAGGTGCACGCCTTCGTCCACGGCGAAGCGGGCTTCGTGAAGGAGATCCGCCGTCATCTGCGGCTGGAGCGGCAGGTGCCGCGCGAGTGGCTGTCCATCTCCGGCTACTGGCGCCGCGGTCACAACGAGGACGGCTGGCAGGCGTCCAAGCGGGAGTGGAACGAGCAGGTGGAGTCCGAGCAGGAGGGCGCGCGGCAGGACGCCGCATAGCCCCACCGCGGCGCGCGGCGCCGCGGACGACCACCGTGCGATGGCCCCGGCCGGGGTGAGGACACCCGGCCGGGGCCATCGGCGTATGCGGCCGCCGTCCCCGGCGGTGGACGGTCACCGGGAACCGTGGCGACTCCGGACGAGGGGCGCACTCCCGCGCGAAAAAGATGTGTCGGCTTTTAAGCCGATTTTCTGATGAGTGCTGCAATAACCCCTATTGCACCTGTCGCACCTATCACCCGATTGCTTTAATCAACTCAGCGAGATTGGCACGCAGCACCTGGTTCTCGGCGCCGACTGGTTGCGCCGGCGCGACGCAGGCCGCGACGGTCCCCCAGCGTGTTCGATCCTCATCGCTTCTGAACCGCTTCTGAACCGCTTCTGAACCCTCGTCATCGCTTCGCGTCCGTACCCGGGATGCCAGGCGCGGCTTCGGACCGCGCAGGTCAGCGGCCCGCTCGCCCCTGGCGCCGGACGGCCCGGGCCCCGGTGCCCCCCGAACCCCCGCAACCCACCCCTGGCCGAACGGCCCCTCATAGGAGGCAACATCATGGCAACCATCACGTCGCTGGTGGACACCACCACCGGCACCAACCAGGGCAAGGCCGGCGACACGCTCCAGATCAACGGCACCGCCCTGGGAACGACCACCAAGGTGAACTTCGGCACGAAGACCATCACCACCGGACTGACCGTCACCGCCACCCAGGTCACCTGCACCATCCCCGGGGGGCTGTGCGCGGGCCAGGTGTCCGTCAGCGTCACCAGCAGCACCAACGTCACCAGCAACGCCCTGCCGTTCTTCCTGATCGCCGAGCCGTCCACCAGCGGTGTGAGCGCCACCTGTGGTCCCGCCGCCGGTGGTACCTCGGTCACCGTCTTCGGCAGCAACTTCCTGACCGGGACCGGGGTCACGGTGGGCGGCACGGCGGTCACCCCGACCCCCACCTTCAGCTCCAACTCGCAGGTCACCTTCAACACACCGGCGCACACGATGGTCAACCCGTGCATCGACACGGTGAACATCGTGGTGACCACGGCGGGCGGTGCGAGCACCCCGGTCAGCAACCTGGCCCAGTTCTCGTACTACACCACCCCGGCCATCACCTCCGTGGCGCCCACCACGGGCACCGAGGGTGACAGCGTCACGGTCAACGGCACCTGTCTGGTGGACGTCGAGTCGGTCGAGTTCGACGACGGGACGAACACCATCGCCGCCGACTTCACCAGCCTCGGCGACGCCCAGCTGGTCGCCACGGTGCCCGCCGGCCTCACCCCCGGCGCCGGAACCATCACCGTCACCACTTGTGGCGGCGCCTCCAACGCCCAGGCGTTCACCATCACCTGATCCGGCACCGTCCGGTATCACCCCACCCCGTCCCCCGTCCGCACACCAGGCGCCGGGCAAGCGGCGACCCCCGCGCTCTGGCCGACGGCCCGTCGGCCAGAGCGCGGCCGCCTGCCAGGCACGAGAAGGAGAGCACGATGGCCCCCGTAGTGACCAGTGTCAGCCCGAATCAGGGCGCCACGACGGGAGGTACTTCCGTCACCATCACCGGCACCGGCTTCCCGGGCGCCACCGTCGTCAGGTTCGGCTCCCAACTGGCCACCAATGTGGTCGTGGTGAGCAACACCCAGATCACCGCCAAGACACCGGCGGGAACAGGCACGGTCAAGGTCACCGTCACGGGACCGAGCGGCACCAGTACGCAGAACGTGTTCTATACGTACACCACGGTGGCGACACCGCTGCTGACGAGTCTCAGCCCCAGCTCCGGCCCCGCGGCGGGCGGCAACACGGTGACGCTGAACGGCGCGAACCTCACCGGAGCCACCCAGGTCCTCTTCGGCGCCACACCCGCCACCATCCTCACCAACACCGCCACCCAAATCACCGTCACCGCACCACCCGGAACAGGCACCACCAACGTCACCGCCACCACACCCGGCGGAACCAGCAACACCCTCCCCTACACCTACATCACCACCCCCGCACCCACCCTCACCACCCTCAGCCCCACCTCCGGCCCCACAACAGGCGGCAACACCGTCACCCTCAACGGCGCGAACCTCACCGGAGCCACCCAGGTCCTCTTCGGCGCCACACCCGCCACCATCCTCACCAACACCGCCACCCAAATCACCGTCACCGC
>NZ_JBWKKP010000035.1:39380-64094 GCF_056431485.1 Streptomyces sp. NPDC045899
GCACCACCCGGAACAGGCACCACCAACGTCACCGCCACCACACCCGGCGGAACCAGCAACAGCCTTCCGTACACCTACACCGCGGTGGCCGCCCCCCTGCTCACCAGCCTCAGCCCCACCGCCGGACCCACCACCGGCGGCAACACCGTCACTCTCAACGGCACCAACCTCAGCGGGGCGACCCAGGTGCTCTTCGGCGGGACCTCGGCCACCATCCTCACCAATACGGCCACCCAGATCACCGTCAGTGCTCCGGCCAGGCCGCCCGGTTCGGTGAGTGTCACGGTCACCACACCCGGCGGGATCAGCAATCCGCTGCCGTACTTCTATGTCGCCGCGCCCACCGTGACGGATCTGGCGCCGCACTTCGGGCCGTCCGCCGGAGGCAACACCGTCACCGTCTTCGGCACCGGGCTGACGCTCACCAGCTCCGTCGACTTCGGCGGGAACCCGGCCACCTCGATCACCGTGATCTCGGACAACCAGCTGACCGTCACCGCACCGGCCGGTACCGGAACGGTCGCCGTCACCGTGACCACACCGGGCGGCACCAGTTCGACCGGGAGCGGGAACCCGTACTACACCTATCTCGGAGCACCGGTGCTCACCAGTCTCAACCCGGCCCAGGGGTCCGAGCTCGGCGGTGACTCCGTGGTGCTCAACGGGCTCAATCTGACCTACACCGACGCCGTGACGTTCGGCGGCGACCCCGCCGCGTTCTTCGCGATCTCGGACACCCAGGTGGTGGCGGTGGCCCCGGGCGGGGCTCCCGGCACGGTCATGGTGGTGGCCCACACCCCGGCCGGGAACAGCAACTCCCTCCCCTACACCTACGAACCGTCCTGACCGCCCGCCGGCGGATCGGCGGGCGGCCGGACCGGCTCAGCCCACCGAGGAGTACGCCACGACACCGCGCAGCAGCCCGTCGACCGCCCGGCGGGCGCTGCGCGCCACCGTGCCGTCGGGGGCGGCGGCCGCGATCTGCCCGAGCACATCGATGACCTGTTTGGTCCAGCGCACGAAGTCACCGGCGGGCATATCGATCTCGCGCAGCACCTCGTCCAGACCGTGGCCGGAGGACCAGCGGTAGGCGGCCCAGGCGAAGCCGAGATCGGGTTCGCGCTGGCCGACACCCTCGGCCTGGTTGATCCGGTGGTCCTCCTCCAGGGCGTCCAGCCGCCCCCAGATCCGCACCATCTCGCCCAGCGCCTCCTTGGCGCGGCCCGCGGGCAGCTTGGGCGGCAGCGCGTCGTCCGCGGAGCGGGCCTCGTAGACGAGGGCGGAGGCGCAGGCGGCCAGCTCGGCGGGGGACAGCCCCTCCCAGACGCCGTCACGCAGACACTCACTGGCCAGCAGATCCAGCTCACCGTAGAGCCGGGCGAGCCGCTTGCCGTGGTCGGTGACCTCGTCATTGCGCAGATAGTCCAGCTCGGTCAGGAGCGCACAGATCCGGTCGAAGGTGCGGGCGATGGTGTTCGTCCGGCCCTCGATGCGCCGCTCCAGCTGCTTGGTGTCGCGCAGCAGCCGGTGGTAGCGCTCGCCCCAGCGGGCGTGGTCCTCACGGTCGGAGCAGCCGTGGCAGGGGTGGGCGCGCAGGGCGGCGCGCAGCCGGGTGATCTCGGTGTCGTCGGCGGCGGCCGAACGCTCCTTGCGGTGCCGGCGCACATCGTGGTGCCCGGCCTTGGTGCGCAGCGCGGAGGCCAGATCCCGGCGGGACTGGGGGCTGCGCGGATTGAACGACCGGGGGATCCGCATCCGGTCCAGCGGTTCGACGGGGATGGGGAAGTCGATCGAGGCGAGCCGCTTGACCTGGCGCTCGGCGGTGAGGACCAGCGGCCGTGGCCCGTCGTGGTGCTCGAAGCCGCGGTGGCCGTTGGAGCGGCCCGCGGGCAGCCCGGGGTCCAGCACCAGCGCGAGTCCGGCGAACTTGCCGGTGGGCACGTGGATCACATCGCCCGGCCGCAGCTTCTCCAGCGCGACCGCGGCGGCCGCACGGCGCTGGGCCACGCCCTGCCGGGCGAGCTCGCTCTCCCGGTCCTTCAGCTGGCGGCGCAGCCGGGCGTATTCGTCGAAGTCGCCGAGGTGGCAGGTCATGGAGGCGCGGTAGCCCTCGAGCCCCTCCTCGTTCCGCTGGACCTGGCGGGAGATGCCGACGACCGCCTTGTCCGCCTGGAACTGGGCGAAGGAGGTCTCCAGCAGTTCGCGCGAGCGGTGCCGCCCGAACTGCGAGACCAGGTTGACCGCCATGTTGTACGACGGCTTGAAGGAGGAACGCAGCGGATAGGTGCGGGTGCCGGCGAGCCCGGCGAGCGCGGCCGGGTCCATGGCGCGCTGCCACAGCACCACCGCATGGCCCTCGACGTCGATACCGCGCCGTCCGGCCCGGCCGGTCAACTGGGTGTACTCACCGGGGGTGATGTCGGCGTGCTGTTCGCCGTTCCACTTGACCAGCTTCTCCAGCACCACCGAGCGGGCGGGCATGTTGATGCCGAGGGCCAGGGTCTCGGTGGCGAAGACCGCCTTGACCAGGCCGCGGGTGAACAGCTCCTCGACCACCTCCTTGAAGGTGGGGAGCATTCCGGCGTGGTGGGCGGCGATACCGCGCTCCAGGCCCTCGAGCCATTCGAAGTACCCCAGGACGTGGAGGTCTTCGTCCGGGATGCCCGCGGTGCGCTCCTCGACTATCGACCGCACCTGGGCGCGCGCCGCGTCGTCGTTCAGCCTCAGCCCCGCGTACAGGCACTGCTGGACGGCCGATTCACAGCCCGCGCGGCTGAAGATGAAGGTGATGGCGGGCAACAGCCCCTCGGAATCGAGCCGGTCGATGACCTCCGCTCGGCCCGGTGTCCAGATCCGGCTGCGCTGACGGCGCTCGCGCTCCCGGTCGGCCTCCCGCATCGAGCGTCCGCGGCGCTTGTCGCGGCCGAAGCCGGGGCGGCTGTTCTCCATCCGGGCCAGCCGGACCAGGTCGGGGTTGACCTCGCGGCGGCCGCCGCGGTCGCCCTCCTGGCCGTTCTTCTCCTCGAAGAGGTCGTACATCCGGCGCCCGGCGAGCACATGCTGCCACAGCGGCACCGGACGGTGCTCGGAGACGATCACCTCGGTGTCACCGCGGACGGTGTCCAGCCAGTCGCCGAACTCCTCGGCGTTGGAGACCGTGGCCGACAGTGACACCAGGGTCACCGACTCCGGGAGGTGGATGATGACCTCTTCCCAGACGGCGCCGCGGAACCGGTCGGAGAGGTAGTGGACCTCGTCCATCACCACATGGCCCAGTCCGAGCAGTGACTGCGAGCCCGCGTAGAGCATGTTGCGCAGCACCTCGGTGGTCATGACGACCACCGGGGCCTCGGAGTTGACGCTGTTGTCACCGGTGAGCAGACCGACCTTGTCGGCGCCGTAGCGTTTGACGAGGTCGGCGTACTTCTGGTTGGACAGCGCCTTGATGGGCGTGGTGTAGAAGCACTTCCGGCCCTGGGTCAGCGCCAGGTGGACGGCGAACTCGCCCACGATGGTCTTGCCCGAACCGGTGGGGGCGGCGACCAGCACGCCCTTGCCGGACTCCAGGGCCTTGCACGCGTCGATCTGGAACGCGTCCAGCGCGAAGTCGTACATCTCTCGGAAGGGGGCCAGCGCGGTGGCCTGCTCGGCGGCCCGGACCCGGGCCGCGGCATAGCGCTCGGCGGGAGATAGCTCGTCGGTCATCGTACGTACGAGACTACCGGCCACCCCCGACAGCGCACGCGATCTTTATCCGGGCTTTGTGCGCCCCCGGCGCGCTCACCGTCCGCGTACGCGGTGGGACCCTCGGCGGCGGGGGTCGGGTGCGGGCCGTCCGACCCCCGTCCGGATCACCTCAGGTGACGTCGTCGTAGCCGTTGCGCCGGGTGGGACCGGGCTCGTCGTCACCGCCGGTCAGCTCGGCCGGGGAGCCGCCGACGGGCTCGGGGGTCAGGTCCAGGTGCGACGCCTCGTCGTCGTCCAGGCCGAAGTCGGGATCGGCCGCCCGGCGACGCGCCTTGCGCTTGTCGTTGAGGAGCGCGATGCCGCAGGCGCCGAAGTAGAGCACGGTGACCGGTCCGGCCAGGGCGAACATGCCGATGGGGTCGGTGCTCGGGGTGGCGATGGCGCCGAAGACGGTGATGCCCATGATCATGCCGCGCCACCAGCCGATCATCCGGCGGCCACTGAGGATGCCGGTGAAGTTCAGCAGGATCAGCAACAGCGGCAGCTCGAAGGCGAGCCCGAAGACCACGATCATCCGGGCCAGCAGATCGAGGAAGTCGTCCAGGGGCAGCAGGTTGTTGGCGCCCTCGGGGGTGAAGTTGAGCAGTACCTCGGCGCTCTTCGGAAGGATCTTGTACGCGAAGAAGGCACCGCCGACGAAGAGCGGCACACCGAGCCCGACGAAGCACAGACCGTACTTCTTCTCGTTGCGGTGCAGACCGGGCGCGAGGAACGCCCACAGCTGGTAGAGCCAGACCGGGGTGGAGAGCACCACACCGGTGGTGAAGGACACCTTCAGCATGATGGTGAACGGTGACAGCAGACCGTTCGTGGTGAAGTACGCGCACTTCTGGGCCGCGTCGTGGGCGGAGAGCTCGGACAGCGTGACCCCGCCGCAGCCGACCGACTCCAGCACCGGCTTCATCAGGAAGTCCACGATGTCCATGTAGAAGAACATCGCGGCGATCGTCGTCACACAGATCGCCAGGACCGACTTCAGCAACCGGTTGCGCAGCTCACGCAGGTGCTCCGCGAGGGACATCCGCCCCTCAGGGTCCTTCTCCTTCTTGCGGGCAGACTTGAGCAACCCACGTCCTCATCTCGTGCGTCGGACGGCTCATCGGAGCCGCCTTCAAGTGGCCCCGGGTCAGCGCTTGGTGGTGTCGCTCGGCTCGGAGACCGGGCGAGAACTGGTGACATCACCAGGGGCGGCCTGGATGGTGCGGTGCGCGCTCTGGTCCTGGCCGGGCGTGGGCGGGTCGGCCGGGGCGTTCTGCTGCTGCTGACCGTCCGACTTCATGGCCTTGGCCTCGCTCTTGAGGATCCGGGCGGACTTGCCCAGGGAGCGCGCCATGTCGGGGAGCTTCTTCGCGCCGAACAGCAGCACGATGACGACCAGGATGAGGATGATCTCGGTGGCGCCGAGCCTTCCGAACATAAGCGTCTACCTTCTCACCGAGGCGGCGGGGGGTGGGCTGCCGGACGCGTCGGACATGCGTCCGGCCGCTGTGCTGTCAGCGATCGTAGCGCGCACGGGTAAACCCGGGGCAATCCCCGTGCAGACGCCTGGTTGCGGCCCTCCGCCTCGTGTCCAAGGCCGCGAACAGCCAGCCTACCTCGGGCGCACGGCTCCCATCAGGGCGCCCGCGGCCGATGCGCCGGACGCGGTCAGTCGCGATCGGTGACCGTCGGTGCGGGCTGCCCCTCCCGGCGCAGCGCGTCGACGTGGGAGCCGAGGGGCACCGTGGCCCGTTCCAGGTCCTCCGCGGCCCGGCTGATCCGCCGCGAGCTCTCGGCCACCTGCCGGGACAGTCTGCGCACCTCGGCGTGGACCCGCACCGCGCACAGCGCGAGCACGGCGAGTCCGCAGGAGGCGAGCGAGAGCGCGAGCATCGGCCAGAGCATGACGCAGAGCCTAGACCGTGGGGTGCAGCCGCAGCGTACGCACCCCGCCGCCGGTGAGCAGCTCGACGATCCGCTCACCGGCCGGTTTGCGGACCGCGGCGCCGCAGTCGGGGCAGGTGAAGGAGTAGAAGGTGGTGCGGTCGCTGGCCCCGATCGCCAGCCGGAGCGCGCCCGCGGCCAGCTCGAACCGGCCGCGGCAGTCCGGACAGGCGGCCTTGAAGAGCACCGCGGCGGGATTCCCCCCAGGTTTCACTGTGTGCGTCCCTTCACTCACCGTACGCCGCGAGCGCCCGCTGCGCCGCGTCCCGGGCACTGTCCGCGAGCTCCGGCGGGGAGACGATCCGGCCGTCCCTGCCCAGCCGGAGCGCCAGCCGCCGCAGCGAACCGGGGTCGGGGGTGCGCAGGGTGATCCGCAGACCGCCGTCGGGCAGCTCCTCCGCGCTGTCGTGCGGGTAGTACTCGGCGACCCAGCGGCCGCCGGGGGCGACCTCGACGACCACCTCGGGGTCCTCGGCGCCGGTCTGCACCAGCCCGGTGGACAGGTCCGACAGGTCCCGCAGCTCGATCCGCGGCGGGTCGGACGCGTCGTTCAGCAGCTTGATCTCCACGACCCGGTCCAGCCGGAAGGTGCGCCGCGCCTCGGAGAGCCGGCACCACGCCTCCATATAGGTGCGGCCGACGGCGAAGAGCCGGATCGGGTCCACCTCACGCTCGGTGATCTCGTCGCGCGCGGGTGAGTAGTAGCGCAGCCACAGCCGCCGCCGCTCGGAGATGGCCCGGTCGACGTCGGCGAAGACACCGCCCTCGGACTCGAAGGTGACCGAGAGCCGGGCGCTGGCCCCGGCCGCCTCACCCGCGGCGGCCTCCAGCTTGGCGGTGGCGCGCAGCAGCGCGTCCCGGTCGCCCTCGCGCAGTCCGGGGAGGGTGGCCACGGCGCGGGCGGCCACCAGCAGCGCGGTGGCCTCGTCGGCGGCCAGCCGCAGCGGCTCGGCGACGTCGTCGGGGTTGTGCCACCAGATCCGCTCACCGTCGGTGTCGATGTCGAGCAGGTCCCCGCCCCGGAAGCTGGTGCCGCACAGCGGCAGCACATCGAGGTCGGAGATCAGCTCGTCCTCGCTGATCCCGAAGGCGCGGGCGACCTCGGCGACGCGCGCGCCGGGGCGTTCCCGCAGATATGTCACCAGGGACAGCATCCGCCGGGTCTGGTCAATGGCGTTTCCGGCCATATGAAGTCGGTCCGTCCCCTCAGCCCTTGGCCACGGCGCGCAGCCGGTCCACGACATCCGCCCGCAGTTCGTCGGGCGCCAGCACGACCACGTCCGGGCCGAACTCCACCAGCCAGGCGTCCAGCCCGTGGCCGTACGGGATCTCCAGCTCGTCCCAGCCGTCCCCGTCCGGGGTGGTGGAGAGCGCCTTGGCGCGCAGCGGGTAGCCATGGCCGGAGCGCAGCCGGATCCGGGCGGTCGCGGTGGCGGTCTCCCCCGACCACCGCTCCACGGTCTCGCGCACGGTGACGTGGTCGGGCACCTCCGCGGTGCAGGCTCCGCCGCGCAGCCGCACCCGGCCGCAGATCCGGGAGAGCCGGAAGACACGCTCGGCGGCCCGCTCCCGGTCCCATCCGGCCAGGTACCACTGGCCGCGCCAGCACTCCAGCGCCCAGGGCTCGACCTGGCGCTGCTCGGGGCGGGCGGCATTGGCCTTGCGGTAGTCGAAGACGACGGGGCGGCGGTCGCGGCAGGCGAGCATCAGCGGTTCGAAGGCGGCCTCGTGGACCGGGATGTGCGGCTCCAGCGCGCTGTGCGCCTGGCTGTCGTACGGGTCCTCCTCGGCCACCGGCATCCCGGCGGCGCGCAGCTTCTGGAGCGCGCCGCTGGCGGCACCCGCGAGCCGGGCCTGCTGCCAGACCTTGGCGGCGAGACCGAGGGCGGCGGCCTCCTCGGCGTCCAGGGTGATGGGGGGCAGCCGGTTGCTGTCACGGCGGGCGAGATAGCCGATCTCGCCGTCGATGCCCTCCACCGTCTCGATGACCAGGCCGAGTTCGCGCAGATCGTCCTTGTCCCGCTCGAACATGCGGTTGAAGGCGTCGTCGTTGCCGCCGCTCGCGGTACCGGCGGCCTCCAGGTACGCCTCGATGGAGCCCCGCAACTCCCGTTTGGTCAGCGGACGCCGGGTTCCCAACAGGCACAGCGCCAGATTCATCAGCCGCTCGGCCTTGGCAATCGCCATCGACGCCCTTTCTCTGTGACCTTACGACCGTGACCGTACCGCTACCGGGACGCGGGGCCAAAGCCGAGGGCCCCCGCCCGCAGGCAGGGGCCCTCGGCGGGGCTCATCCGGGCTCTCAGGCGGAGACCAGATCGCAGACGAAGATCAGCGACTCGCCCGGCTTGATCCGGCCGCCACCGGCGCCACGGTCGCCGTAGGCCAGGTTCGGCGGGATGATCAGCTGGCGGCGTCCGCCGACCTTCATGCCCTGCAGGCCCTGGTCCCAGCCGGGGATGACCTGTCCGACACCGAGCTGGATCCGCAGCGGGGTGTTGCGGTTGTAGCTGGCGTCGAACTCCTCGCCGGTGCTGAAGGCAACGCCGACGTAGTGGACGGCGATGTTGCTGCCGGCCTTGGCCTCGGGGCCGTCACCTTCCCAGATGTCCTTGATCTGCAGATCGGTCGGCGGCTCGCCGCCCGGGAAGTCGACCTCGGGCTTCTCGATGCTCACGAAATTGCTCCTCGTCACGTGGTGGGCAACCCGCACAGTCTTACAGAACCGCCAGGATGTCGACGGAGAAGACCAGGGTGGAGTTGGCCGGGATGCCCGGCTTCGCCTCGTTCTTGTAGCCCAGCTCGGGCGGGACGACGATCAGCACCCGGCTGCCGACCTTCTTCCCGGTGAGCCCCTGGGACCAGCCCTTGACGACCTGCTGGAGGGAGAACTGGGCGAGTTCGCCGCGCTTGTAGGTGGCGTCGAACTGCTTGCCGTTCTTCCACAGCACGCCCTTGTACTGGACGAGCAGCGCGTCGGACTTCTTCACCTCGGGGCCGTCGCCCTCGATGACGTACTCCGAGACCAGCTTCTTCGGCGCGGCCTTCTTGGGGACGGTGATGGTGGGCGCCTTGCCGTCGGTGTTGTCCGACACCTTGGGCAGGTCGATGTTGCTCTGGGCCACCTTGTCGCCCTTGGCCGAGCTCTTGCCGTTGAAGCGGCCCACGATGTCGATGACGAACACCAGCGTGTCGGTGCCCTTGATGCCCGCCTGCGGCTGGCCCTGCTTGCCGTAGGCGTAGGCGGGCGGCACGGCGAGCTCCAGCCGGCTGCCGACCTTGCGGTCCACCAGCGCCTGGTCCCAGCCCGGGATGACCTGACCGGCGCCCAGCTGGAAGGTGGCGGGCTTCTTCTTGTCGAACGAGTTGTCGAGGACCTTGGCGCTGCTCCAGATCTGGCCGAGATAGTTGACCTGGAGGAAGTCCTTCTTGGCCGTCGTCGGCCCGTCCCCCTTGATGACCGTCTTGACCGCCAGGGTGGACGACGGCTTACCGGTCCCCTTGGCGATCTTCGGCTTGTCGCCGAATTCCGATCCGGAGGTGATGGGGGGCACCGGCCCGCTCACGATCTTGCCACTGGGGGCGGGCGAGGGCGTGGGACTGGTGGGCTCCTTGGACGGTGATGCCTTGTCGGATCCAGACTTGTCGTCACCGCAGCCAGCCAGCGTCAGCAGGCCCGCGGGCACGGCAAGGAGTACGGAGCGTCGGCGCACGGAGTCCTCGTTACGTAGATCTTGCGATGGACGATGCGCGTCACTCTACGTCGTATGGCGGGCCCCGTCCGAAGAACGCACGGGGCCCGCACGGAACATAAGCCGTCCGCCACCTCACTCTCCGTCACATACCGGCGATGAGTTTCTCCACCCGGTCGTCGACGGAGCGGAACGGGTCCTTGCACAGCACCGTGCGCTGCGCCTGGTCATTGAGCTTCAGATGCACCCAGTCCACGGTGAAGTCCCGGCGCTGTTCCTGGGCTCGGCGGATGAAATCGCCGCGCAGCCGGGCGCGAGTGGTCTGCGGGGGAACCGACTTGCCCTCGAAGATTTTCAGGTCGTTGCAGACGCGGGCCGCCTGACCGCGCTTCTCCAGCAGGTAGTAGAGCCCACGACGGCGGTGGATGTCGTGGTAGGCGAGGTCTATCTGGGCAACGCGCGGATGGGACATGGTGATGTTGTTCTTGGCCCGGTACCGCTCGATGAGCTTGTACTTCATCACCCAGTCGATTTCGGTTTCGATCCGGTCCAGCTCCTCGGTCCGGACCGCCTCCAGGGTGCGGCCCCACAGCTCCAGCACGCGCTCGACGGTGCCGGTGCGGATGCCACGGCGGTCGCAGAAGTCCACGGCTTTCTCGTAGTACTCCTGCTGGACCTCCAGCGCGGACGCCTCGCGTCCGCTGGCCAGCCGCACCTTGCGCTGTCCGGTGATGTCATGGCTGACCTCGCGGATGGCCCGGATCGGGTTCTCCAGGGTCAGATCACGCATCACCGTG
Source organism: Streptomyces sp. NPDC045899 (assembly GCF_056431485.1). Classification (NCBI taxonomy): domain Bacteria; kingdom Bacillati; phylum Actinomycetota; class Actinomycetes; order Kitasatosporales; family Streptomycetaceae; genus Streptomyces; species Streptomyces sp. NPDC045899. The sequence goes on from NZ_JBWKKP010000035.1 coordinate 49,540, forward strand.
CCGGCCTCGATCATGCGGAGCACCAGGTCGGTGGCGCCGACCTTGAGCAGCATGGTGGTCTCGGACATGTTGGAGTCACCGACGATGACGTGCAGTCTGCGGTAGCGCTCGGCATCGGCGTGCGGCTCGTCGCGGGTGTTGATGATCGGCCGGGAGCGGGTGGTGGCGGAGCTGACGCCCTCCCAGATGTGCTCGGCCCGCTGGCTGACGCAGTAGACGGCGCCGCGCGGGGTCTGGAGCACTTTGCCCGCACCGCACAGCAACTGCCGCGTGACCAGGAACGGGATGAGAATGTCGGCGAGCCGGGAGAACTCCCCGTGGCGGGCCACCAGATAGTTCTCGTGGCAGCCGTAGGAGTTGCCCGCCGAGTCGGTGTTGTTCTTGAAGAGATAGACGTCGCCCGCGATTCCCTCCTCGTGCAGGCGGCGCTCTGCGTCCACGAGCAGACCCTCGAGAATGCGCTCGCCTGCCTTGTCGTGGGTGACCAGCTCGGTCACGTTGTCACACTCGGGGGTTGCGTATTCCGGGTGCGAGCCCACGTCGAGATAGAGGCGGGCGCCGTTGCGCAGGAAGACATTGCTGCTGCGGCCCCAGGAGACGACACGGCGGAAGAGGTACCGCGCCACTTCGTCAGGAGACAGCCGACGCTGTCCCCTGAATGTGCACGTGACGCCGTACTCGTTCTCCAGCCCGAAAATGCGGCGGTCCATGACTGAACATTACGCCTGATGGCCTGCTCTGAAACCGGGTTCGGCCGCACGGTTGCGATCATTTTCCGCGGCGGGTGAACACGGCCCCGGGGGAACCGGATCGGAAACCGGCTCCGGAGCGGCTCCGGAGGGCGTCCCGGGGAGGGACTCCGCGACCGGTCCCGCGCCCGCGTCCGCGCCCTGCGGGGCGACCGGCCGGGCGAGGAAGCGGCGTGCCGCGAGCAGCACCACCAGACCGGCGGCCCCGGCGATCCCGGGCACCGCGAAACCGGGGCCCACACCGCCGTACTCCACCGCGGGTCCGGCGACGGCGGTGCCGACCGCGTTGCCCACCACGAAGGTGGTCACCAGCCAGGAGAACGCCTCGGTGACGGTGCCGCGGGGGGCGTGGCGGTCGACGACGACGAACGCGCACGCCAGCGCGGGAGCCAGGAACACACCCGCCACCCCGGCCAGGACGGTCATCGCCACCACACCGGGCACCAGCACCAGCGGCAGATAGCCCAGCGCCAGCGCGGCGACCAGGACCAGCAGCCGCCGTTCGGGCGATCCGGCCCACGGGCGGGCACCGTAGGCCACACCGCCGACCAGCGCGCCGGCACCCAGCGCCGACAGCAGATAGCTGGCGACCATGCCTCCGCCGTGCTGGTCCGCGTAGGCGACGGAACCCACCGCGATGGCGCCGAGGGCCAGCCCGACGAAGAAGAAGGAGCCGAGCAGCACCAGCAGCCCGGGGGAGCGCAGCGCGCCCAGCCAGTGCGCCTCGCGCGGCGCGGAGCGCCACCGGCGGGACGGTGGGGACATCACGACGGACAGCGCGCCCGCGACCCCGAGGACATTGATGACCAGCAGCGCGGCGCCCTCCGACCACACCGCCACCACCAGGGTGACCAGCAGCGGCCCGACCGCGAACATCACCTCCTGCGCCACCGCGTCCAGCGCGTAGGCGGCGTGGATGCGGTCCTCGCGCCCGAGCACGGTCGGCCACAGCGCCCGTAGCCCGCCCTCCAGCGGCGGGGTGAAACCACCCGCGACCAGCATGGCGGCGTAGGCCACCGGCAGCGGGTCCAGTCCGGCCACGACGAACAGCGCCATCCCGAGCGCGGACACCACCGCGGCGGGCAGCATCACCCGGGGCTGGCCGTAACGGTCCACGGCGCGGCCCAGCAGCGGCTGGCCGATGGCGTTGGCCGCGCCGTAGACCGCCGACAGCGCTCCGGCCAGGGCGTAGCTGCCGCCCTCCGAGCGTGCGAACAGCAGCACCGCGATGGCGGCCGTGGCGTTCGGCAGCCGTCCGATGAGCGTGCCGGTGAGCAGCCGCGCCGCATGGCGGGTGCGCAGCAGGTCCCCGTAGCCAGCCGCCATCGTCCGTTCCCTCCTCATGGGTCAGTGGGTCGTGAGGTGTCGTGCGGTGCGGGTCATGGTCGAGTTTTACGTATAACGTCCGCCGTCATACGTACCATGGCGGCCAGCCACGGGTCCACTCCCGGGCATGCGGACGGGGCGGATCGCCGGGAACGGCGGAGGGAAGCGGAGGCGATGGTGGCGAGCGGGGCCGCTGAGAGAGGTGTCCCGGGGAACGGCCGGACGGGTGACACCGCACCGGACCGGGACCGCGCGGCGGGGCGGGCCACCAGCCGGGACGTGGCGCGTGTGGCGGGCGTCTCCCAGGCCACCGTCTCCCTGGTGCTCGGGGACAAGTGGCCGGGGCGGGTGTCCGAGCGCACCGCGGAGACGGTGCGCGCCGCCGCGCGCCAGCTGGGATACCGGCCCAATCTCGCGGCGCGCAATCTGCGGCTGGGCCGCACCCGGACCGCGCTGCTGGTGGTGCCCGCGCTGACGACCGAGTTCTTCGCCCGGGTGTACACCGGGGCGGCACAGGTCGCCGCCGACCACGGTTTCGGGGTGGTGCTCTACCCCTCCCCCGAAGGTGTCGGCCCGGCCCGGGACCCCTTCGACTCCGCGCGCGCCTCGCTCGACGGTGTGATCGCGTCCTCGATGGCGGCCGATGCCCTGGCGGCGGTGCGCGGCGGCGGGCTGCCGCTGGTGATGCTGGACAGCGACCCGGACGACCCGGCCGCGGCCGCCACCGTGAACCTCGACATGGCGGACGGCACCCGGCAGGTGGCGGACCATCTGCTCGGCCTCGGCCACCGCCGGATCGCCCATCTCGCGGCGGCGGTGGACTCCTGGACCTTCCGGGTGCGCGCCCGTGCCCTCCCGGCGGCGCTGGGCGCGGCCGACGGAGTGGTGTGGAGCACCGAACTCGCGGGGCTGAGCGTCGAGGAGGGCCGCCGGGCGGCCGAACGCGTGCTGTCCGCCCCGGGACCGCGGCCCACGGCGCTGGTGTGCGACGACGACATCCTGGCGGCGGGCGCCTGCAAGGCGGCCCGGCGGCTGGGGCTGCGGGTGCCGGACGACGTGTCCGTGACGGGCTTCGACGACCTGGCGCTCGCCACCGCGGTGGAACCGGAGCTGACCACGGTCCGGCTGCCCGCGGAAGCGGTGGGCGCGGCGGGGATGCGGGCCCTGATGGCGGTGCTGGACGGCGAACCGGCCCAGGACACCACGCTGGCCGTGGAACTCCTCGCCCGGGGCTCCACGGCCCCTCCCCCGGGCTGATCCGCCCGCGGCGGGACCCACGGTGCCATACGACCGCGCCCCGGGGGCCTCAGGGGCCGCCGGGGCGCGGGGTGGAGCGGATGGCGCGGTGCTGGAGCGGTGCGGTGGCTACTCCTCGGAGTCCTCGGCCTCGTCCTCCGCGGCGGACGAGGCCTCCGCGGCGGCGCCCTCCGACGCCAGGAGCCGGGAGAGCTGGCGGCCGAGCACCCGCTTGAACTTCCGCTGCTGTGGCCGCTTGCGGTCCAGGACCGCGACCTCGAGCTGCTCGGCGGTGAGGCTGCGCTCCCCGCCGTTGTTGTCGCGGGCGAGCGATTCGACGGCCAGCTTGAGGGCTTCGGCGAGGGTCATGCCGTCCCGGTGGCGCTGGTCGAGGTAGCTGCTGATCTGGTCGGCGTTGCCACCGACGGCGACCGAGCCGTGCTCGTCCACGATGGAACCGTCGTGCGGCAGCCGGTAGATCTGGTCGTCCTCCGGGGCCTCCCCGACCTCGGCGACGATCAGCTCGACCTCGTACGGCTTCTCGGCGGCGCTGGAGAAGATGGTGCCCAGCGTCTGTGCGTAGACATTGGCCAGACCACGGGCCGTGACATCGTCACGGTCGTAGGTGTACCCGCGCAGATCGGCGTAGCGGACACCGCCGATGCGCAGGTTCTCGAACTCGTTGTACTTGCCGACCGCGGCGAAGGCGATGCGGTCGTAGATCTCGCTGACCTTGTGCAGGGCGCGGGACGGGTTCTCGGCGACGAACAGGATGCCGTCGGAGTACTGCAGCACGACCACGCTGCGGCCGCGCGCGATGCCCTTGCGGGCGTATTCGGCGCGGTCGGCCATGGCCTGCTGAGGAGATACGTAGAACGGCGTCGTCACCGGCTGTCCGTCCCTTCTGTCAGTGGCGAATGCATTCCGGGTCCACCGTCCTCTCAGAGCAGGGCGGCGCGGGGGCCGTCCGGCTCTTCGAGCCGCCGCTCGTGGATGGCGCGGGCGACCTCGGACACCTCTGCCTCGGAGTACCTCTTGTAGCCGTCGTCGGTGATGACCGTGACGAGGGGGTAGATACGCCGGGCCAGATCGGGCCCGCCGGTGGCCGAGTCGTCGTCGGCGGCGTCATAGAGCGCCTGGACGACGGCGGTGACGGCCTGGTCCTCCGTCAGGTCATCGCGGTAGAGCTTCTTGAGGGAGCCGCGGGCGAACATCGAGCCCGAGCCGGTGGACGCGAAGCCCTGCTCCTCCGAGCGCCCGCCGGTGACGTCGTAGGAGAAGATACGTCCCTTCTCCCGGTCGACGTCCCAGCCCGCGAAGAGCGGGACGACGGCCAGGCCCTGCATCGCCATGCCGAGATTGCCGCGGATCATGGTCGACAGCCGGTTGGCCTTGCCCTCCAGCGAGAGGACGGTGCCCTCGACCTTCTCGAAGTGCTCCAGCTCCAGCTGGAAGAGCTTGACCATCTCCACGGCGATACCGGCGGTGCCGGCGATGCCGACGGCCGAGTACTCGTCGGCGGGGAAGACCTTCTCGATGTCCCGCTGCGCGATCACATTGCCCATGGTCGCCCGGCGGTCACCGGCGAGCACCACACCGCCGGGGAAGCTGGCCGCCACGATCGTGGTGCCGTGCGGGGCCTCGACGGCGCCCTGCACCGGGGGAAGCGGACGGTTCCCCGGAAGCAGCTGGGGCGAATGCGCCCCCAGGAAATCCATGAAGGACGAGGAGCCGGGCGTCAGGAAGGCAGCCGGCAGACGCCCTGTGTCACGAGTGTTGGCTTCCACACGTTTCCTTCCACCAGATCTTGAAATACTGCACGGACCATACCCCTGGCCATGGAAGTCATCCGTCCTGCGTCCCCCCTGTTCGCGGGGACGCAGGACGGAGAACGCGCGTCTTACTGGCCGCCCTTCTGGACGAAGGACCGTACGAAGTCCTCCGCGTTCTCCTCGAGCACGTCATCGATCTCGTCCAGCACGGAGTCGACGTCGTCGGAGAGCTTCTCCTGCCGTTCCTTGAGGTCTTCCGCGGCCTGTGCGTCCTGCGCCTGCTCCTCGACCTCTTCGGTCGAGCGCGACGCCTTCTGCTGTCCGCCGCCGGTGTCCTTGGTCGCCATATCCCTCACCCCGCTCGGTTCGCCCGCTGATTCGATCGGTCTCAAGATCAGACCCTACAATCCGGGTCCGACATCGGCCTCCCACTTGCTACAACGCTCGGAGGTCACCTCGATGATTCCCGGCCGGAGCCCGTTTCAGCCGCCCGAGAGGACCCGGACCAGGTCTTCCGCGGTACGGCAGCGGTCCAGGAGCTCCTTGACGTGGTTCCGGGTGCCGCGCAGCGGCTCCAGCGTGGGAACCCGTTGCAGAGAGTCACGGCCCGGGAGGTCGAAGATCACCGAGTCCCAGGAGGCGGCGGCGACATCGTCCGCGTACTGCTCCAGGCAGCGCCCGCGGAAGTAGGCGCGGGTGTCCTCCGGGGGCTTGTTCTGCGCCCGTGCCACGTCCTGGTCGTCCAGCAGCCGCTTCATCTTGCCGCGCGCCACCAGGCGGTTGTACAGGCCCTTCTCGGGCCGTACATCGGCGTACTGGAGGTCCACCAGGTGAAGCCGGGCGGCGTCCCAGTCCAGGCCGTCACGGCGCCGGTACCCCTCGAGCAGCTCGCGCTTGGCGACCCAGTCCAGCTCGCCGGACAGGCTCATGGGGTCGCGCTCGAGCCGGTTGAGCACGTCCTCCCAGCGGGTCAGCACGTCCCGGGTCTGCTCGTCCACGTCGGCGCCGAACCGGTCCTCGACGTACTTGTGGGCCAGCTCGAAGTACTCCATCTGGAGCTGTACGGCGGTCAGCGTACGGCCGCTACGCAGAGTGATGAGACGGCTGAGCGTGGGGTCGTGGGACACCTGGTGCAGGGTGCGCACCGGCTGGTCCACGGCCAGGTCCACCGCGATAAAGCCGTCCTCGATCATCGACAGCACCAGGGAGGTGGTGCCCAGCTTGAGGTAGGTCGAGATCTCCGAGAGGTTGGCGTCGCCGATGATCACGTGCAGCCGCCGGTACTTCTCGGCGTCGGCGTGCGGCTCGTCCCGGGTGTTGATGATGGGGCGCTTGAGGGTGGTCTCCAGCCCCACCTCGACCTCGAAGTAGTCGGCCCGCTGGCTGATCTGGAAGCCGTGCTCATGGCCGTCCTGGCCGATGCCGACGCGACCGGCGCCGGTGACCACCTGGCGGGAGACGAAGAAGGGGGTGAGGTGGCGCACGATGTCCGAGAAGGCGGTCTCCCGCTTCATCAGGTAGTTCTCATGCGTGCCGTAGGAGGCGCCCTTGTTGTCGGTGTTGTTCTTGTAGAGGTGGATGGGCTGCGCACCGGGCAGCTCGGCGGCGCGCACGGCAGCCTCGGCCATGATGCGCTCGCCCGCCTTGTCCCACAGCACCGCGTCCCGCGGATTGGTGACCTCGGGGGCGGAGTACTCGGGGTGGGCATGGTCGACGTAGAGCCGGGCGCCATTGGTGAGGATCACATTGGCCAGGCCGATGTCCTCGTCGGTGAGCTGGCTGGCGTCGGCGGACTCACGCGCGAGGTCGAAGCCGCGGGCGTCCCGCAGCGGATTCTCCTCCTCGAAGTCCCAGCGGGCGCGGCGCGCCCGGTGCATCGCCGCCGCGTAGGCGTTGACGATCTGGGATGAGGTGAGCATGGCATTGGCGTTGGGGTGGCCCGGGACGGAGATCCCGTACTCCGTCTCGATTCCCATTACGCGCCGTACGGTCATGCGGCCCTCCTTGCCCGGCGCCGCCCCCGGGCGGGATCGGCGCTCAAGTACCGCTGCGCTTCTGGTCCATGCGCGGCCCTCGATCCCCCACGCCGCGATAGTGCGGTACCGACGAGCCTAGGACGGCTTTGCGGTGCTGCGGAGATCATCTCAGTCATTGCTCCGGTCGGGCTCGTAGGACTCATACGAAGAATGCGGTCCGAAAAGCGCATCCGGCTGCGGATGCCCCGTCCAGGACATCCGCAGCCGGACAGCGGTGTTACAGGTACTGACCGGTGTTCGCCACCGTGTCGATGGAGCGTCCCGTGTCCGCGCCCTGCTTTCCGGTGACGAGGGTGCGGATGAAGACGATCCGCTCGCCCTTCTTTCCGGAGATGCGGGCCCAGTCGTCCGGGTTGGTGGTGTTCGGCAGGTCCTCGTTCTCCTTGAACTCATCCACGCACGCGGCGAGCAGATGGGAGACGCGGAGTCCCTTCTGGTTCTGGTCGAGGAATGCCTTGATGGCCATCTTCTTGGCCCGGTCCACAATGTTCTGGATCATGGCGCCGGAGTTGAAGTCCTTGAAGTAGAGGACTTCCTTGTCACCATTGGCGTAGGTGACCTCCAGGAAGCGGTTCTCCTCGGATTCCGCGTACATCTGCTCGACGACCGACTGGATCATGCCCGCGACGGCAGCCTTCGGGGACCCGCCGTGCTCGGCGAGGTCGTCCGTGTGCACCGGGAGGGTGTGGGTCAGGTACTTCGAGAAGATGTCCTTGGCGGCCTCGGCGTCCGGACGCTCGATCTTGATCTTCACATCGAGGCGGCCGGGGCGCAGGATCGCGGGGTCGATCATGTCCTCACGGTTGGAGGCGCCGATCACGATCACGTTCTCCAGGCCCTCGACACCGTCGATCTCCGAGAGCAGCTGCGGAACGATGGTGTTCTCCACGTCCGAGCTGACACCGGAGCCACGGGTGCGGAAGAGGGAGTCCATCTCGTCGAAGAAGACGATGACGGGGGTGCCCTCGCTGGCCTTCTCCCGTGCCCGCTGGAAGACCAGGCGGATGTGCCGCTCGGTCTCACCGACGTACTTGTTGAGCAGCTCCGGGCCCTTGATGTTGAGGAAGAAGCTCTTCCCCGCGGGCTTGCCGGTCACCTCGGCGACCTTCTTGGCAAGGGAGTTGGCCACGGCCTTGGCGATGAGCGTCTTGCCGCAGCCGGGCGGACCGTACAGCAGCACACCCTTGGGCGGCCGCAGTTCGTGCTCCTTGAAGAGGTCGGGGTAGAGGTAGGGGAGCTCGACCGCGTCGCGGATCAGCTCGATCTGGTTCCCCAGGCCACCGATCTTCGTGTAGTCGATGTCCGGAACCTCTTCGAGGACCAGCTCCTCGACCTCGCTCTTGGGCACGACCTCGTAGACATAGCCGGACCTGGGCTCGAGCAGCAGGGCGTCACCGGGACGGATGGTGGTTTCCAGCAGCGGCTCGGCGAGCCGCACCACACGCTCCTCGTCGGTGTGCCCGATCACCAGGGCGCGCTCGCCGTCCTCAAGGACCTCCTTGAGGGTGACGATGTCCCCGGCGCGCTCGAACTCCATGGCCTCGACCACGTTGAGCGCCTCATTGAGCATGACCTCCTGGCCACGCTTGAGGTCGTCGAGATCGACGCCGGGGCTGACGTTCACCCGGAGCTTGCGGCCCCCGGTGAAGATGTCCGCCGTGCCGTCCTCGTTCGCCTGCAGAAAGGCTCCGAAACCGGCCGGCGGCTGGGCGAGCCGGTCGACCTCTTCCTTGAGGGCCACGATCTGGTCCCGGGCCTCACGGAGTGTGTTCGCGAGCCGCTCGTTCTGTGCGGAGACACCCGCCAGATTGGTCTGCAGCTCGACGATCCGCTCTTCGAGAATCCTCGTATGGCGCGGAGAGTCGGCGAGCTTGCGGCGCAGGACGGCGATTTCCTGCTCGAGATAGGCAACCTGACCGGCTGGGTCATCAGACCCCCGCCCCGGCCGGATGCCGCGGTTGATGTCGTCGTCGTGGGCTGCCACGGTCCTCACCTCCTCCAAGGGGAGCTGGACGCTTCCTGACCCTACCTGGGCCGGTGCGGGTTGAAACCCCTAGATCACAAACCCGGTCGGCGTGTGTCCGATCTTCACCCTTGCGCACTCCCTCACGCCAGGTGAATACCCACCCAACAACATCGGAAAGCGAGCGGTTGTATCGTCGAGACGGTCAACACCCGCCAGGGCTGGCGATATTTAGACACTGTTGAATCACGTATCGAGGGAACGGCAGGCGACGCACCGTGCGGAACGAGGAGCTCGGCGATCTTGAAGTCTGGATTGACCAGGACCTGTGCACGGGCGACGGGATCTGCGCCCAGTACGCCCCTGAGGTCTTCGAACTCGACATCGACGGTCTAGCCTACGTCAAGAGCGCCGACGATGAGCTGCTCCAGGACAAGGGGGCGACGGCCCCCGTACCCCTCCAGCTGCTGACCGAGGTGGTGGACTCCGCCAAGGAGTGCCCCGGCGACTGCATCCACGTACGCCGCGCCGCGGACCGGGTCGAGGTCTACGGCCCCGACGCGGAGTGACGGGACACCGCGTGACCGCTCACACACTCCCCGGGACCGGCAGCGCGCTGAGGACGAACTTGCCGTCCCGCCACTGCCAGTTGACCTGACGCCGCAGATCCGGACAGCACCGCGGCACCGTGGCGGACGAGTATCCCAGCAGGGTGGCCGAAACCTTCTTTCCGCGTACCGCGAAATCCCGGATGCTCATCCGCTCCTTCGGATCCACGAACGTGGCCACGATCCGGGGGGCGGCGGCCCGGCCGCCCTCGCCCTGCGTGGACCCGGAACCCCCGGAATCCGCGGACGACAGGACATACACACCGCTCGGCGGGGTACCGGTCGACGAATGACAGCGCACCACCGCGACGGTTTCCGGCCGTCCGTCCCCGTCGAGGTCCCCCGAGCCCCGGTCCACCACATCCGGCCGGGCCCCTCCGCAGTCCATCGGGTACTGCGCCGCGCGGGGATCGGGGGCCTTGACGGCCGCGGCGTGCGGCGCACTGCCGCTGGCCTCGGCGTCCGACGGCTGGACGACCGCTGACCCGGCGACGACGGCGGCCACCGCGGCCGCGGTCGCGAGCCAGTGCACCGGGCGGGTACGGGTGTGCGCGAGGTCCGGGCCCAGGGGCTGCACGCGGGATGACTCCATGTGAGAGCTGAGGCGGGGGGGGTGTCCCGCATGGTGCCACATCTCACAGGGCGCGGCCACCGCCCCGTCAGGGGGAAGTCGGTGGCCGCGCCGGGGCGTTGGTGCCGGTGGGGTCCGGCGGGGGTGTCAGGCGCTCCCGGAGCCGGTGTCCTGGCCCTCCGCGGCGCTCTTCGCGCCACCCGTGGCGCCGGAGTCCTTGCCGGTGGCGCCGTGGCCCGTGTAGTCCTCGCCGTACGCGCCCTTGGCCGGGCGGCGGCGGCGCAGCGGCGGCTCCACGCCGTCCGCGAGGCGGCGGGCGGTGAGCAGGAAGCCGGTGTGCCCGATCATCCGGTGGTCCGGGCGCACCGCGAGGCCCTCGACGTGCCAGGTGCGGACCATGGTCTCCCAGGCCGACGGCTCGTTGAAGGTGCCGTGCTCGCGGATGGCCTCGACGGTCCGGGCCAGCTGGGTGGTGGTGGCCACGTAGGCGCACAGGATGCCGCCGGGCACGAGCGCCTTGGAGACGGCCTCCAGGCACTCCCAGGGGGCCAGCATGTCCAGGATGACGCGGTCGACGTCGGTGTCGGACAGGTTGTCCTGGAGGTCGCCGACGGTGAGCCGCCAGGCGGGGTGCGGGGAGCCGAAGTAGCGCTCGACGTTCTGCGAGGCGATCTCGGCGAAGTCGACCCGGCGCTCGTAGGAGTGCAGCATGCCCTGGTCGCCGATGGCCCGCAGCAGGAACGTGGAGAGCGAGCCGGAGCCGACACCTGCCTCGACGACGCGCGCGCCGGGGAAGATGTCGGCCATCGCCAGGATCTGCCCCGCGTCCTTGGGGTAGACCACGGCGGCGCCGCGGGGCATGGACAGGACGTAGTCGGGGAGCAGGGGGCGCAGCGCGAGATACGCGACGTTTCCCGTGGTGCGCACGACGGTTCCCTCGGGGGCACCGATCAGCTCGTCGTGGGGGAAGGAACCCTTGTGGGTGTGGAAGTTCTTCCCGGCCTCGAGCGTGAAGGTGTAGTGGCGTCCCTTGGGGTCGGTGAGCTGGACCTGGTCCCCGACCTGGAAGGGCCCGCGACGGCGGGCGGCACCGGTCGGTTCGGACATGCGAACAGCCTACCGGGCGCCCGCCCGTGCCCGGGACCGCGGGGATCGCGTCCGGCGCCCGGGCGGACCGGCGGGGGCACGGTCGTCAGGAGGGCGTACGGGCCATGGCGGCGACGAAGGCGCGCTCGACGTCGGCCGTGGACAGCACCCCGAAGATCTCGCCGGTCTCCTCGATCACCAGGTACTCGGTGGCGGGGGTGGCCCGCAGGGTGTCCAGCAGTTCCTCACCGGTGAGCTCGGCGGAGACCCGCATCCCGTCCTTGAGGTCCTGGGCCAGACCGCTGACCGCGACCCAGGGGCGGCGGTGCTCGGGGATGCCGACGATGGCGGCCTCGCGCACCACGGCGGTGGGGACCCCGTGGGCGTCCACCACGACCAGGGCGCGGGCGCCCGCCTCATTGGCCCGGCGCAGCGCCTCCGAGAGCGGGGTGTCGGCCTCCACCGGGACCGCGCGGCGGGTGAGCGTACGGGCGCGGAGGTCGGGCAGCCGCTCGCGCAGCCGGGCCATCCGCAGGCTGTTGCCCGCACCGGTCCAGATGATCGCGGCCAGTATGGCGGCGAGCAGCGCGTCGGTGAGCGAGTCCACGCTGCCGAAGTCCTCGGGCTCACCGCCGAGGCCACCGGCCTGGGTGAGCAGGGGCAGGCCCACCAGCACCGCGACGGCGAGCGCCCGGCCGCTCCAGGCGGCGGCGACGGTGCCGGTCATGGGCCTGCCGCTGAGCTTCCAGACGACGGCGCGCAGCATCCGCCCGCCGTCCAGCGGCAGGCCGGGCAGCAGGTTGAACGCGGCCACGATGAGGTTGGAGATCATCAGGCCGGCGAGCAGCACGCCGGGCACCGTACCGGGCTCCACCAGCAGCATGCCGAGGTAGAAGACGCCGGAGAGGACCAGGGAGAGCAGCGGGCCGACGAAGGCGAGGACGAACTCCCGGCCCGGGGTCTCCGACTCCTTCTCGATCTCCGAGACACCGCCGAAGAACTGGAGCTGGATGCGGCGCACGGGCAGCTTGAAGCGGAGCGCGGCCACGGTGTGCGCCAGTTCGTGCACCAGCACGGAGGCGTAGAAGGCCACCGCGAAGAAGAGCGAGACCAGGTAGCGGATGGCGCCGAGCTCGGGCAGCACGCGCTCGAGCTGTCCTCCGAAGACCCAGGTGATGAGGGCGGCGACCAGGAACCAGCTGGGGGAGACATACACGGGCACGCCGAACGGCCGGCCCATCAGGATGCCGCCGCCCACCTCGCGTGGCCGCTGCGGTTTGCCTGCCTCCGGTTCGGTCGTACGGTCCGATCCCCCGCTGTCGGACTGCGGCTGCCCGCTGTTGTCCACGGTGTCCCCTCGTCGGATGCGTCGGTCGCACACCCAGTTTTGATACGGTCCCCACGATCATGCAGTGCCAGGGGCTCGGACGTCGATGGTATGCGTCCGGCTGTCGGTGGCGGGCCGTAGGGTCTTCGCCATGGGAACCACCACCGGGAAGGCCGAACAGGCGGACGGGCCACCGCGGTCCGGCCGCTCCGCGTCGCTGTCGCCGTCACGTGCGTCCGACTTCATGCGGTGCCCTTTGCTGTACCGCTTCCGGGTGATCGACAAACTGCCCGAGAAGCCGAGTGCGGCGGCCACCCGGGGCACTGTGGTGCACGCCGTCCTGGAGAGGCTCTTCGACGCTCCGGCGGCCGAGCGGACCGCCCCGCGCGCCCGGGCGATGGTGCCGGGTGAGTGGGAGCGCCTGCTGGCGGACCGGCCGGAACTGGCGGAGCTGTTCCGCGAGGAGGGGACCGGTGGTGACGGGGGCACCGGCGGCGGCGTGGACCCGGAGCGTCTCGCCGTGTGGCTGGCGGAGGCGGAGCGGCTGGTGGAGCGCTGGTTCTCGCTGGAGGACCCGTCCCGGCTGGAGCCCGCCGAGCGGGAGCTGTTCGTGGAGACCGAGCTGGAGTCCGGGCTGACCCTGCGCGGGATCATCGACCGGGTGGATGTCGCGCCCACCGGCGAGATCCGGATCGTCGACTACAAGACGGGCAAGGCGCCCGCCCCGCAGTACTCGGCCGAGCCGCTGTTCCAGATGAAGTTCTACGCCCTGGTGCTGTGGCGGCTGCGCGGCATGGTGCCGCGCCGCCTCCAGCTGGTCTACCTGGGCAGCGGGGACGTGCTGACGTACGACCCGGACGAGGGCGATCTGCGGGCGGTGGAGCGCAAGCTGCTGGCCCTGTGGGAGGCGATCCGGACGGCCACCGAGACCGGCGCGTTCCTGCCCCGGCAGACCCGGCTCTGCGGCTGGTGCGACCACCAGGCCCATTGTCCTGAATTCGGTGGTACTCCCCCGCCCTATCCGCTACCGATCATCCCCGTTCAGTCCCCGGAGGCGGCTTCGGGATAATGGGGCCGGTCGAGCGAAGGAGATCCCGTGGCGATCCGTGTCCTACTGGTCGATGACCAGCCGCTGCTGCGCACCGGTTTCCGGATGATCCTGGAGGCTGAACAGGACCTCGCGGTGGTCGGTGAGGCGGGCGACGGTCTGCAGGCCCTGGACCAGGTGCGGGCGCTCCAGCCCGATGTGGTGCTCATGGACATCCGGATGCCGCGGATGGACGGTGTGGAGGCCACCCGCCAGATCACCGGCCCCGGCCGGGACGGCCCGGCCAAGGTCCTGGTGCTGACCACCTTCGACCTGGACGAGTACGTGGTGGAGGCGCTCCGCGCGGGTGCCAGCGGCTTCCTGCTCAAGGACGCGCCCGCCACCGAGCTGGTGCAGGCGATCCGGGTGGTGGCGGCCGGTGAGGCGATGCTCGCGCCGAGCATCACCCGGCGGTTGCTGGACAAGTACGCCGGACATCTGCCCTCGGGCGAGGAGCCGGTGCCGGACACCCTGCACACCCTCACCGAGCGCGAGGTCGAGGTGCTGAAGCTGGTGGCCCGCGGACTGTCCAACGCGGAGATCGCCGCGGATCTGTTCGTCAGCGAGACCACCGTGAAGACCCATGTCGGCCATGTGCTGACCAAGCTGGGACTGCGGGACCGGGTCCAGGCGGCCGTCTACGCCTATGAGAGCGGACTGGTCCGCCCCGGCGCCCAGTAGCGGCCCCGGCATGAGCCGGACCGGGGGGGGGGGGGGGGGGGGGGGGGGGGGGGGGGGGGGGGGGGGGGGGGGGGGGGGGGGGGGGGGGGGGGGGGGGGGGGGGGGGGGGCGGG
>NZ_JBWKKP010000036.1:0-15914 GCF_056431485.1 Streptomyces sp. NPDC045899
TTCTTTTGGTGGCCCCCCCCCCCCGCTGTTTGTGAAAGGTCCTCCACGGGCCCCCCCCCCCCCCCCCCGTCCTCCACCCCCCCCCCCCCCCCCCCCCCCCCCCTCCCCCTCTCCCCCCCCCCCCCCCCCCCCCCCCCCCCCCCCCCCGCGACCCGTACGGCGGCAGATGTCTCACCTCTGAGCTGCGCCTTCGCCGTGCCGCATGCAGACTCGGCGGTGTGAGCGCACCGTCGCCGATCGCCCCGGACCCGGTTCCGCCGTCCGCCACGCCGAGTGGCGCGGGCGGCGCGGTACGGCGGCTGCTCGGGCCGCTGGGGGTGCTCGCGGGTGCTGTCGCCGCCTTCGGCTACGTCGCCGCCGTCGACCCCCACCAGCCCGGCCACTATCCGGTCTGCCCGGTGCTGCGGCTCACCGGGCTGTACTGCCCGGCCTGCGGGGGGCTGCGCGGCGCCCACGCCCTCGCCCACGGCGATCTGCCCGCCGCGCTGCGCGACAACGCGCTCGCGGTCCTCGCCTACGCCCTGCTCGCGGTCTGCTGGCTGGTGTGGTGCGCGCGGTCGGTCGCGGGGGGACGGCTCCCCGCGACCGCGCGGGGACGGCCGTACGGCCCGCGCGGCTGGCAGATCGGGACGTTCCTCGGGCTCGCAGTGATCTTCACGATCGTCCGGAATTTCCCGTTCGAGGGACTACTGACGCCGTGACCACTGTTGTGTATGTCCATGTCGTGGGACTCGACGTCAACCGGATGCGAGACCTGGGTCTTCTGACAGCTACCATCGCAGTGCCTGGTGCAGCGGTTTTCCGCCCCACCGGCGCCGACCATCTGCTTCATCCCCACCCGGGAAGGGGGCCGCTCGCGTGAGTGTGCTCGACGAGATCATCGACGGAGTCCGTGCCGACCTCGCGGAGCGGCAGGCGCGCGTCACCCTCGACGAGCTCAAGGAGCGGGCGGCCAAGGCGCGGCCGGCCAAGGACGGGGTCGCGGCCCTCAAGGGCGACAGCGTCAAGGTGATCTGCGAGGTCAAGCGGTCCAGCCCGTCCAAGGGCGCGCTGGCCGCCATCGCCGACCCCGCCGGGCTCGCCGCCGACTACGAGGCAGGCGGTGCCGCCCTGATCAGCGTGCTGACCGAACAGCGCCGCTTCGGCGGATCGCTGGCCGATCTGGAGGCGGTGCGCGCCAAGGTCGACATCCCGGTGCTGCGCAAGGACTTCATCGTCACCTCCTACCAGCTGTGGGAGGCGCGGGCGTACGGCGCGGACGTGGTGCTGCTGATCGTCGCCGCGCTGGACCAGGAGGCCCTGGTCTCCCTGATCGAGCGGGCCGAGTCCATCGGGCTGACCCCGCTGGTCGAGGTGCACGACGAGGAGGAGGTCGCGCGGGCGGTGGACGCCGGGGCGAAGCTCATCGGCGTCAACGCGCGCAACCTGAAGACCCTCGAGGTGGACCGCGGCAACTTCGCCCGTGTCGCGCCCGAGATCCCGGACAACATCGTCAAGATCGCCGAGTCCGGGGTGCGCGGTCCGCACGACCTGATCGCCTACGCCAACGACGGCGCGGACGCCGTGCTGGTCGGCGAGTCCCTGGTGACCGGGCGCGACCCCAAGGCCGCCGTCGCCGATCTGGTCGCGGCCGGTGCCCATCCGGCGCTGCGCCACGGGCGGGACTGACGGATCATGGAGACGTACGCACGCTTGGCCCGGGGGTGCCGTCCCCGGGGCTGTCGCGCGCCCGCACGCCGGGTGCGCGGACGGCGCGTGCGCTACCACATCGGATGCGAACCGGGGCAGATCAACGGGCGCCGATGGCGGCGCACGGCGCACCGCTGACACCGGCAGAGGTGCCGTAGGCCGTACCGTGCCGCGGTCGTGTGACCGTACGGGCGCCGGAGACCCCTTCCCGGGGCTCCCCGCCGTCCGGAGATCCCCGCGACCCCGGCCGTGACGCACCGGCCCCCCGGCCCCCGCTCCGGCGGCGGTGTGCCCGTCCCGCGTTGTGGTCGTCATCCATCGAGACATGCGGAGTACAGCGAATGTCCTCTGATTTCTTCATTCCGGACCCCGAGGGTCAGGTCCCCAGCGCCGAGGGGTACTTCGGCGCGTTCGGCGGCAAGTTCATCCCCGAGGCGCTGGTCGCCGCGGTGGACGAGGTCGCCGCCGAGTACGAGAAGGCGAAGTCCGATCCGGCGTTCGCCGCTGAACTCGAAGACCTGCTGGTCAACTACACCGGGCGGCCCAGCGCCCTGACCGAGGTGCCGCGGTTCGCCGAGCACGCGGGCGGTGCACGGATCTTCCTCAAGCGGGAGGACCTCAACCACACCGGTTCGCACAAGATCAACAACGTGCTCGGCCAGGCCCTGCTCACCAAGCGGATGGGCAAGACCCGGGTCATCGCCGAGACCGGGGCCGGACAGCACGGGGTGGCCACCGCCACCGCCTGCGCCCTGTTCGGACTCGAGTGCACCATCTACATGGGCGAGGTGGACACTCAGCGGCAGGCCCTCAACGTGGCCCGGATGCGGATGCTGGGCGCCGAGGTCATCGCCGTGAAGTCCGGCAGCCGCACCCTGAAGGACGCCATCAACGAGGCGTTCCGCGACTGGGTCGCCAATGTGGACCGCACCCACTACCTCTTCGGCACCGTGGCCGGACCGCACCCCTTCCCGGCCCTGGTGCGCGACTTCCACCGGGTCATCGGGGTGGAGGCGCGGCGGCAGATCCTGGAGCGCACCGGACGGCTGCCCGACGCCGTGGCGGCCTGTGTGGGCGGCGGCTCCAACGCGATCGGTCTGTTCCACGCGTTCCTGCCGGACGAGAGCGTGCGGATCGTCGGCTTCGAGCCCGCCGGACACGGGCTGGACAGCGGTGAACACGCCGCGACCCTCAGCGAGGGCGAGCCGGGCATCCTGCACGGCTCCCGGTCCTACGTCCTCCAGGACGAGGACGGGCAGATCACCGAGCCGTACTCGATCTCGGCCGGTCTCGACTACCCCGGGGTCGGCCCCGAGCACGCCTACCTCAAGGACGTCGGCCGCGCCGAGTACCGGGCCGTCACCGACGACGGCGCGATGCAGGCGCTGCGGCTGCTGTCCCAGACCGAGGGCATCATCCCGGCGATCGAGAGCGCCCACGCGCTGGCCGGGGCCCTGGACCTCGGCCGTGAGCTGGGCGAGGGCGGCCTGATCGTCGTCAACCTCTCCGGACGCGGTGACAAGGACATGGACACCGCGGCGCGGTATTTCGGGCTGTACGACGAGGGAGCGAAGTGATGGCCGGAAACCTGGAGCTGCTGTCATCGGTCCTGGGCCGGGCCCGGAGCGAGGGACGCGCCGCGCTCGTCGGCTATCTGCCCGCCGGTTTCCCGACCGTGGACGGCGGCGTGGCCGCCATGACGGCCATGATCGAGGGCGGTTGTGACGTCGTCGAGGTCGGACTGCCGCACAGCGACCCGGTGCTCGACGGACCGGTGATCCAGACCGCCGACGACATCGCCCTGCGCGGCGGGGTGAAGATCCGCGACGTCATCCGGACCGTGGGCGAGGTGCACACCGCCACCGGCGCCCCGATCCTGTGCATGACCTACTGGAACCCGGTGGACCGCTACGGCCCCGAGCGGTTCGCCGCCGATCTGGCCGAGGCCGGCGGAGCGGGCTGCATCCTGCCCGATCTGCCGGTCGAGGAGTCCGAGGTGTGGCGGAAGGCTGCCGAGCAGCACGGTCTGGCGACCGTGTTCGTGGTGGCGCCCAGCAGCCGGGACGAGCGGCTGGCGAAGATCACGGCGGCGGGCAGCGGCTTCGTCTACGCCGCCTCCCTGATGGGTGTCACCGGCACCCGGGAGTCGGTCGGCCAGGAGGCCCGTGAGCTGGTGGAGCGGACCCGCACCACCACCGAGCTGCCGGTGTGCGTGGGCCTCGGGGTCTCCAACGCCGTGCAGGCGCGGGAGGTCGCGGCCTTCGCGGACGGGGTCATCGTGGGTTCGGCGTTCGTCCAGCGGTTGCTGGACGCCGATGACCACGAGGCCGGACTCCGCGCGGTGCGCGAGCTGGCCGGTGAGCTCGCCGCGGGCGTTCGCGTCGCTCGTTAGAGGGAATCGCGGGGCGGAGGAGCCCGACGGTGCTCCTCCGCCTCGTTAGGCGTGGGCGTGAGCCAGAAAAACCGTGAGGGAAAGCGCAGCGCCCGTGAGCGGCTGCAGGAACAGCGTGAGAAGGACAGGGCGCGCGACAAGCGGAAGCGGACGATGGCCGCCGTCGGGGCGGTGGTCGTGGTGCTCGGGGTCGCCGCCGGAGTGGGTCTGTTCGCGTCCAAGGCCAAAGAGGACTCGGGCAAGTCCGGCGGCGCGGTGGAGCCGCCGCGCGGCGCGGTCGGCAAGGGCCGACTGGTGATCGAGACCGGCCGGGACGCCAAACAGGGCCGGCCCACGCCCTCGACGCTGACCGTCTACGAGGACTTCCGCTGTCCCGGCTGCAAGCAGTTCGAGGACGCCTTCCGCACCACCCTGCACCAGCTGCAGGACAGCGGACGGCTGAAGGTCCAGTACCACCTGGTGACGATCATCGACGGCAACATGGGCGGCATCGGCTCGCTGCACGCGGCGAACGCGGCCGGCTGCGCCCAGGACGCGGGGAAGTTCCGCGCGTACCACGATGTGCTCTACCAGCATCAGCCGGACGAGACCCGTGACACCTACGCCGACAAGAACCGGCTGATCAAGCTGGCGGGCAAGGTCCCGGCGCTGGACACCCCCGCCTTCCGCGCCTGTGTGAAGGACGGGCGCCACGACGGCTGGGTGAAGAAGTCCAGCGAGACCTTCAACCGCTCGGGCTTCGCCTCGACCCCGACCGTGCTGCTCAACGGGAAGTCGGTCTACGGCGACCCCAACAAGCCGCTGAGCCCGAACAAACTCAAGCGGATGGTCGCCGCGGAGGGCCGGGGCTGAGCCCCGTTACGCAGCCGTTGTGCCGGGTGGGTTGTGGTATTCGCCGCCCGGCACGGTAGCGTCGACCCTGTCATGGACCTCGCTTACATTCCCAGCCCGTCGTCCGGCGTGATCTACCTCGGTCCGATCCCGCTGCGCGGCTATGCGTTCTGCATCATCATCGGTGTCTTCGTGGCGGTCTGGCTCGGCGGCCGGCGCTGGGTGGCCCGGGGCGGCAGGGTCGGCACCGTCGCCGACATCGCCGTCTGGGCGGTGCCCTTCGGCCTGGTCGGCGGACGGCTCTACCACGTCCTCACCGACTACGAGCTGTACTTCACGGACGGCCGGAACTGGGTCGACGCGTTCAAGATCTGGGAGGGCGGCCTCGGGATCTGGGGGGCCGTCGCGCTCGGTGCGCTGGGCGCCTGGATCGGCTGCCGCCGCCGGGGGATCCCGCTCCCGGCCTACGCGGACGCCATCGCGCCCGGTATCGCCCTCGCCCAGGCGGTCGGCCGCTGGGGCAACTGGTTCAACCAGGAGCTCTACGGCAAGGCCACCACCCTGCCCTGGGGCCTGAAGATCGACGCCGACGCGGAGACCGGGCGGGCCGCCGGTACATACCACCCGACCTTCCTCTACGAGTCGCTGTGGTGCGTCGGTGTCGCGCTGCTGGTGATCTGGGCGGACCGGCGCTTCAAGCTGGGGCACGGCAGGGCGTTCGCGCTCTACGTCGCCAGCTACACGGTGGGCCGCTTCTGGATCGAGTACCTGCGGGTGGACGACGCCCACCATGTGCTCGGGATGCGGCTCAACAACTGGACCTCGATCGTGGTCTTCCTCGGCGCGGTCGCCTACATGGTGATCTCCGCGAAGCGGGCCCCGGGCCGGGAGACCGTGGTCGAGCCCGCGGCGGTGGAGGACGGGGCGGCGGACAGCACCGACGCCGCCGACACCACCGACGCCGCCGACGGTGACGCGCAGCGTGAGGACGGCTCCGGCAAGGACGCTCCGAAGAGCGCCGGGTCCGCCGTCACCGCGGAGGCGAAACCCTCCAAGTAGTGCTCCCCGCAAGGCCGCCGAACCCACTGGGTTCGGCGGCTTTCGCGTTTTCGCAGGTCAGAGAGGTAAGTTCGGCCTTCCTTGCTGGCGGGAGAGGGGAATTCGCGCGTACCTTCGAACTGTTGGGGAGAGGGCGGGGAGCCCTCCGCGAAGGGAGCACGTTCCAGATGTCCGTCATCGACAGCGCCGCGTCACCGCATATCGCCCACCGTGACAACCACACCCACCGGGATGTGAACGGCGGCTGGCTGCGCCCCGCCGTCTTCGGCGCGATGGACGGCCTGGTCTCCAACCTCGCGCTGATGACCGGTGTCGCGGGCGGGGCGGTGGACCGCCAGACCATCGTGATCACCGGGCTCGCGGGACTCGCGGCCGGTGCGTTCTCGATGGCCGCGGGGGAGTACACCTCGGTCGCCTCCCAGCGTGAGCTGGTCCAGGCCGAGCTGGAGGTGGAGCGGCGCGAGCTGCGCAAGCACCCGGTGGACGAGCTGGAGGAGCTGGCCGCGCTGTACGTGTCGCGCGGGGTGGAGCCGAAGCTGGCCCGTGAGGTGGCCGAGCAGCTGTCGAAGGACCCCGAGCAGGCGCTGGAGATCCACGCCCGTGAGGAGCTGGGGGTGGACCCGGACGATCTGCCGTCACCGACGGTGGCCGCGGTGTCCTCGTTCGGCTCGTTCGCCCTGGGCGCGCTGCTGCCGGTGCTGCCGTATCTGCTGGGCGCGGTCGCGCTGTGGCCCGCGGTGGTGCTGGCGCTGATCGGGCTGTTCGTCTGTGGCGCGGTGGTGGCCCGGGTGACCGCCCGGAGCTGGTGGTACAGCGGGCTGCGGCAGCTGGCGCTGGGCGGCGCCGCGGCCGGTGTGACCTACGCCCTGGGCACCTTCTTCGGTACCGCCATAGGCTAGCGCCGCACTGTAGTCATACGGCCTTCCGCATCACTATTCCGTTACTCGACGGTTTCGAACCTCCGTCGCGGGGCATAAAGCCGTAACGCGCGGGCAATGTCGCCCGCCTCCCATCGAGGCGACGGTCGTCGCCCGGTACCCATTGCCTTGATCACCCCGGTGCGGGGGTGTCCGCATGATGAAACGGAATGACCAGTTCCCGAGAATCACCTCATCATGTAACCTGCACGAAATTTCGCGGAGGGCCAACGTCGTCCCTCGGCACATTCAGATGCCATGACGACGACGGGAGAGCCGATGCGTTCCGCATCCCACCCCGCCCGCCAGGGAATGTACGACCCACGCAATGAGCACGACGCCTGCGGCGTCGGCTTCGTGGCGACCCTCACCGGCGAGGCCAGCCATGAACTCGTGGAGCAGGCTCTCACCGTTCTCCGCAATCTCGAGCACCGCGGGGCCACCGGTTCGGAGCCCGACTCGGGTGACGGCGCGGGCATCCTCGTGCAGGTCCCGGACGCCTTCCTGCGCGAGACCGTCACCGGTTTCGCGCTGCCGGAGGCGGGTGCGTACGCGGTGGGCATCGCCTTCCTCCCGGAGGGAGAGGCCGAGGGCGCTGCGGCCATCGAGCAGATCGAGCGGATCGCCACCGAGGAGGGCCTGACCGTCCTCGGCTGGCGCGAGGTGCCGGTCGCCCCCGACCTGCTGGGCAACGGGGCGCGCACCACCATGCCCGCCTTCTCCCAGCTCTTCGTCACCGACGGCGTCAGCACCGGGGTGGCCCTGGACCGCAAGGCGTTCGTGCTGCGCAAGCGCGCCGAGCGCGAGGCCGGGACCTACTTCCCCTCGCTGTCCTCCCGCACCCTCGTCTACAAGGGCATGCTGACCACCGGCCAGCTGGAGCCGTTCTTCCCGGACCTGTCCGACCGCCGCTTCGCCACGGCCATCGCGCTGGTCCACTCCCGGTTCTCCACCAACACCTTCCCGAGCTGGCCGCTGGCCCACCCCTACCGGTTCGTCGCCCACAACGGTGAGATCAACACCGTCCAGGGCAACCGCAACTGGATGCGGGCCCGGGAGTCCCAGCTGATGAGCGAGCTGTTCGGGGAGAAGGAACTGGACCGGATCTTCCCGGTCTGCACCCCGGACGCCTCCGACTCCGCGACCTTCGACGAGGTCCTGGAGCTGCTGCACCTCGGCGGCCGCTCGCTGCCGCACAGCGTGCTGATGATGGTCCCCGAGGCGTGGGAGAACCACCCCGCCATGGACCCGGCCCGGCGCGCCTTCTACCAGTACCACTCCACGATGATGGAGCCCTGGGACGGCCCGGCCTGTGTCACCTTCACCGACGGCACCCAGGTCGGCGCCGTGCTGGACCGCAACGGTCTGCGGCCGGGCCGCTACTGGGTCACCGACGACGGCCTGGTGGTGCTCTCCTCCGAGGTCGGCGTGCTGGACATCGACCCGTCCAAGGTGGTCCGCAAGGGCCGTCTCCAGCCGGGCCGGATGTTCCTCGTGGACACCGCCGAGCACCGGATCATCGAGGACGACGAGATCAAGGCACAGCTCGCCGCCGAGCAGCCGTACGGCGAGTGGCTGGAGGCCGGTCTGATCGACCTGGCCGACCTGCCCGAGCGCGAGCACATCGTGCACACCCACGCCTCGGTCACCCGCCGCCAGCAGACCTTCGGGTACACCGAGGAGGAGCTGCGCGTCCTGCTCGCGCCGATGGCCAAGGCCGGCGCGGAGCCGATCGGCTCGATGGGCACCGACTCGCCGATCGCCGCGCTCTCCGAGCGGCCGCGGCTGCTCTTCGACTACTTCACCCAGCTGTTCGCGCAGGTCACCAATCCGCCGCTGGACGCGATCCGCGAGGAGCTGGTCACCTCGCTGATCTCCTCACTGGGTCCGCAGGGCAATCTGCTGGAGCCCACCTCGGCCTCCTGCCGCAGCGTCACCCTGCCCTTCCCGGTGATCGACAACGATGAGCTGGCCAAGCTCATCCACATCAACGCCGACGGCGACATGCCCGGTCTGAAGGCGGCCACACTCTCCGGTCTGTACCGGGTCGGCGGTGGCGGTCAGGCGCTCGCCGCCCGGCTGGACGAGATCTGCGCCGAGGCCGACGCCGCCATCGAGGACGGCGCCCGGCTGATCGTCCTCTCCGACCGGCACTCCGACGCCGAGCATGCGCCGATCCCCTCGCTGCTGCTCACCTCGGCCGTCCACCACCACCTGATCCGCACCAAGCAGCGCACCCGGGTGGGGCTGCTGATCGAGGCGGGCGACGTCCGCGAGGTGCACCACGTCGCGCTGCTGATCGGCTACGGCGCCGCGGCGGTCAACCCGTACCTGGCGATGGAGACGGTCGAGGACCTGGTCCGGGCGGGCACCTTCCTGCCCGGTACGGAGGCCGAGACCGCCATCCGCAACCTGATCAAGGCGCTGGGCAAGGGCGTGCTGAAGGTGATGTCCAAGATGGGCATCTCCACCGTCGCCTCCTACCGCGGCGCCCAGGTCTTCGAGGCCGTCGGTCTGGACGAGTCCTTCGTGGACACCTACTTCCACGGCACCGCCACCAAGATCGGCGGCGCGGGTCTGGACGTGGTGGCCAAGGAGGTCGCCGCCCGCCACGCCAAGGCGTACCCGGCCACCGGTATCCCCTCCGCCCACCGGGCGCTGGAGATCGGCGGCGAGTACCAGTGGCGCCGCGAGGGCGAGCCGCACCTGTTCGACCCCGAGACGGTCTTCCGGCTCCAGCACTCCACCCGCGCCCGTCGCTACGACATCTTCAAGAAGTACACCGAGCGCGTGAACGAGCAGTCCGAGCGGCTGATGACGCTGCGCGGTCTGTTCTCCTTCAAGAGCGACCGGCCCTCGATCCCGATCGAGGAGGTCGAACCGGTCAGCGAGATCGTCAAGCGGTTCTCCACCGGCGCCATGTCGTACGGCTCCATCTCGCAGGAGGCGCACGAGACCCTCGCCATCGCCATGAACCAGCTGGGCGGCAAGTCCAACACCGGCGAGGGCGGCGAGGACTCCGAGCGGCTGCACGACCCGGCGCGCCGCTCCTCCATCAAGCAGGTCGCCTCCGGCCGCTTCGGTGTGACCAGCGAATACCTGGTCAACTCCGATGACATCCAGATCAAGATGGCGCAGGGCGCCAAGCCCGGTGAGGGCGGCCAGCTGCCCGGCCACAAGGTCTACCCGTGGGTGGCCAAGACCCGGCACTCGACGCCCGGTGTGGGCCTGATCTCCCCGCCGCCGCACCACGACATCTACTCCATCGAGGACCTGGCCCAGCTGATCCACGACCTGAAGAACGCCAACCCCCAGGCGCGCATTCACGTCAAGCTGGTCTCCGAGGTGGGCGTGGGCACCGTGGCCGCGGGCGTCTCCAAGGCCCATGCCGATGTGGTGCTGATCTCCGGCCACGACGGCGGTACCGGCGCCTCCCCGCTGACCTCGCTCAAGCACGCGGGTGGCCCCTGGGAGCTGGGTCTCGCCGAGACCCAGCAGACCCTGCTGCTCAACGGGTTGCGCGACCGGATCGTGGTGCAGACCGACGGTCAGCTGAAGACCGGCCGTGACGTGGTCATCGCCGCGCTGCTGGGCGCCGAGGAGTTCGGCTTCGCCACCGCCCCGCTGGTGGTCTCCGGCTGTGTGATGATGCGCGTCTGCCACCTGGACACCTGCCCGGTCGGCATCGCCACCCAGAACCCGGTGCTGCGCGAGCGCTACAACGGCCAGGCCGAGTTCGTGGTGAACTTCTTCCGGTTCATCGCCGAGGAGGTCCGCGAGCTCCTGGCCGAGCTGGGCTTCCGCACCCTCGACGAGGCCGTCGGCCACGCCGAGCTGCTGAACACCACCCGCGCCGTCCAGCACTGGAAGGCGCAGGGCCTGGACCTGGCCCCGCTGCTGTACGTGCCGGAGCTGCCCGAGGGCGCCGTCCGCCACCAGGCGGTCGAGCAGGACCACGGACTGGCCAAGGCGCTGGACAACGAGCTGATCAAGCTGGCGGCCGACGCGCTGAACGCCGACTCCGCCGAGGCGGCGCAGCCGGTCCGCGCCCAGGTCGCGGTCCGCAACATCAACCGGACCGTCGGCACCATGCTGGGCCACGAGGTGACCCGGAAGTTCGGCGGCGCCGGACTGCCCGACGACACCATCGACATCACCTTCACCGGTTCGGCCGGCCAGTCCTTCGGCGCCTTCCTGCCGCACGGGGTCACCCTGCGGCTGGAGGGTGACGCCAACGACTACGTCGGCAAGGGGCTGTCCGGTGGCCGGGTGGTGGTCCGCCCGGACCGCGGCGCCGACCACCTCGCCGAGTACTCCACCATCGCGGGCAACACCCTCGCCTACGGTGCCACCAGCGGTGAGATGTATCTGCGCGGCCGGGTCGGCGAGCGCTTCTGCGTCCGCAACTCCGGTGCCACCGTGGTCTCCGAGGGCGTGGGCGACCACGGCTGCGAGTACATGACCGGTGGTCACGCGGTCGTGCTCGGCCCGACCGGGCGCAACTTCGCGGCCGGTATGTCCGGTGGTATCGCGTACGTCATCGACCTCGACCGGGACAACGTCAACGGTGAGCTGGTCTCGGCCGTCGGCGAGCTGGACGACACCGACAAGCGGTGGCTGCACGACGCGGTGCGACGCCACCAGGAGGAGACCGGATCCACCGTCGCGAGCGCGCTGCTCGAGGACTGGGACACCGCCCTCACCCGGTTCAGCAAGATCATCCCCGCTACCTACCAGGCCGTGCTCGCCGCCAAGGACGCCGCCGAGCGAGCCGGGCTCTCCGAGTCCGAGACCACCGAGAAGATGATGGAGGCGGCGACCAATGGCTGACCCCAAGGGCTTCCTGACCACGGATCGCGAGGTCGCCGAGACCCGTCCGGTGGAGGAGCGCGTCAAGGACTGGAACGAGGTCTACGTTCCCGGTTCCCTGCTGCCGATCATCAGCAAGCAGGCCGGGCGCTGCATGGACTGCGGCATCCCGTTCTGCCACAACGGCTGTCCGCTGGGGAACCTCATCCCCGAGTGGAACGAGTACGCCTACCGCGAGGACTGGCGGGAGGCCAGCGAGCGGCTGCACGCCACCAACAACTTCCCGGAGTTCACCGGGCGGCTGTGCCCGGCCCCGTGTGAGTCGGCGTGTGTCCTCGGTATCAACCAGCCGGCGGTGACCATCAAGAACGTCGAGGTCACCATCATCGACAAGGCGTGGGAGACCGGCGATGTCACCCCGCAGCCCCCGGAGCGGCTGAGCGGCAAGACCGTCGCCGTCATCGGCTCGGGCCCGGCGGGCCTGGCCGCCGCCCAGCAGCTGACCCGGGCGGGCCACACGGTCGCGGTGTACGAGCGCGCCGACCGCATCGGCGGACTGCTGCGCTACGGCATCCCCGAGTTCAAGATGGAGAAGCGACACATCAACCTCCGCATCGAGCAGATGCGCGCGGAGGGCACCAAGTTCCGCACCGAGGTGGAGATCGGCCGCGACATCGAGGCGGCCAAGCTGCGCCGCCGCTATGACGCGGTGGTCATCGCGGCCGGTGCCACCACCGCGCGCGACCTGCCGGTGCCCGGCCGGGAGCTGAACGGCATCCACCAGGCGATGGAGTACCTCCCGCTGTCCAACAAGGTGCAGGAGGGTGACTTCGTCACCTCGCCGATCAGTGCCGAGGGCAAGCACGTCGTGGTGATCGGCGGCGGTGACACCGGCGCGGACTGCGTGGGCACCGCCCACCGCCAGGGCGCGGCCTCGGTCACCCAGCTGGAGATCATGGCCAAGCCCGGTGAGGAACGCAGCCCCGATCAGCCGTGGCCCACCTTCCCGATGCTGTACAAGGTCACCTCGGCCCACGAGGAGGGCGGTGAGCGGGTCTACTCCGTCTCCACCACCCACTTCGAGGGTGATGATGAGGGCAACGTCCAGTGGCTGCACCTGATCGAGGTGGAGTTCAAGGACGGCAAGCTGGAGCAGAAGGCCGGCACCGAGCGGAAGATCCCCGCCCAGCTGGTCACCCTGGCCATGGGCTTCACCGGCACCGACCGGGAGAACGGCCTGGTCGAGCAGTTCGGTCTGGAGCTGGACGAGCGCGGCAACGTGGCGCGCGACGCCGACTTCGCCACCAATGTGGACGGCGTCTTCGTGGCGGGTGACGCGGGCCGCGGCCAGTCGCTGATCGTCTGGGCCATCGCCGAGGGCCGCTCCGCCGCCCGCGGTGTGGACCGCTACCTGGCGGGGGCCAGCGCCCTGCCCGCCCCGATCCGTCCCACCGACCGGTCCCTCATGGTCTGAGGTCCCGGCACCCGGAACACCCCAGGTTTCCGCCCGTACAACGGCGTACGGAACCGGCCGCGCGGCGCCCACCCCCATCTCGACCGGGGGCGGGCGCCGCGTGGCGTTCACCCCTGCTGCTGGTCGCCCTCCACCAGCCGGGCCGGGAAGCCGCCGGTGGCGATCGGGCCCCAGCGGGTGGGGGTGACACGGATCAGGGACTTGCCCTGCTTGCGCATGGCGGAGCGGTACTCGTCCCAGTCGGGGTGCTCACCGGCGATGTTGCGGTAGTACTCGACCAGCGGTTCGACGGAGTCGGGCATGTCGAGCACCTCGGCGGTGCCGTCGATCTGGACCCATGGGCCGTTCCACTCGTCGGAGAGCACCACCAGGCTCACCGCCGGGTCGCGACGGGCGTTGCGGACCTTGGCGCGTTCGGGGTAGGTGGACATGACGAGCCGTCCGGAGTCATCGACGCCGCAGGTCAGCGGGGACGCCTGGGGCGATCCGTCGGTCCGGCGGGTCATCAGGAGGGCGCGGTGGCGGGGACGTACGAACTCCAGCAGCTCATCGATGCCGACAGGGGTGTTGGTGGCGATGGAGGGGCTCATACGGCCGAGCGTACGACGCGGGGCCCGGTGCGGGCGGCAGCGTTCCACCGGGCGTCCGCGTCAGGTGTCGCACTCCAGGACCGTACGGCACAGTCCGCAGCGGGCCCGCAGCCGTCCGCGCACCGGCACCCGGATGCGCTGGCGGCAGGTCGGACAGGGGAAGGAGACATGCAGGGCACGGCCGCCCTCGAAGGTGTAGTCGCCGCCGGTGGACAGCGGTTCGGACGGGGCCCCGGCGCGTGCTCCGGCCTCGGCCAGGGAACGGGCCGACCGGCGGTCCCGGGCGTAGCGGCGGCGGCCCGCCCATCCGGCCGCGGCCAGCGGTGGCTGCCGCTGGTCCCGCTCGGCCAGTTCCAGCCCTTTCGTATACGCCTCGTACGCCTGCGGGCTGGTGAACCAGGGCCGTGGGTCCTCGTCGAAGAGCATCGCCCGTTTGGCCAGGACGTAACCGAATTCCTCCGGGGTCAGATAACCGAGCTTCTGACTGGTGAGCCGGTCCTGGCGGTAGGCGTCCAGCAGCAGCCAGCCGGTACCGAGATAGGCGGCGGTGGTGTCGGTGAGGATTTCATTGTCGCGAGTGCCCGGAAAGCCGAGATCGAGCCGGTGCAGATACACATGCGTCACCTCATGGGCGAGGGCCGCGCCGATGTCCCGCCGGTGGTCCTTGAAACGTGAGTTGAGCTCGATGAAGTACTCCGGACCCGCCGCGAGATCGACATTGCCCGCGTGTTCCATCTCGCGGAAGCTCACGATCATCCGGGCGTCGGGAAGCATCAGATGGCGCACCATCACCCGGGCGACCCGCTGCACCCCGAGACAGAGGTCGTCCTGGTCGGAGAAGGCCACGTCACCGGGGACCACACTGACGCCGAACCGCTCGACCGAGTCCCGGGACAGCCGCCGGTAGAGGGCGGTGATCGAGGCCCGGACGGTGTCCAGATGGGGAAATCCGTGCTTGATGTCACTGCCCGGTGCCGCCACGCCGTCACCCCGAGTCCGTATTCAGCCGAGACCGTGTCAGAATTCCACGTTACGGACGTATTTCCCACTGGCCGGTAGGCCGCGCTGGCCGGAACGCGCCCCTTGTCACACGGTTCACCCGCTCCACATAATCACAGGGTGTTTCGCTGGCTCACCCCACTGGGCTTCGGCGAGCGTTTCCGATTTCCGGTTTGGCATGAGCCTGACATCGGCGCACCAACCCCCCACGAGAGGAAATCAGTTGCGCAACCATCTGAAGCACCTCAAGAGAACCACAGCCCTCGGTGCGGTCGCCCTCGCCGCCTTCAGCCTCACCCCCGGTACGGCGACGGCCCTGCCCCGCGACCCCGAGCCCGGCCCCACCGTCGTCGGCGGCACCCCCGCCGCCCAGGGTGAGTTCCCCTTCATGGTGCGGCTGTCCATGGGCTGTGGCGGCGCCCTCTACACCAACGACATCGTGCTGACCGCCGCCCACTGCGTCGACGGCAGCGGCCCCAACACCTCCATCACCGCCACCGCGGGCGTCGTCGACCTCCAGGACTCCTCCGCCACCAAGGTGAAGTCCACCGAGGTCCTCCAGGCCCCCGGCTACAACGGCCAGGGCAAGGACTGGGCCCTCATCAAGCTGGCCCAGCCGATCGACCAGCCCACCCTGAAGATCGCCGAGACCGACGCCTACAACAGCGGCGACTTCACCGTCGCCGGCTGGGGCGCCGCCAAGGAAGGCGGCGGCCAGCAGCGCTACCTGCTCAAGGCCACCGTTCCGTATGTGGACGACGCCACCTGCAAGAGCGCCTACAGCGAGCTCGTCCCCGGTGAGGAGCTCTGCGCCGGGAAGATGGACACCGGCGGCGTCGACACCTGCCAGGGCGACTCCGGCGGCCCGATGTTCCGCAAGGACGACAACGACCAGTGGATCCAGGTCGGCATCGTCAGCTGGGGCGAGGGCTGCGCGCGGCCCGGCAAGCCCGGCGTCTACACCGAGGTGAGCACCTTCGCCAAGGACATCAAGGCGGGCGCGGACCAGCTCGGCGGCTGATCCCCGACCCACCCCCGGACCGGGGGGGGGGGGGGGGGGGGGGGGACCGGTTCGTGTGGTCCGCGCACGGGGGGGTCCGCGGGGCAGGAGGCGGAGCGAAGGGGTAGACCTTGGAGCGGGAAAGGGGGAAAGG
>NZ_JBWKKP010000036.1:15924-62968 GCF_056431485.1 Streptomyces sp. NPDC045899
AACAAAAGGGTGATGGAAGCCGTTCTCTCCCCCCCCCCCCCCCCCCCCCCCCCCCCTGCCCCCCCCCCCCCCCCCCCCCCCCCGGTTCCGTGCCGCCCGCGCCCGGTGCGCTCCGCGATACCGGCGCCGGCCCGCGGTGTCAGCTCTGGCCGTAGCAGATGCAGAACGGGTGCCCGGCCGGATCGCTGAAGACCCGGAACCCCGACCGCTCACCCCCGCTGTCGCGCAGGAAGGTCGCCCCCAGCTCGATCACCTCCCGCTGCGCCCGCTCCGCGTCCGCCAGGGTGGGCACGTCGAAGTCCAGGTGGAACTGTTGCGGATGGGCCGGGTCCGGCCAGCGCGGCGGCTGGTGGTCGGGGGCCGACTGGAAGGCGAGCCGCCGGCCGTCCGCGGCGGTGAGCGTCGCCCACCCGGGGTCGCTGTCGTCCAGCCGCCAGCCGAGGATCCGGCCGTAGAAGGCGGCCAGTGCGGCGGGGTCGGGGCAGTCGATGACGGTGCACTGCAGAGTCGCGATCATGAGCAGACCCTAGGCGCCGACCGGCCCCCCGGGGGGGGCGATGGTGCCGCACGAGCCCGCCGTGCCTCGCCGGAGACGGATATGACCCGATCGGTGGGGACAAATCATGGTCACGGCACGAAAAATCCCTGGCACGGAGGGAAAAGTCCGGGGTCGGAGCGCGAAAATCCGCCAAGAAGTGGAACCTCCTTCCAGGCGGATCGCTCTTTCACGGTGGAGGAGCCGCGCCGGGGGCGGCCCCTCCGACGCGGACCGCCCCGCCCCCTTCCGAACCCCCCATCGGGGTCGGGGCGGCCCCGCGAGCCTGACATAGGGTCGGGGGCCATGATGCACAGCGAGACACCCCGCGCCGACCGGCCCGATCACGGCGGCGCCCCCGGTACGGACCGCGCCTCCGGCGGAACCGGAACCCCCACCGAACACACCCCCGGCGCCGCCCGGGACATCGACGACACCGTCCTCGCCGAGCTGGCCCGGCTGCGCGACAGCATCGACAACATCGACGCGGCCGTGGTCCATATGCTCGCCGAGCGCTTCAAGTGCACCCAGCAGGTGGGCCACCTCAAGGCCGAGCACCGGCTCCCCCCGGCCGACCCCGGCCGCGAGGCCCGTCAGATCGCCCGGCTGCGCCAGCTCGCGGAGAGTGCCAAACTCGACCCGGCCTTCGCCGAGAAGCTGCTCAACTTCATCATCGCCGAGGTCATCCGGCACCACGAGACCATCGCCCGTTCCTGAGCCCCGGCGCCCGGACCGCGGCGCCGCCCCGGAGGGGCGCACTCCGGTGGCGCGCTCCGCCCCCGTCCGCACCCCGCAACCGCTTCCCACCCGTGTGCCGCCCACGGGAGGTAGGGCAGCATGTCCCCATGTCCGTACTGACGCGCGAGGAAGCGCAGACCCGAGCCCGCCTCATCGAGGTGCACCGCTACACGATCGACCTCGACCTCACCCGTGGTGACGAACTCTTCGGCTCGACCACCACCCTGCGCTTCACCGCCCGGGAGGCGGGTGCGGACACCTTCGTCGAACTCAACCCGGCGGTGCTGCACCGCGCCGTCCTCGACGGACAGCAGCTCGACCTCACCGCCGTCGCCGCCTCGCTCGCCGACGGACGGCTCCCGCTCACCGGCCTCGCCGCGGGCGAGCACGAGCTGCGCGTCGAGACGGACATGCGCTACT
The DNA here is from genome assembly GCF_056431485.1 of Streptomyces sp. NPDC045899. Classification (NCBI taxonomy): domain Bacteria; kingdom Bacillati; phylum Actinomycetota; class Actinomycetes; order Kitasatosporales; family Streptomycetaceae; genus Streptomyces; species Streptomyces sp. NPDC045899. The sequence continues at coordinate 17,618 of NZ_JBWKKP010000036.1, forward strand.
CCCACACCGGCGAGGGCATGCACCGCTTCACCGACCCCGCCGACGGTGAGACCTACCTCTACACCATGTGCTGCATGGCGGACGCCGACGCCGTCTTCGCCGCCTTCGACCAGCCCGACCTCAAGGCCGTCTTCGACGTCCGCGTCACCGCCCCGCCCGAGTGGACCGTCCTCGGCAACGGTACCGCCACCCGCGTCGGCGACCCGGCCGACGGCCGCTGGGAGCTCGCCACCACCCCGCCCATCAGCACCTACCTGGTCGCCCTGGCCGCCGGGCCGTACCACTCGGTGCGCACCGAACACGCCGGACTGACCTTCGGACTGCACGTCCGCCGCTCCCTGGCGCCCCATCTCGAGGACGACGCCGAGGAGCTCTTCGACATCACCCGGCGCTGTTTCGACCGCTACCACGAGATCTTCGAGGAGCCGTACCCCTTCGACTCCTACGACCAGGCGTTCGTCCCCGAGTTCAACTCCGGCGCCATGGAGAACCCCGGTCTGGTCACCTTCCGCGACGAGTTCATCTACCGTTCCGCCGTCACCGACGCCGAGCGGCAGACCCGTGCCATGGTCATCGCACATGAGATGGCCCATATGTGGTTCGGCGACCTCGTCACCATGACCTGGTGGGACGACATCTGGCTCAATGAGTCCTTCGCCGAGTACATGGGTTACCAGGTCCTCACCGAGACCACCCGCTACACCGACACCTGGGCCGACTTCGGCGTCCGCCGCAAGAACTGGGGCTACGACGCCGACCAGCGCCCCTCCACCCACCCCGTGGCCCCCACACCCGAGCAGGTGCCCGACACCGCCGCCGCCCGCCTCAACTTCGACGGCATCTCCTACGCCAAGGGCGCCTCCGCCCTCCGCCAGCTCGTCACCTGGCTCGGTGAGAAGGACTTCCTCGCGGGCATCAACCGGCACTTCGCCCGCCACCGCTTCGGCAACGCCACCCTCGCCGACTTCCTCGACTCCCTCGCCCACGGCTCCGACCGCGACGTCCACGCCTGGGCCGACCGCTGGCTGCGCACCACCGGCGTCGACACCCTCACCCCCGTCGTCACCGCCCAGGGCGACCGCTGGACCGCCGAGATCCGCCACGACGCCGGAGCCGACGGGGCCGGAGCCGACGGCTCCGCCGCCACCCCCCGGCCGCACCGCATCGCCATCGGGCTGTACGACCACGAACCGGCCGCCGCGCACCAGCTGGTGCTGCGCCGGCGCGTCGAAGCCGAGCTCAGCGGCGCCGAACCCACCCTCACCCTCTCCTTCAGCGGCCCCCGCCCCGATCTGCTGCTGCTCAACGACGGCGACCTCAGCTACGCCAAGGTCCGGCTCGACCCCGGCTCCTGGAAGACCGTCGTCCGCTCGCTGTCCGGCCTCCCCGACGCCGTCAGCCGCGCGGTCCTCTGGAACGCCGCCCGCGACATGGTCCGCGACGGCGAACTGCCGCCCACCGACTACCTCGACGCCGTCCGCGCCCACCTCCCGCGCGAGACCGACATAGCGATCGTCCAGGGCGTGCTGTCCTTCGCCCGCACCCAGATCGCCGACCGCTACCTCCCCGCCGACCTGCGCCCCGCCGCCCTGACCACGATCGGTGACACCTGCCGCGACCTGCTGCGACGCACCGAGGACAACTCCGGCCCCGGGCTGCGGCTCGCCGCCGTCCGCACCTACATCGACAGTGCCACCGCCCCGGCCGGGCTCAGCGACTGGCTCGACGGCGACACGGTCCCCGGCGGCCCCGCCCTCGACCCCGAACTGCGCTGGCAGATCCTCGGACGGCTCGCTGTCCTCGGCGCCATCGGCCCCGCCGAGATCGACGCCGAGCTCGCCCGCGACTCCAGCGCCACCGGCCAGGAGGGCGCCGCCCGCTGCCGCGCCGCGCTGCCCGACCCGGAGGCCAAACGAGCCGCCTGGGAGGCCCTGTTCGGCACCGCCGACGAAGGCTCGAACTACCTGGTGACCGCCACCGCCACCGGCTTCTGGCAGCCCGAGCACCACGCACTGCTCGCCGACTACCTCCCGCGCTACTTCCCGGCAGCCGCCGAGGTGGCCGCCCGGCGCGGCCCGGCCATCGCCGACGCCGTCGCCCGCTCCGGTTTCCCCAGCACGGTCGACGATCGGACCCTGGAACTGGGCGAGGAGTGCCTGCGCCGCGACGACCTGCTGCCCGCCCTGCACCGCCGCCTCGCCGACCAACTCGACGACCTCCGCCGCGCGCTGCGCGTCCAGCGGACCCGGTGGGACCGGGGGAGCGACGCGTAGCGCGCGCCGCGCGTTTGGCGGGAGTGATGCGTAGGGCAGCTGGTGCGCCCGCTCCACGGCGCCTGCTCGACGACCTGCACCGCGCGTTCGGCGGGGGCGGGGGAGTGGCGCGCTTGCCGCGCGGCTGGGTCCCGTGATCGCCGTTGCCGTGGCCCGCTTCGGGTTTCCCAGCGCCGTGGGCGACCGGGCCCCTTCTGCGGCGCGCGTGGCCGCGCGCGCCGCGCGTTCGGCGGGAGCGGTGCGCAGGGCACCCGGCGCGCCCGCCCCACGGCGCGTGGTCCCGCACTCGCCGTCACCTGCTCCGGGTTCCCCGCGCTGCGGACGGCCGGACCGGGAGCGGCTCGCCGATGCCGTGGCCCGCTCCGGGTTCTCGGCGCCGTGGGGGACCGGGCCCTTTGCGCCGCGCGTTCGGCGGGGGCGGGGGGAGCGGGGCGCAGGGCGCCCGCCGCGCGATGGCCGTGCCGGGGCCCGGGCCCGTTCAGGTCGGTCCACCACCGTGGAGGAACGGACCCGCGCTCGTACCAGGGCGACGCCGCCGCGCCCCGCGCGGCAAGGGGCCGCGCGGTGGCGTACCACGTACGGGTGGACTTCATGGGCCCACCGGCCGAACCGCTTGCGCGCGAAGTACGTTGAGGCAGCTTTCGCCTCCCCTACTTCGAGACGAGGGGCACACCCATGCCTGTGCCCGCCACCGGGACCGCCCGTCTGCTCGCGGGCGGCGGCCGCGGTCCGGACGCGCTCCGGCCCATGGTCGACACCGTCCTGGACGCGCTGGCCCGCGGTGCCGCCGACCGTTCCGGGCCGCTGCCCTCCGGCGGACCCGACGCGGTCGCGCGCCGTGTGCGGGCCGTCGCCGAGCCGCTCATCCCGGACGTCGGCGAGGGCGCGCCGCTCGCCCTGCGCACCCTGGTGCGCGCCCTCGCCGCGGGCGCCGCCGATCCGGCCGACCCCCGCTGCGCCGCCCATCTGCACTGCCCGCCACTGGCCGTCGCGGCCGCCGCCGACCTCGCGGTCTCCGCGCTCAATCCCTCCCTCGACTCCTGGGACCAGGCCCCCGCCGCCTCCGAACTGGAAGCGCTCACCTGTCGTGCCCTGGCCGCGCTGGTCCACCCCCGCGGCCCCGCGCCCGACGCCCTCGTCACCACCGGCGGGACGGAGGCCAACCAACTCGCCCTGCTGCTCGCCCGCGAGGCCGCCCGCACCGCGGTCCCGGCCGGGCCGTCCACCGGCCCGCGGATCATCTGCGGTGCCAATGCCCATCACAGCGTCCACCGCGGCGCCTGGCTGCTCGGCCTGCCCGCCCCGCTCACCCTCCCCACCCCCGCGGGCGTCCTCGACCCGGCCCGGCTGGCCGACGCCCTCGCCCCGCAGCCCGGGCGCACGGCTTCCGGTCCGGTCCTGGTCGTCGCCACCGCGGGCACCACCGACAGCGGCGCCATCGACCCCCTCCCGGCCCTCGCCGACGTATGCGAACGCCATGGCGCGGCCCTCCATATCGATGCCTCCTACGGCGGACCGCTGCTGTTCAGCGACACCCACCGGCACCGTCTGACCGGGCTCGACCGCGCCCGTTCCGTCACCCTCGACCTCCATAAACTCGGCTGGCAGCCGGTCGCCGCCGGACTCCTCACCGTGCCCGACGCCCCCGCGCTCGCCCCGCTGGACCACCGGGCCGACTACCTCAACGCCGACGACGACACCGAATCCGGTATCCCGGACCTCCTCGGCCGCTCCCTGCGCACCACCCGCCGCCCCGACGTCCTCAAGGTCGCGGTCACCCTGCGCGCCCTCGGCCGCCGCGGCCTCGGCGACCTCGTCGACCACGTATGCGCCGCCGCACACCAGCTCGCGGACCTCATCGAGGCCCACCCCCGCCTTGAACTCCACGCGCGCCCCACCATCAGCACCGTCCTCTTCCGCCCCACCGGAGCAGGACCCGCCACCGTGGCCGCCCTGCGCCGCCGCCTCCTCACCGAAGGACGCGCCGTCCTGGGCCGCGCCACCACCGCCGACGGACTGTGGCTCAAGGCCACCGTCCTCAATCCGCACACCCAGCCCGCCGATCTGCGCGGGCTGCTCGCACTCGTGGAAGGCGACAGCACCCCATGAGCACCGCACAACCCCCCACCGGGACCCCCGCCTCCCTCCCCGGTCCGCGGCCCGGAGCCGCCTCCCCCCTCGACACACCCCTGGACCTGGCCGGTGTCGGCATCGGCCCGTTCAACCTCTCCCTCGCCGCCCTCGCCCACCGCGTCCCCGGGCTGCGCACCGCCTTCTACGACCAGCGGCCCGCCTTCCAGTGGCACCCCGGTCTGCTCATCGACGGCGCCACCATCCAGGTGCCCTTCCTCGCCGACCTGGTCACCCTCGCCGACCCCGCGAGTCCCTGGAGCTTCCTGAGCTACCTCAAGGCCCAGGACCGGCTGTTCCCCTTCTACATCGCCGAGCGCTTCCACATCGAACGGTCCGAGTACGACGCCTACTGCCGCTGGGTCAGCGAGCGTCTCCCCGGTCTCCACTTCGGCCACCAGATCGACGCCGTGCGCTGGGACCACAGCCACGACCTCTTCGAGATCGACTTCACCCGTATCGGCGCCGACGGCGAGGCCGAGGCCCTCGGCCGCACCCACGCCCGCCATCTCGTCCTCGGGGTGGGCACCGAGCCCTATGTCCCCGAACCGCTGCGCCCGCTCGCCGAGGCCCCCAACGTGCCGGTGCTGCACGCCGCCGACTACCTCGAGCACCGCGAACGGCTGCTGGCCACCGGGCAGGTGACCGTCATCGGCTCAGGCCAGTCCGGTGCCGAGGTCTTCCTCGACCTGCTGCGCCACCGCCCGCTGGGCGCCGAGGGGCTCCACTGGCTGGCCCGCACTCCCGCGTTCACTCCCATGGAATACAGCAAGCTGGGGCTCGAGCAGTTCAGCCCCGACTACACCCGCTACTTCCACGGGCTCCCCGAACCCGTACGGGACCAGCTCCTGCCCCGCCAGTGGCAGCTCTACAAGGGCATCGCGCACGAGACCATCGACGCCATCCACCAGGAGCTCTACCGCCGCGCCCAGCTCACCGGCGGCTGGCCCGGTGCCGTGCTCACCCCCGGCGTCACCGTCCGCACCGCGGGCCGGATCGCTGCCGCCCGCCTCGAACTCCACCTGGAACACGCCCAGCAGGGCACCCGGGCCCGGCACACCACCGAGGCCGTCGTCCTGGCCACCGGCTACCGCGAGCGCCGGGTGGACACCCTGCTCGCCGCCCTCGATCCCTACATCCGCCGGGACTCCTCCGAACGCCCCCGTATCGACGCCCAGCACCGGCTGGTCCTGGACCCGGCGATCACGGGCTCGGTCTACGTCCAGAACGCAGAGCGCCACAGCCACGGCGTGGGCACCCCCGATCTGGGACTCGCGGCCTGGCGCTCCGCCGTCATCCTCAACTCGATGGCGCCGGAACCGGCCTATCCGCTGCCGTCCCGCACCGCCTTCACCACCTTCGGGCTCCAGCCGTCAGGCTCCCGCTCCACCCGGGCGGGTCTTGCCCAGCTCCCCGACCAGCGCGACCGGCTGACGCGTACGCGGACATGACCACCACACCACGCCACCGCGCACCCCGGCCTCCAGCGGATGGGAGTCGGGGTGCTCGGGGCACTCCGGCCAGACGGCGGGCCTGAGCGCGGCGCACAGCGCCTCCACCGCCCAGTCACTCGCCCGCTCGGCGAGGTGCGCCAGCCGCTCGGCCGCGCTGTGGCCCGGCCACAACAGGATGCCGATACCGCTGCCGTCGGCCTCGTACAGCCAGACCATGTCCTCGCCGCCGTCCCCCTCCCCGCGTCCTTCCCGGACGACGGGCTGGACGGCACAGGTGGCCCGCAGATCGCGGAGGACCGGGGCGAGGGCGGCGGCGAGGTCATCGGTCATCCGGCCATCATTCAGAACACCGGGGTGCCGTCGCGCGTGAGTTTCCAGTCCACCGAGGCGAACCGCGCCACATCGATCGTCCCCTGGGCCTTCACCCAGCCGATGATGGTGTTGCGGATCTCGTCGGAATCGGCCCACACCTGCTTGGCCTTGGCCACGTGCGGGAAGTTGCCGCCGCCGCTGGCGCGGTAGTTGTTCACCGCCAGGACGAACCGGGCGTCGTCGGCCACCGGCTTGCCGTCGAAGGTCAGCTTCGCGATCCGGGAGCCCGGCGCCTTGGCGATGTCGATCTCGTAGGCGACCCCGCTGACCGCGTCGTAGTTGTAGTCCGGGGTGTTGTCGGCGTTGGTCAGCTTGGCCGGGTCCACATCACCGTCGGCGGCCGTCCGTACGTAGTAGCGCGCCGAGAACTCCAGGTACTCCTTCAGCTGGGCGCCCGTCAGCACCCGTGCCTCCAGGGTGTTCTCGAACGGGTACAGCCCCGCCACCTGCCGGATGGTGACCTTGCCCGCCGGAACCTTCGCCGTCCGGGAGAAGCAGGACGCCTGCGAGAGCACCGGCAGCGCGGCGTGCTCGGTCCCCGCCAGTGCCTTCTTCACCGTCTCCGTCTGCACATGGTTGATGAAGTCGATGATCGGGGCGTCCTTGTACGGCGCCTCGGTGGCCGCCATCGCCGCCGTGCAGTCGCCGATCACCTGGTTCACATAGCCCACGACCTTCCTGTGCTCATCGCCGAGCAGCGCCACGATCCGCGGGTCCTCCCCGGCCGTGGCCGAGTTCAGCACCTTCGCGGACACCGACTCCACCCGCCAGCGGCCCCGGGCCCACTCCAGCTCGACGTCGAACAGCGTCAGCCGCTGACCCCACTTGAGCGGCTCGGAGAGCACGACCTCTCGGCCGGTCTCCTTGTTGACCACCCGGGACTCGGGGACCTCCACATGGGCGTGGCCGACCAGGATCGCGTCGATGCCCGGCACCTGCTCGGCCACCAGCGCCGCCGCGTTCTCCACGTAGGGCACCTGGTCGCCGTAGCTGGATGTGCCGCTGGTGCCCGAATGCGCCGAGACGATCACGACGTCCGCGCCCATCGACCGCAGCTTCGGCACCCACTTCGCCGCCTGCTCCTCCAGCCCCGGGAAGGTCATCTTCCCCTGCACATTGGCCTTGTCCCAGATGGCGATGCCCGGGTTGGTCAGCCCCAGCACCGCCACCTTCACCTGACGCCCGCAGGGGGTGCGCAGCCGGGTCATCCAGTACGGCGGGAACGCGGGCCGCAGCGTCTTCGCGTCCAGCGCGTTGGCGCCCAGCAGCGGGAAGTCGCACTGCTCCTCGAACTTCCGCAGCACCGGGATGCCGTAGTTGAACTCATGGTTGCCCAGGGCCGCCGCGTCGTAGCCGATGGCGTTCATGGCCTGCGCCATCGGGTGCACCGGGCCGTTCGCGCCGGTGATCGGGTCCACCTTGGCGTAGTAGTACGACAGCTGGGTGCCCTGGATGGTGTCACCCGCGTCGATCAGCAGGGTGTTGCGGCGGCCCTTGGCCTTCCGGACCTGCTCCACCAGCGTGGAGATCTTCGCCAGGCCGACGTCGTTGTGGGCGGCGTCGTCGAACTCGGCGTCGGTGAAGTAGTCCCAGTTGAAGACGTTGCCGTGCAGATCGGTGGTGCCCATGACGGTGAAGGCGTACCGCTTGGGGTGTCCGCCGCCCTTCCCGTCCTCCCGGTCGTCCGCCTCGGCCGGAGCGGCGGCCGCGCCGCCGGCCAGCGCCACCCCGGCGCTCGTCGCGGCCGAGCGGCCCAGGAACGTTCTGCGGTTGAGCGGCATGGTCTCTTCTCCCCTGTGCTATTGGTGCGCTTCGTGTCCGGAACGGGCACAACGCGCGTAGATTCTGGCCCAACCAGACCGTCCGGCAACAGCCTTGACAGGTTGCGATCGGGTTGCTTCCGATGGCTTCCGGCATCCTGGGGGAATGGCCAACCGACATCTGCGCGTCGCCGCGTACGCCGTCTGCGTGGACGACGGCAAGGTCCTGCTCGCCCGATGGCTCGGCCCCGACGGCAAGCGGTGGACCATGCCCGGCGGCGGACTCCACCACGCCGAGGACCCCTGTGACGCCGTCCACCGCGAGGTCGCCGAGGAGACCGGCCACACGGTGGAGATCGAGCGGCTGCTCGGCATCGACACCGTCCGCGAACGCACCTCCCGGCGGCTCCGCCGCGACCGCCACTTCCACGGGGTGCGCATCCTCTACGCGGCCCGGGTGACCGGCGGGGAACTGCGCCACGAGACCGGTGGCTCGACCGACCGGGCGGCGTGGATCCCCGTGGACGAGGTGCCCGGACTGGACCGGGTACCGCTGGTGGACATCGCCCTGGCCCTGTACGCCGAACGCCCGCCGCACGGACGGCCCGTCGCCCCCACGCGCTGACCCGCCCGCGTCTTCCTGTCCCCCCTTCCCGTGAGGAGCAGCCCCATGGACCAGCCCGCGGCCCCCCTCCCGTACGGCACCCCCGACACCCCGCGGCTGGCTGTCCGCGGCGAGGCACGGCTCGAGGTCGACCCCGAGCTCGCCGGCCTCCAGATCACCGTCACCGCCCGCGGCACCGACCGGCGGACCGCCCTGGAGAGCCTCACCCGCCGCAACAAGGACGTCCTGGACCTGGTGACGTCCTACGGCGACGCCATCGAGACCCAGGAGACCGGTGCCTTCACCCTCACCCCCGAACTCACCGCCAAGGGGCGCCATGAACGCGTCCGCGCCTACCACGGCCGGGTCCACCTCACCGTGACGGTCACCGACTTCACCGTGCTCGGCGAACTCACCACCCGGCTCGGCGACACCGAACTCACCACCGTGAACGGACCCCGGTGGGCACTGCGCCCCGACTCACCCGCCCACCGCGAGGCCCGCCAGGAGGCGGTGCGCCAGGCGGTACGCCGTGCCCGCGAGTACGCCGGGGCACTGGGTGCCTCACTCGTCGCCCTGGTCGAGCTGGCCGACCTCGAGGCGGAGAACGGGGCGATGGCCCCGGCGGCGGTGGCCGCCCCGCGATCACGCTCCGGCTACGGCGGCGCCGAGCACGCCCCCGCGCTGGATCTGGAACCGGTGCGCCAGACCGTGTACGCACAGGTGAACGCGCGCTTCACCATGACCCGGCCGGAACTCTGAAAAACACCTCCGGAACCCCTGGGAAGCCCTGGGAACCCCCCGGAAGTCCGCTCATCGGAGCATGGCCGTGCACGTTTCATTAGTTGTCAATAACCTGCCATGCAATTGCCATCGAGGACTATGGACTTCCCGGTCCTTTACCCACGGGTAAGTCATAGGCTCGAGTCATGCGCCGAGCGAAAATCGTCTGTACCCTGGGACCCGCCACCGACTCGTACGAGCAGATCAAGGCACTCGTCGAGGCCGGAATGGACGTGGCCCGCTTCAACCTCAGCCACGGCACCTATGCCGAGCACGAGGAGCGTTACCGGCGAGTGCGGAAGGCCTCGCTGGAAACCGGCCGCAGTGTCGGCATCCTCGCCGACCTTCAAGGCCCGAAGATTCGCCTCGGCCGATTCCGTGAAGGTCCCGTACTGCTTGAACGCGGCGATGAGTTCACCATCACCGTCGAACCGATCGAGGGCGACCAGCACCGCTGCGGCACCACCTACGACGGACTTGCCACCGACGTCACCAGGGGCGAGCGGATCCTCGTCGACGACGGCCGCGTCACACTGGAGGTCGTGGATGTCGACGGCCCCCGTGTGCACACCATCGTCATCGAGGGCGGCATGGTCTCCGACCACAAGGGGCTCAACCTCCCCGGGGTCGCCGTCTCCGTCCCGGCCCTCTCCCAGAAGGACATCGACGACCTGCGCTGGGCGCTGCGCACCGGCGCCGACATCATCGCCCTGTCCTTCGTCCGCAACGAGAAGGACATCATCGACGTCCACCGGGTGATGCAGGAGGAGGACTGCCGCCTCCCGGTCATCGCCAAGATCGAGAAGCCCCAGGCGGTCGAGAACCTGGAGGGGATCGTCGATGCCTTCGACGGCATCATGGTCGCCCGTGGTGACCTCGGCGTCGAAATGCCGCTGGAGCAGGTGCCGATCGTCCAGAAGCGCGCGATCAAGCTGGCCAAGCGGAACGCCAAGCCGGTGATCGTCGCGACCCAGATGCTGGACTCGATGATCGACAACTCCCGTCCCACCCGCGCCGAGGCGTCCGACGTGGCCAACGCGGTGATCGACGGCACCGACGCGGTGATGCTCTCCGGTGAGACCAGCGTCGGGAAGTACCCCATCGCCACGGTCAAGACCATGGGCCGGATCGTCGCCGCGGCCGAGGAGGACATCCTCGCCAAGGGACTCCCGCCGCTCACCGAACGCAACAAGCCCCGCACCCAGGGCGGCGCGGTGGCCCGCGCGGCGGCCGAGATGGGCGACTTCCTCGACGCCGCGTACCTGGTCGCCTTCACCCAGTCCGGCGACACCGTCCGCCGCCTCTCCCGCTACCGCTCCCCGATCCCCCTCCTCGCCTTCACCCCCGAGCCCAACACCCGCTCCCAGCTCAATCTCACCTGGGGCGTCGAGACCTTCCTCGGTCCGCGGGTGGACTCCACGGACTCGATGGTGGCCCAGGTCGACGAGGAACTGCTGCGCCTCGGCCGGTGCAAGAAGGGCGACCTCGTCATCATCACCGCCGGTTCCCCGCCCGGTGTCTCCGGCTCCACCAACCTGGTCCGCGCCCACTACATCGGAGCGGACGATCTGCGCTAGTCCCGCGCCTCCGCGGTCGGAGCGCTGGGCTCAGTACTTCGGCCCGACATGGGCGTCCATGAGGGCGACGGAGGCGCGGCGGGCGACGGAGATATTGAACGGGTCGCTGCCACGCGCCAACGTCGTCCACTCCACGCCGACCTTGGTGAGGGTGTCGGAACATAACGTGCGGATGTCGTCGGACTTGTTGGTGAAGAAGTACCGGGGATATTCATAGCGCTTGCGCTCGCCCGCAACGATGCGGGTGGTCCAGTTGGTGATCCGGCAGCCGTCCGAGTGGAAGAGCCCGCGGATGAAATTCCAGGGGTACCTGTCAACGATCTGCTGCTGCCACGGCTCCAAATGGATGGGGCGTTCATGCTTCTTGCCCGCCCCGTGTTGGGGAAACATGCACCACAGATGCTTGGAGTAGATCTTCACGTTGCGGCAGCCTGGCCTGCGTGCCTGGCAGACCGAGTTGTCGGGGAAGACGGTGCGCATCGCCGCTTTGCACTCTTCGATGAGACCTGGCCATGACTCGCTACACGCGATCATGAGGCTGGGTACTCGATGCTGGGAGTACTGGATGATGTGCCCGTCGCCCAGATAGAGGCCGAGTACGTATGCATAGGCGCTTCCGTCGAGTTCACGTCCGTCGCAGCGTGGACATGGCCGACGAGACTTCCCCGGCAGGGTGCCGTGTTTCGCGCGATCGAGATGGAGCCAGTGGCCCACGGTCCCTACGGGTACGCCGAGCATTCGAGAGACGTCCGCGTTCTTGACTCCGGAGCGGAGCAGCTTGATTGCCTTCTGGCGCACATCAGTGCCATGCGTGTGCATGTGATAACCCTGCGCCAAGAAGGCGACACGTAGGGCGGAAGGACGGTGATTTCACGAGAACGTGAAGGTCCGCTTGGAGACCATTGAAAACGAGGTACCCGGTGTGGGACTCGAACCCACACGCCCGAAAAGGGCACGGCGGTTTGAGCGCCGCGTGTCTAGCCTATTCCACCAACCGGGCCGGTTGCGCTCGATAAGCGTACCCTGTGCGGCTGCACCCGCGCTGCTGGGTAGGCTCGGGGGTGCAGCACCTGCCATGAACGAGGAGCCCCGTGAGCGCCACCGAGCCCGTCGACGAGCAGTCGCACGTCCCCCCGCACACCACCCGCGTCGTCATCGCCGAGGACGAGGCGCTGATCCGTCTCGACCTCAAGGAGATGCTCGAGGAGGAGGGGTACTCCGTCGTCGGCGAGGCGGGCGATGGTGAGAGGGCCGTCGCGCTCGCTCTGGAGCACCGGCCCGACCTCGTCATCCTCGATGTGAAGATGCCCGTGCTGGACGGGATCTCCGCCGCCGAGCGGATCGCGGGGGAGCGGATCGCGCCCGTGCTGATGCTCACCGCCTTCTCGCAGCGCGAGCTGGTGGAGCGGGCGCGGGACGCCGGGGCGATGGCCTATCTGGTGAAGCCGTTCAGCAAGAGCGATGTGGTGCCCGCCATCGAGATGGCCGTCTCCCGCTTCACCGAGCTGAAGACGCTGGAGCAGGAGGTCGCCGACCTCTCCCAGCGGCTGGAGACCCGCAAGCTGGTGGACCGGGCCAAGAGCGTCCTCCAGACCCAGTACGGGCTGACCGAGCCCGCCGCGTTCCGCTGGATCCAGAAGACCTCGATGGACCGCCGGCTGTCGATGCAGCAGGTGGCCGAGGCCGTCATCCAGGACGCGGAAGAGAAGAAGGCCAAGGAGCAGTAACCGCCGGGACACAAGGGAGAGGCCCGCACCGTGCGCACGGTGCGGGCCTCTCCCTTCTTCCTGCGTGCTCAGTCCTCGCCGAGGTACGCCTTCCGCACCGACTCGTCGTGCAGCAGCGACTCCCCGGAGCCCGACAGCACGATCTTGCCGATCTCCATCACATGGCCCTGGTCGGCCAGCGACAGCGCCGCCTGGGCGTTCTGCTCCACCAGCAGGATGGTGGTGCCCTGCGACTTCAGCTCGGCGATCGTCTGCATGATCTTCTGCATCATGATCGGCGAGAGCCCCATCGAGGGCTCGTCGAGCATCAGCAGCTTGGGGCGGGACATCAGCGCCCGGCCCATGGCGAGCATCTGCTGCTCACCGCCGGAGAGGGTGCCCGCCGCCTGGGCGCGGCGTTCGCCGAGGATGGGGAAGAGGTCGTACGCCTTCTGGATATCGGCGGCGATCCCATCCGCGTCCTTCCGGAGAAACGCTCCGAGCTGGAGGTTCTCGGCGATCGTCAGCCGGGGGAAGATATGCCGTCCCTCGGGCGAGTGGGCCAGGCCCAGCGCGACGATCTTGTGGGCGGGGATGCCCTTGAGCGGCTTGCCGTCGAAGCGGATGGAGCCGCCGAGGGGTTCCAGGAGGCCGGACAGGGTGCGCAGGGTGGTCGTCTTACCGGCGCCGTTGGTGCCGATCAAGGTGACGACCTGGCCTGCCTCGACGCTGAACGAGATGCCCTTGACGGCTTCGATCTTGCCGTAGGCGACCCGCAGGTCCTCGACCTCGAGCAGTGCGGTCACTGTTCGTCCTCCGTACGTGCTGTGGTGCTCTCCGCGTCGCCGGTGGCGGCCGACTTCTTCGTCGGGCCCGCCCCACCGGCTCCGGCCTCCGCGGCCTCGACCTCGGCGGCCTCCTCCTCGCCCGGGTCGCCCTCGAAGGGCGTACCGAGGTAGGCGGCGACCACGCGTTCATCGCTCTGGACGACCTCCGAGGTGCCCTCGACCAGCTTCTGGCCCTGGACGAGTACGGCGACCCGGTCGCACAGGTTGAAGATGAAGCGCATGTCGTGCTCGATGACGAGCACGGCGGTGCCCCGGTCCCGGATGGCGAAGACCAGTTCCTCGGTGACCCGGGTCTCCTGCGGGTTCATTCCCGCGGTGGGCTCGTCGAGGAGGAGCAGCCCGGGGTCGCTGGCGAGGGCCCGGGCGATCTCCAGCTTGCGCTGCTCACCGTAGGGGAGGTTGCGGGAGAGGTGGTCGGCCTTGTCGGCGAGGCCGGTGAACTCCAGGAGTTCCATGGCCCGTTCCCTGGACGCGGCCTCGGCCCGCTTGAAGCCGGGGCCGCGCAGCAGGGCGGACCACAGGCCCTCCTTGGTGCGGGTGTGGCGGCCGACGAGGACGTTCTCCAGCACCGTCATATTGGCGAAGAGCCGGATGTTCTGGAAGGTGCGGGCGACACCGGCCTGGGTGACCAGGTGCGGCTTGGGCGGCAGCACGGTCCCCTTGTAGGACACGGTGCCCTCGGTGGGCACGTACAGCCCGGTGAGGCAGTTGAAGAAGGTGGTCTTGCCCGCGCCGTTGGGGCCGATGAGGCCGACGATCTCGCCCGGGTGCACGGCGAAATCGACGGAGCGTACGGCCGTGAGTCCGCCGAAGCGCATGGTGACGCCGGTGGCGGTGAGCACGGGAGCGGTCGTGGTGGTGGTCGTCATGTCGGTCACGCCTCCGCCTTGGTGACGCCGACGGCGCTGTTCTGGAGCCCGGTGCCGTCGGGCACGTCGAGCTGGCCGGTCTCGTGGTACTCGAGCTGCTGCCGCCGGTTGGGGATGATTCCTTCGGGGCGGAAGCGCATCAGCAGGATCAGCGCGATGCCGAAGGCGAGGAGCTGGTAGTCCTGGAGGAATTCCAGCTTCTTGGGGATCAGGAAGAGCAGCGTGGCGCCCAGCAGCGGACCGCCGATGGTGCCCATACCGCCGAGGATGACGGCGGCGAGCAGGAAGGTGGAGTTCGGTGGTACGGGACCGGCGAACACGTACTGCTCGGGGACGACGGTGGTCTGGAAGTGGGCCCAGACGGTGCCCGCGACCCCGGCGAGGGTGGCGCCGAGGGCGAAGGCGATGAGCTTGACCCGGAAGCCGTTGATGCCCATCGCGGTGGCGGCGGTCTCGTCCTCGCGGATGGCCACCCAGGCACGCCCGATCCGGGAGTTGCCCGCCCGGCTGAAGACGAGCACCACGAGGATCGTGACGAGCAGCATCAGCAGGTAGTAGTTGCCGTTGGAGTCGAGGGTGAGCCCCGCGAAGGTGTGGTCGTCGGCGAAGTTGAAGCCGAAGATCTCCAGCGGCGGGATATTGGGGATGCCGTTGGGACCGTTGGTGACCGAGGGGCCGGAGGTGCCGTCGAGGTTGAGCACGGCGATACGGAAGATCTCTCCGAAGCCCAGGGTGACGATGGCGAGGTAGTCGCCGCGCAGCCGCAGGGTCGGGGCGCCGATGACGACACCGAAGATCAGTGAGACCACGGCTCCGGTGATCATCGCGGCCCAGAACGGGAAGTGGATGTCGATGGTGGAGGCGGTGGCTCCGGAGACCAGGGCCGCGGTGTAGGCGCCGACACCGAGGAAGGCGACGTAACCGAGGTCGAGGAGTCCGGACAGGCCGACGACGATGTTCAGGCCGAGGGCGACGGTCGCGAAGATGGCGATGTTGACGCCGAGTTCGGTGAAGCTGGCCTTCTCCTGGAAGAAGGGGAAGGCGACGGCGGTGACCAGTGCCGCGATCAGGGTGGTGGAGCGGTGGGTGGTGGTGAGCGCGCTGATCCGGGTGATCAGCCCCGACTTGGTCAGGGTGATGGCACCGAAGATCACCGCGATCAGGTAGCCCAGGAACGGCTCGGGGTGGTCGGCGTCGGTCTGGATGCCGTAGTTGAGGACGTAGAGACCGACGGCGAAGGCACCCGCGATGATCAGGATCTCGGCCCAGGAGGGGAGCTCCTTGGGGCGGCAGATCGGCCGGGTGTCATCCGGCAGCAGGAAGGCGGTGGCGACCGGGGCCGCGGTGGCCACGGCGGCGACATAGCCACCGGGCTCCAGGTTGACCAGGCCGTCGAGGTCGACGGCGATGGCGATGACCGTGAACCAGGTGATGGCGAAGGTGCCCAGGGCCGCCGCGCGCAGGGCCGCGGTGGAACCGGCCGGGGTGAGCCAGCGCAGCCCCCGGATGTCCAGGGCGGAGAGCGCGAAGAGGGTGGTGGCCAGCGCCAGCACGAGGGTGAGGAGCTGGAGCCCGCCGGGATAGCCGTAGACGGTGAGGTCCCCGGGGAACTCGTCCGTCCAGGTCCAGGCGAGGAAGGTGGAGAGGACCCCGGCGAGTCCGCCGGCGGCGGTGAGCGCGCGCAGCAGGGTGGTGCGGGGGGCGGCGCCGGTGTTCGGGGCGGTGTTCTTGGTGTCGGTGCTCATGGTCACTCCCTCACGCCCGGTCCGCTACGCGTTCGCCGAGCAGACCCTGTGGCCTGACCAGCAGGACGAGGATGAGCAGGGTGAACGCCCAGACGTCCTTCCAGGCACCGCCACCGAGCTGGTCCATCCCGGGGATGTCCTGGATGTACTTGATGGCCAGGGCTTCGGCGATACCGAGGACGACGCCGCCGAGCATGGCGCCGTAGATGTTGCCGATGCCGCCGAGGACGGCGGCGGTGAACGCCTTGAGACCGGCGATGAAGCCCATCTCGAAGTTGATCTGGCCGTACTTGAGCCCGTGGGAGAGGGCCGCGACGGCGGCGAACGCACCGCCGATGGCGAAGGCCATCACGATGATGCGGTCGGTGTTGATGCCCATCAGCTTGGCGGTGTCCGGGTCCTGGGCGGTGGCCTGCATGGCGCGGCCGGACCGGCTCTTGGACACGAACAGGCCCAGGGCGAGCATGCACATCGGGGCGGCTATCAGCAGGAAGGCGTCGCCCCGCTGGATGTGCAGATTGCTCAGGATCTCAAAGGACTTGCCCTCGAACTGCGGGAAGCTGCGGGGCTTCTTGGCGTCCGGGTAGAAGGCCCAGACGGCCTGCTGCAACGCGATGGACAGGCCGATCGCGGTGATGAGTGGTGCGAGTCGTGGTCCGCCACGCAGGGGTCGGTAGGCGAAGCGTTCGGCCGCCGTGGCGATGGCGACCGACGCGACCACTCCGCCGATGAGCATCAGCGGCAGGGCCAGCGAGAGCGCGGTGCCGCTGGGCAGCCAGATGTAGATGGTGAGGGCGCCGAAGCCCCCGATCATGAAGATCTCGCCGTGGGCGAAGTTGATGAGCTGGACGATGCCGTAGACCATGGTGTACCCGATGGCGATCAAGCCGTAGAGAGCACCGAGGGTCAGGCCGTTGACCAGCGTTTGCGGCAGTTCGTGCACCGCAGGGCCTCCGATGAGCGTGTCGGATTATGACGCCGCGCGAGGGCGCTGGTGTGCGCCCTCGCGCGGTTCGTTGGGTGAAGTGCGGGGCAGAAGCCGGGTCAGTCCTTGAAGGTGGCGCTCTTCACGGACTTCCAGGCGCCCTTCTTGACCTCGTAGACGGTGAGCTGCTTGTTGGTGGTGTCGCCGTACTGGTCGAAGGAGACCTTGCCGGTGACACCGTCGAACGAGACCTTGCCGAGCGCCTCGGTGACCTTGGCGCGGGCGTCGTCGGGGAGCTCGCCGTCGTTGTCCTGGGCGACCTGCTTGACGGCCTGGATGATCGACCAGGCGGCGTCGTAGGAGTAGCCGCCGTAGGCCGCGAAGGGGTCCTTGTAGCCCTGGGCCTGGTAGTTCTTCATGAACGTCTTGGCGGAGTCCAGCTGCTCGACCGGGTAGCCCACGGAGGTCGCGAGGTCACCGTCGTTGCTGGTGCCCGACGCCTTGATGAAGGCGGGGTCGTAGATGCCGTCGCCGCCCATGACCGGGACGTCCGCTCCGGCCTGCTTGACCTGGTCGGAGAGGAGGCCGCCCTCGGGGTACTGGCCACCGAAGTAGACCGAGTCCGCGTTGGTGGACTTGACCTTGCTGGCGATACCGGAGAAGTCGGTCTCCTTGACGGTCAGGTGGTCGGTGCCGACGACCTTGCCGCCCAGCCGCTTGAACTCGGCCGCGAAGATCTTGGCCAGGCCGTTGCCGTAGGCCTGCTTGTCGTCGACGACGAAGACCTTCCGCTTCTTGGCGTCCTTGTAGTAGTACTGCGCGGCGAAGCGACCCTGGATGATGTCGGTGGTCGCGGTGCGGAAGTAGGTCTTGAACGGGCGCTCCTTCTTGCCGGAGGCCCAGTTGTCACCCTGGCTCAGCGCCGGGTTGGTGTTGGCGGGGGAGACCTGCGCGAGCTCGCCCTTGTTGAAGACGCCCTGCATGGACTGGGCGACGCCCGAGTTCAGCGGGCCGACCATGCCGAGGATCTCGTCATCGTCGACCATCGAGGTGGCGTTCTGCTTGCCGGAGGACGGCACGGCCTGGTCGTCGAAGGACTTGACCTTGAACGTGACGCCCGGCACCTCGTTGTTCTTGTTGGCTATCTTCGTCGCGAGGTCGACGGAGTTCTTGATGCCCTGGCCGAGGGCGGACAGCGAACCGGTAAGCGGGGCATCGACACCGATGACCACGGTGGTCTTGCTGTCCTTGTCCCCTGAGTCTTTGCCGTCGCGCGACCCGCAGGCAGTGAGGGTGAGGGCGCCCGCGGTGATCGCGGTCGTCATGATGAGCAAGGAACGGTGTCGCACGAGGAATCCTTTCCTGGCCGGCACCCGTCTCATGAGGTGCCGTGTCCTCGCCGAATGGACCTGTCGAGCCGTGCAGGTGCGGCGTACACCCGACGGGGTCGTGACTGGCTGTGACTCTAAGCGTGGGGCGTCGCGGGTGGCAGAGGTGCAGGCCATGATGTGACTGTCTTGTTATGACGGGTGTCACCCGGGGGCGTCTGTGTAGCGGAACAGAACGAACGAATCGGTCAAAACCGGATTAAATATTTGGTCCGGATACTGAGAAGTTGCAGTTCCGCTAAGGAGTGTGGGGAACTCGCGAGCGATGTGCGGAGCAGTGTGCACGCAGCGCAGCGGGAAGATCGTTTGCGTAGGCGGCGCCCAGCGGAAAAGTCTGGTCCTGTATGGCGCGGGTGTTACGGAGCGTGATGTCGAGCGGAGGCAGTTCGACCCCGAGCGGAATCCCCGAACAGCGCCGTACCGCGATGCGCACGGTGAGCTGACGGGTGTCCCCGGACCGCGCCGTGAGAGGGGTGCGCGGGCTGGTGGTGAGGGGCGGCGCGGGATCCGGCTGGGTGATGTTCTCCACGGTCACAGCGGTGTTCCGGACCGCGGAGACCCGTATCCGGAATGCGAAGACACCCTCGTCTGCCGGGTCCCCAGGGGCAGTTGTGCCCCCATGGCCCACCTCGACCACCTGAGCCGGTCAGGGGGGTGGCGGGGGTGCGGACGGGGCGGTCCGGTGCGGCAGGAGATAGCAGCCCGTCGCGATCGCGGCCACAAGACCGGTGAGGGCGAGGGCGGTACGGCGTGTGCGCCGGGGCAGCGCCGTCCAACGTTCGTACGCGCCGGGCGAGTCAGGGTCACCGGAGCGGCCGGAGAGGGTTTCGGGGGTGGTGCGGGGATGGGGCCGGGCGGTCCGGCGGGCCCGGTGGGAGGGGGCGCGGGGCGCGGCTCATCGCCGGGGAGCGCCGGTTCGACCGGTCCGATGCCCCTCATCGGCGTCGCACCGTGTGATGTCTGATCAACTCCTGCGCCGCGCAGACCGTGCGCACCCGGGTCGATGCCCGCATGGAGAAACGGTAGAACGCGCCGGCAGGGGTGGCCATGGCCGTGCGCGGGCCGGGGCGACGGCCGTCATGAGCTGAGGGACGGCCGTGCGCCAACGGTCAGGGCGTCACTCGGCGGTGCGCTCCTTCGCCTCCTGGATATCGTCGACCAGCTTGGACCGCCCGCTGCCGTCCACCTCGCGCAGCAGGCAGGTCAGCCGGGCGGTGCACACCCGGCGGTCCTGCTCGTCGGTGATCACGATCTCGTAGGTGGCGGTGGAGCGGCCCTGGTGGACGGG
The DNA here is from genome assembly GCF_056431485.1 of Streptomyces sp. NPDC045899. Taxonomy (NCBI): domain Bacteria; kingdom Bacillati; phylum Actinomycetota; class Actinomycetes; order Kitasatosporales; family Streptomycetaceae; genus Streptomyces; species Streptomyces sp. NPDC045899. Next base: position 37,340 of record NZ_JBWKKP010000036.1, read on the forward strand.
GGTGGCGACGCCGGTGACCTCACCGGAGCGGACCCCGCGGTGATGGGTGCAGTTGAGGTCCACCCCGACCGCGATCCGGCTGCTGCCGCCGTGGAGCATCGAGCCGATCGAGCCGAGGGTCTCGGCCAGCACCGCGGAGGCGCCGCCGTGCAGCAGCCCGTACGGCTGGGTGTTGCCCTCCACCGGCATGGTGCCCACGACGCGCTCGGCGGAGGCCTCCCGGATCGTCACGCCCATGCGCTCGCCGAGGTGCCCGGCGGAGAACAGCGCGGGAAGGTCGACACCGAGCGCGGCGTACTCGTCGATGACCTCTTGCGGCAACTTCACGCTGGACTGCTCGCCCATGGACCGGCTCCGTTCGTCTGCTTGTCGTCGCCATCTTCCTATCAGGTGGCTGAGCAAACGCTTAGGCCGGGGCGCTCCGTTCCAGGCGGATCACCACCGACTTGCTGGCCGGGGTGTTGCTGGTGTCGGCGGTGGCGTCCAGCGGCACCAGGACGTTGGTCTCCGGGTAGTAGGCGGCGGCACAGCCGCGCGCGGTCGGGTAGTGGACCACGCGGAAGCCGTCGGCGCGCCGCTCGCTGCCGTCGGTCCACTCGCTGATCAGATCGGCGTAGGAGCCGTCGGCGAGCCCCAGCTCCCGGGCGTCCTCGGGGTGGACCAGCACCACCCGGCGGCCGCCTCTGATCCCGCGGTAGCGGTCGTCCAGTCCGTAGATCGTGGTGTTGTACTGATCGTGGGAGCGGAGGGTCTGGAGCAGCAGCCGGCCCTCGGGCAGCTCCGGGTACTCCACCGGGGCGGCGGTGAAGTTGGCCTTGCCGGTGGCGGTGGGGAAGGTGCGGTCGTCGCGCGGGCCGTGCGGCAGGGCGAAGCCGGAGGGGTCGCTCACCCTGGCGTTGAAGTCCTCGAACCCGGGGATCACGGCGGCGATGCGGTCCCGGATCGAGGCGTAGTCCTGTCCGAACTCCTCCCAGGGGGTGCGGCTGCCGGGGCCCAGCACCCGGCGGGCCAGCCGGGCGACGATCGCGGGCTCGGAGAGCAGCTGGGGCCCCGCGGGCTCCAGCCGCCCGCGCGAGGCGTGCACCATGCCCATGGAGTCCTCGACGGTGACGAACTGCGGACCGCCGGCCTGGAGGTCCCGCTCGGTGCGGCCGAGGGTGGGCAGTATCAGGGCCCGTGCGCCGGTGACCACGTGCGAGCGGTTGAGCTTGGTGGAGACGTGGACGGTCAGCCGCGCGGTGCGCATCGCGTCCTCGGTGACCTCGGTGTCGGGCGAGGCGGCCACGAAATTGCCGCCCATGGCGAAGAAGACCTTGGCCTGGCCGTCCCGCAGCGCGCGGATCGCGCGTACCACGTCGAAGCCGTGCTCCCGCGGCGGCGCGAAGCCGAACTCGCGCTCCAGGGCGTCCAGGAAGGCGGGGGCGGGCCGCTCGAAGATGCCCATGGTGCGGTCGCCCTGCACATTGCTGTGGCCGCGCACGGGGCACACCCCGGCGCCGGGACGGCCGACGTTCCCCCGCAGCAGCAGGAAGTTGACCACTTCCCGGATGGTGGGCACCGAGTGCTTGTGCTGGGTGAGCCCCATCGCCCAGCAGACGATGGTGCGCTTCGAGGCGAGGACCATGCGCAGCGCGCGGTCGATCTCGGCCCGGTCCAGCCCGGTGGCGCGCAGCGTCTCGTCCCAGTCGGCGTCGCGGGCCGTGGCGGCGAACTCCTCGAAGCCGTGGGTGTGCTCGCGGACGAACTCCTCGTCCACCGCCCCCTCGGTCTCCAGTATCAGCCGGTTGAGCAGGCGGAAGAGGGCCTGGTCGCCGCCGAGCCTGATCTGGAGGAAGAGGTCGGTGATCGCGACACCGGTGGTGAGGCCGCGCGGGGTCTGCGGGTTCTTGAACCGCTCCAGCCCCGCTTCGGGCAGCGGATTGATGGAGATGATCTTCGCGCCGTTGGCCTTGGCCTCCTCCAGGGCGGCCAGCATCCGCGGATGGTTGGTGCCCGGGTTCTGCCCGGCCACGATGATCAGGTCGGCCGTGTGGAGATCCTTCAGCAGCACACTGCCCTTGCCGACGCCCAGGGTCTCGGTGAGCGCGGAGCCCGAGGACTCGTGGCACATGTTGGAGCAGTCCGGCAGGTTGTTGGTGCCGAACTCGCGGGCGAAGAGCTGGTAGAGGAAGGCCGCCTCGTTGCTGGTGCGGCCCGAGGTGTAGAAGACGGCCTCGTCGGGGGAGGACAGGGCGCCCAGTTCCTCGGCGATGATGCCGAAGGCGCGGTCCCAGGAGACCGGCTCGTAGGAGGTGGCGCCCTCGGGCAGGTACATGGGGTGGGTGAGCCGCCCCTGCTGACCGAGCCAGTAACCGCTGCGGGTGGCGAGGTCGGCCACCGGGTGGGCGGCGAAGAACTCGGGGGTGACCCGGCGCAGCGTGGCCTCTTCGGCGACGGCCTTCGCGCCGTTCTCACAGAACTCCGCCTTGTGCCGCTTCTCGGGCTCCGGCCAGGCGCAACCCGGACAGTCGAAGCCGTCCTTCTGGTTGACCCGCAGGAGGGTGAGCGCGGTGCGGCGCACACCCATCTGCTGCTGGGCGATGCGCAGTGAGTGGCCGACGGCGGGCAGTCCGACGGCGGAGCGCGGCGGGGGCGTGACGTCCGGCGCGTCCTGGACCGGGTCGCCCGTGGGCGGCTTGGCTGCCATGTCGCTCCCCTTTGAGCTCGGCGGTGCGTGTCCTGTGCAGGGATCTGCTGGACCCGATCCTGTCACGGGGCACCGACATCCGGGACCGGGCACTCTCCCCTGGTCCTCATCTCCTTCTGATTCCCCCGTGGATGCCCGCCGGCTGCCCGGTGGGCGCCCGGTACGCGTCCGGGGCGGCGCGGGGAGCCACCGGGGCGGGAAGCATTGTCGGTGGGGCGTGGCAGGATCGGGGACGTGGCAGAGAAAGCATCGAAGAAGACCGCAGCGCCCGCGTCCGACCGCACGGGGGAGGACCGTCCCCGCCTGCTCCTGCTGGACGGGCATTCCCTGGCATACCGGGCATTCTTCGCGCTGCCGGCGGAGAACTTCAACACGACCACCGGCCAGACCACCAACGCGATCTACGGCTTCATCTCGATGCTGGCGAACACGCTCCGTGATGAGCGGCCCACGCACCTGGCGGTGGCGTTCGACGTCTCGCGCAAGACCTGGCGCTCCGAGCAGTTCACCGAGTACAAGGCGAACCGCTCCAAGACCCCGGACGAGTTCAAGGGCCAGGTCGAGCTGCTCGGCGAGCTGCTCGACGCCATGAGCGTCACCCGCTTCGCGATCGACGGCTTCGAGGCGGACGATGTGATCGCCACCCTTGCCACCCAGGCCGAGGCCGAGGGGTTCGAGGTGCTGATCGTCACCGGAGACCGCGACTCCTTCCAGCTGGTCAGCGAGCACGTCACGGTGCTCTACCCGACCAAGGGCGTCTCGGAGCTGACCCGCTTCACCCCCGAGAAGGTTCAGGAGAAGTACGGTCTCACCCCCACCCAGTACCCGGACTTCGCGGCGCTGCGCGGTGACCCGTCGGACAACCTCCCGGGTATCCCCGGCGTCGGCGAGAAGACCGCCGCGAAGTGGATCAACCAGTTCGGCTCCTTCCAGGAGCTGGTGGACCGGGTCGACGAGGTCAAGGGCAAGGTCGGCGAGAAGCTCCGTGACCACCTGGAGTCCGTCAAGCTCAACCGGCAGCTCACCGAGCTCGTCCGGGACGTGGAGCTGGGCACCGGCCCGGACGGGCTCAAGCGCGCCCCCTATAACAGGGAAGCCCTCGCGGTGATCCTGGACGCCCTGGAGTTCCGCCACCAGAACTTCCGGGACCGTGTCATGGCCGCGGACCCCGGCGCCGCCGAGGAGGAGCCGGTGGCCGCGGGCCCCGGCGTCGAGGTGGACGGCGTCACGCTGGACGCGGGCGGGCTCGCCCCCTGGCTGGAGGAGCACGGCGGTGAGGCCCTGGGCCTGGCCACCGTCGACAGCTGGGCGCTGGGCAGCGGCAGCGTCAGCGAGATCGCGCTGGCCACCGCCGGCGGACCGGCCGTGTGCTTCGACCCCGCGCGGCTGGACGAGACCGATGAGCGGTCCTTCGCCGGCTGGCTCGCCGACTCCGGCCGTCCCAAGGTCATGCACAACGCCAAGGGGCTGATGCGGGTCTTCGCCGAGCACGGCTGGTCCGTCGCGGGGGTGCGGATGGACACCGCCCTCGCCGCCTACCTGGTCAAGCCCGGCCGCCGCTCCTTCGAGCTGGACGCGCTGTCGGTGGAGTACCTGGGCCGTGAGCTGTCCCCGGCCGCCGCCGCGGACAGCGGACAGCTCGCCTTCGGCACCGATGAGGAGGCCGAGCAGGACACCTTGATGATCAAGGCGCGGACCATCCTCGACCTCGGCGAGGCGTTCGGCGAGCGGCTGGAGGCCGTCGGCGCCGCCGGACTGCTGCACGATGTGGAGCTGCCCACCTCCGAGCTGCTGGCCCGGATGGAGCGCGCGGGCATCGCCGCCGACCGCGCCTGGCTGGACCGTATGGAGCAGCAGTTCGCGGCCGCCGTGCAGCAGGCCGTGAAGGAGGCCCATGCCGCGGTGGGCCATGAGTTCAACCTCGGCTCGCCCAAGCAGCTCCAGGAGGTGCTCTTCGGAGAGCTGGGCCTGCCCAAGACCAAGAAGACCAAGACCGGTTACACCACCGACGCCGACGCGCTCGCCTGGCTGGCCGGGCAGACCGAGCACGAGCTCCCGGTGATCATGCTGCGCCACCGTGAGCAGGCCCGGCTGCGGTCCACCGTCGAGGGGCTGATCAAGACCATCGCCCCCGGCGGCCGGATCCACACCAGCTTCAACCAGACGGTGGCCGCCACCGGCCGGCTGTCCTCCACCGACCCCAATCTCCAGAACATCCCGGTGCGCACCGACGAGGGGCGGGCCATCCGGCGCGGCTTCGTCGTGGGCGAGGGCTTCGAGTCCCTGATGACGGCCGACTACAGCCAGATCGAGCTGCGCGTCATGGCCCATCTCTCCGAGGACGAGGGTCTGATCGAGGCGTTCACCTCCGGTGAGGACCTGCACACCACCGTCGCCTCCCAGGTCTTCGGCGTCGCCAAGTCCGAGGTGGACCCGGAGATGCGCCGCAAGATCAAGGCGATGTCCTACGGTCTGGCGTACGGCCTGTCGGCGTTCGGCCTCTCCCAGCAGCTGGGCATCACCCCGGACGAGGCCCGCCGGCTGATGGAGAACTTCTTCGAGCGGTTCGGCGGGGTGCGCGACTACCTCCAGCGGGTCGTGGAGGAGGCGCGGGCCACCGGTTACACCGAGACCATGCTCGGCCGCCGCCGCTATCTGCCCGACCTCACCAGCGACAACCGCCAGCGGCGCGAGATGGCCGAGCGGATGGCGCTCAACGCCCCGATCCAGGGCACCGCCGCCGACATCGTGAAGATCGCGATGCTCAAGGTGGACGCGGCGTTGACGAAGGAGGAACTCTCGTCGCGGATGCTGCTCCAGGTCCACGACGAAATCGTGCTCGAGGTCGCGCCCGGGGAGCGGGAGCGGGTCGAGGAGCTGGTGCGCCGTGAGATGGCGGACGCCTTCCAGCTCCGCGCTCCGCTGGACGTGTCGGTCGGATCCGGCGCCGACTGGGAGTCCGCCGCGCACTAAGGCAACCCTTACTGGGGAAGTCCTGTGAAGCCCCGAAGCGAGGTGTGCATCGCTGGATGCGGGCCATAAGTTGTCGTAGTGTCACGAGGGTTGACGCGCGGGGGAGCGCATTGTGTTCGACGGGAGGGACACAGGGATGGCACCGCTTATCGGCCGACGACTGCGCAAAGGGGCGGCCACGACAGCGGTGGCGGCGGCCGCGATGGCCGCCCTCACCGCCTCGCAGGCACCGGGGTTCGCCAGCGCCTCGGACCACGGCGACCGGGACCGCGACCGGGAGCAGTCGGCGAGCGAATCACCGGCGGCGGGTGACGACACCCCCATAGACGGCGGTTCGTCGTACCACACCGATCTGCCTCCCCTGAAGAAGCCGGACAAACCGAAGTCCTCGACCGATCTGCCCGGTATCCCCGGCGGCGGCGCCAAGGCCGAGGCCGGTATCCCCGCGACCGTCCTCGCCGCCTACAAGAAGGCCGAGGCCACGCTCAAGGACTCCAACCCGGGCTGCAATCTGCCCTGGCAGCTGCTGGCCGCGATCGGCAAGGTCGAGTCCGGCCAGGCGCGCGGCGGCAATGTGGACGCCGAGGGCACCACCCCCCGGCCCATCCTCGGCCCGGTGCTCAACGGCAACGGCTTCGCCATGATCAAGGACACCGACCGCGGTGCCTTCGACGGGGACGCCACCCATGACCGCGCCGTCGGCCCCATGCAGTTCATCCCCTCCACCTGGGCCAACTGGGGCCGCGACGGCAACGGCGACGGTGACCGCGACCCCAACAACATCTATGACGCGGCCCTCGCCGCCGGCAACTACCTGTGCGCGGGTGGCAGGGACCTGTCCACCGAGCACCATCTGCACCGGGCGATCCTGGGCTACAACCACTCACAGGAGTACCTGAACACGGTCCTGTCGTGGTTCGAGTACTACAAGCGCGGCACCCATGAGGTGCCCGACGGCACCGGTGTGCTGCCCGTGGACAACCGCTCGGGCGGCTCCGGCCGGGACACCGGCGGCAAGGGCTCCGGGAAGGGCCACGGCGGCAAGGACCACGGGGGCAAGGGCTCCGGTGGCAAGGAGCACGGTGGCAAGGAGCACGGCGGCGGTAGCGGCGGTACGGACCAGGACCGTCCGCGCCCCCTCCCCAAGCCCGAGCCCCCCTCGCAAGGCGGCGAGACGCCCGGCACCCCCGCGCCCAAGCCGCCGACGACCCCCGCGCCCAGCAGCCTCGCCCAGGTCGGGGCGAAGGAGCTGTCCGCCACCGCGGGTACCGCGTTCGTCCAGCCGCCCCGGGTCCGTGCGGTGGACGTCAAGGGCAAGCCGGTGGCCAAGGCGAAGGTCCGCTACGAGCTCGTCGGTGAGACGGGCGCCCGCTTCGCCGGTCTGGTCAAGTCCGCGGTGGTGCTCACCGGTTCCGACGGCACCGCCACCGCGCCCAGGCTCACCGCGGGGGAGCAGCCCGGCTCCTTCACCGTGCGCGCCTCGGTCGAGGGGAACAAGAAGCTGACGCCGGTGGAGTTCAAGGCCACCGTCAAGGCCCGTCCCGCCCCGCAGGCCGATGCGCTGGCCCGGATCGACGACAAGGCCCTCACGGCCGCGACCGGCGGCGCGTTCGCCGATCCGCTCATCGTCAAGGCCACCTACAAGGGCAAGGTCGCCGCGGATGTGCCGGTCACCGCGACCATGGTCACCGCCGACCCCGAGAAGCCCGTGGAGAACGACAAGGGCCCGTACTTCCTGGACGCCCAGGGCAAGCCGGTCCGCACCCTGACCGGGCTGAAGACCAACGCCCTGGGGCAGCTCACCCTGCCGAAGATCCTCACCGATGAGCACGCGGGCAGCTATCTGCTCCGGCTGACCACGGCCGACGGCGCGGTGCTCACCGTGGAGCTGACGGTCACCCCGGCCGCCGCCTCCTGACGGCCGGGCGCCGGAAGGCCGCCCCGTACCGCAGACCGCACCGCCCCCGGGCCCACGGCCCGGGGGCGGTGCGGCGTTTCCCCACTCCCCGTCCGCCGCCCGTGTTCTCATCTGCGCCGCCCGTTGCTACGGTGCCCCGAACTGACGCCGTGTCAGATCGTCTTGTCCGCCCCGGACAACGGGAGGTCCGCCGTGCGTGCCCTCGCCGCCGCCGCGATCGGGTTCACCGCCGCCCTCGTGCTCGTCCTCACCGTCACCGCCCTCGGCGGCCCCAGCGGCAGCACCTCCCCCGAGCCCCTGCTCACCACGGTCCCCGAGCACCCCTGAGGGAGGCGGAACGCCATGCGCCGCACAGCCAGTCTGGTGCTGCTCGCCCTTGCGGTGTTCTGCGCCGCCCTCTCACCGCTGCTGCGCTGGTACGCGTACCCCAGGCTGGCCAAGATCCCGCCGGACGAGTACCAGACCGCGGTGCTCGAGGCCGCCCCCGCCACCCTCCTCGACTACGGCACCATGAAGCCCCGGAAGGTCCCGAAGATCAGCATCGTGCAGACACTGCGCGGAAACGTGGCCGCCGCCGAGAAGGCCGGCCGGACCACCGGGCGCGATGTGGTGGTCTGGGACGCCCTGTCCTACGTCGAGGGACCGGACGGGAAGATGGTCTCCCGGATCCCCGAGCGCTACGTCTTCGACGCCCACTCCCAGGAGCCGGTGCACTCCGGCGGTGAACACGTCGACGGCGACGCGGTGCGCCGCGACGGCATCGAGTTCAAATGGCCGTTCCTCACCGAGAAGCGCGACTACCGCTACTTCGACGCCCAGACCCGGACCTCGGCCCCCATCCACTACAAGGGCACCCGCACCTTCCGCGGGCTGGAGGTCTACTACTTCGAGCAGACCGTCCCCTGGACGAAGGTGCCGCTGCCCAAGACCATGCCCGTCGACGGCGTCACCCCCGAGGCGGTCCGCAAGGCCGGGACCTCCCGCTGGTACACCACCAAGCGCATGTTCTGGGTCGAACCCACCACCGGCGCCCCCGTCAACGGCGAGGAGATCCACCGCGAGGAGCTGCGCGGCGGGACCCTGCTCGGCGACCGGGACAAGGTGACCGTCTTCGCCGGCCATGTGAAGCTGCGCGAGGACTACATCGAGCACACCGTGGACCTGGTCTCCTCCCAGCGGCAGCTGATCCTCCTGCTCACCCGCTATCTGCCGTGGGGTCTGCTCTCCCTCGGGGGCGGGCTGTTCGCCCTCGCGCTGTGGCTGGAGGCCCGCGCCCGCCGCCCGCGCCCGGCGGCGGAGTAGCCCTCCCGGGCGGCCGGAGCGCCGGGCGGGCCGGAGTCCGCCGGGGCGTCAACGCCCGTCCCGCCGTTCGCCCGGGATGGCGAAGCCGGTAGTGATCACAGGTGGGGCATGGCTAGCATTCCGCCCATGCCGGGCATCACGATTGAGTTCACCGAGCAGGAGCTGGCCGAGCTGCGGGCCGAGGCCAAGGAGAAGGGCGTCGCGATCAAGCGGCTGGCGCACGACATACTCACCGAGGACGTGGTGCGGCGGCGGCAGAAGCAGCGCTTCGTCGAGGGCGCCGTACGGTTCGCCCTGGAGTACAAGACCGAATTCGAGCGGGAGTTCCCGCACGGCATGCGGTGATCCTGTATGTCGACGCCGGCTGGGTGCTGAACGTCCAGGTCGCGGTCTCCCCGGTCAACACACCCGTGCGGGACTGGGGCGCGCTGCACTGTATGACCGAACGGCACCGCTACGAGCGCTTCGCGGGCGAGCCGTACTACGAGGAGGCCGCCGCCCGTGCGGCTACCTTCCTGCACACCTCGCTGATCCTCGAACCGTTCTCCGACTACAACGCCACGATCGGCGCGGCCTGCGCGCAGATGTACATGGAGGAGTCCGGAGAGCGCATCACCCCGCCACCGGGCGCCATGGTCCGACTGGTCCGCGAGTTGCGGAGGACCACCCGGCTCCGCCTCGGCGACACGGCCCGCCGCTTCCGCGACTGGGCCGACTGACCCCACCGCGAGCGGCCACACGGAACGGCAGCCCGCGGCACGGGCGTCCGTACCGGGCCCGCCGCCCGCGGCTCCCGGGTCAGCGGCGGGGGTTGGTACGGCGGGTGGGCGCGGCCGTGGCCGGATCCTCGGGCCACGGGTGCTTGGGGTAGCGACCGCGCAGCTCCGCACGCACCGAGCGGTAGCCGTCCTTCCAGAAGGACGCCAGATCGGCGGTGACCGCCGCCGGCCGGCCCGCCGGGGACAGCAGGTGCACCAGCAGCGGCACCCGTCCGCCCGCGATCCGCGGGGTCTCCTGCCAGCCGAACAGCTCCTGGAGCTTCACCGCCAGGACCGGCTGGCCCTCGCCGTAGCCGACCCGCACCCGTGAACCGCTCGGCACCTCGACCCGCTCCGGCGCCAGCTCCTCGAAGCGCGCCGCGTCCCCCGTCGCCCACGGCATCAGCCGGGACAGCGCCTGTCCGGCGTCCACCCGCGCCAGATCGGCCCGTCCGCGGGCCCGCGCCAGCTCCGCGCCCAGCCAGTCATCGGCCCGTTCCACCAGCGCCGCGTCCGAGACGTCCGGCCAGGGCGCCCCCAGCTCCCGGTGCAGAAAGGCCAGCCGCCGGCGCAGCGCCGTGGCCCCGGCCGACCAGCGCAGCAGCCCGGTGCCCTCCCGGCGCAACCCGTCCAGCAGGGCGCCGCGCACCCGCTCCGGACCGGGGTCGGCCAGCGGGCGGGTCACCAGCTCGATGGCGCCGAGCCGGGACACCCGGCGGGCGCGTACATCGCCGTCGGCCCAGCGCACCTCCTCGCCGTCCGAGCCCAGCGCCGCGGCGGCGGCCCGCGCGGTCTCCTCGTCGGTCACCGCCGCCAGCCGCACCCGGGCGGACGCGGAGGTCACCGGCCGGTCGGCGACGGCCACCGCGAGCCAGTCCGGGGTGCCGAGCCGCGACCCCCCGCCCAGCTCCGCGCCTGTCCCGGCCGCCATCAGATACGTCCGCTCCCCGCGCCGCCGGGCCACCCGCTCGGGGAACGCCAGCGCGGCCACCAGCCCGGCCACCGCGTCATCGCTCCGGCCGCCCCCGGCGCCCGGTCCGGTGTCCCCGGCCGTCACGGCGCGTTCCAGACGGCGGACCTCCTGGCGCCAGCGGGCGGCGTAGGGATCGCCGCCGCGGCGGGCGGTGCGCCAGGCGCCCGCCAGATCGTCGCCGTACTCCCGCGGCGGCTCCTCGCTCAGCAGCGCCACCACCTCGGCCGCCCGGCGTGCGCCGACCTCCCGCGCACCGTCCACCAGTGCCCGCGCAAGCCGGGGGTGGAGACCGAGGCGGGCCATCCGGGCGCCGCGGTCGGTGGCCCGGCCGGCCGCGTCCACCGCGCCGATCGCGGTCAGCACCTCGCGCGCGGCGGTCATCGCCCCGGTGGGCGGCGGATCGAGCAGCGCCAGCCCGGAGCCGTCCGGATCGCCCCAGCACGCCGCCTGCAGCGCGAAGGCCGTCAGATCCGCACCGGCGATCTCCGGGGACGGGAAGCGCGGCAGCCGTGCGTCCTCCGCCTCCGGCCAGCAGCGGTAGACCGTGCCCGGCGCCTCGCGCCCGGCGCGTCCCGCGCGCTGGCGGGCGGCGGCGCGGGAGGCGCGTACGGTCGTCAGCGCGCTCAAACCCCGCGCGTGGTCCATCCGCGGTTCCCGGGCCAGCCCGCAGTCCACCACCACCCGGACGCCCGGCACGGTGAGGCTGGACTCGGCGACGGAGGTCGCCAGCACCACCCGCCGGGGACCACCGTCCGCCCCGGCGAGCACCGCCTCCTGGACGGCGGCCGGGGCCCGGCCGTGCACCTGGAGGACCTCGGTCCCGTCCAGGCCGCCCAGCATCCCCGCCACCCGCGCGATCTCCCCGACACCGGGCAGGAAGCACAGCACATCGCCCTCGCGCTCGCGCAGCGCCCGGCGGACCACCGACGCGACGTGGTCCAGCAGCGCGGGGTCCACCCGCATCCCGTGCGGCGGCCGCACCGGACGGGCCGGTGGCGCCCATACGACCTCCACCGGATGGGACACCCCGGGAGCCGACACCACCGGCGCGGCGGACGGGCCGCCCCCGCCGCCGAGCAGCCGTGCCCAGCCCTCGGCGTCCGTGGTGGCCGAGGCCGCGACCAGCCGCAGCTCCGGGCGCAGCGCGGCACGGACGTCCAGCAGGAAGGCGGCGGCCGTATCGGCGTCCAGATGGCGTTCGTGGCATTCGTCGAGGACGACCACATCGACCCCGGCCAGCTCCTGGTCGCGCTGGAGCCGTTGCAGCAGCACACCGGTGGTGACCACCTCGACCACGGTGTCGCGGCCCGCCTGCCGCTCGCCGCGCACGGTGAAGCCGACGTGTCCGCCGACCCGCTCGCCCAGCAGCCAGGCCATCCGCCGGGCCGCCGCACGGGCCGCGATCCGCCGGGGCTCGGCGACCAGCACCCGGCGCGGCGGGCCCGCCTCACCCACGAGCCCGGCGAGCACCAGCGGCACCAGGGTGGTCTTCCCGGTGCCCGGGGGCGCGCACAGCACCGCCGCACCCCGTTCGTCGAGGGCGCGCAGCAGATCCGGTACGGCCTCCCGCACGGGGAGGCCGTCCAGGGCATCGGCGGCGAGGGCGCCGGTGGTCCCGGAGCGGGGGGTCACCGGGCGGCCCGGTCCCGCTCGCAGACGAAGACGGCCGTGCCCGGGATCAGCCCGCCGCGCAGCGGCGACCAGCCGCCCCACTCCTGGTGGTTCCAGTCGGGCCATTCCGGTTCTATGAGGTCGATCAGCCGGAAGCCCGCCGCCACCACGTCCCGTACCCGGTCACCCAGGGTGCGGTGGTGTTCCACATAGACGGCGCGGCCCTGCTCGTCCTGTTCCACATAGGGGGTGCGGTCGAAGTAGGAGGCGGCGACCGACAGCCCCTCGGGCCCCGGCTCGTCGGGAAACGCCCAGCGGATGGGGTGGGTCACCGAGAAGACCCAGCGGCCGCCCGGCCGCAGGACCCGGTGCACCTCCCGCATCACCCGCACCGGCTCGGCGACGAAGGGCACGGCGCCGTAGGCCGAGCACGCCAGGTCGAAGGAGCCGTCCCGGAAGGGGAGCGCCGTGGCGTCGGCCTGGACCAGGGCCACCGGGGCCACGGCCGCGGGCGGAACGTCCGACGGGGAGGCCTCCGGCGGGGAGGCCTCCGTCCGGGCCCGCGCGTCGATCCGCCGGGCGTGCCGGAGCTGCTGGTAGGAGAGGTCGAGGGCGACCGGCCGGGCGCCTCGCGCCGCCAGCCAGCGGGCGCACTGCGCGGCGCCCGCACCCACCTCCAGGACGTCCAGCCCCTTGAGCGAGCCGGCTGGGCCGAGCAGTCCGGCCTCGGCCTCGTCGAGCCCTTCGGGGCCCCAGACGAAGCGGTCGTCGCCGAGGAAGCCGCCGTGCTCCTCCTGGTACTCGTCCGCGTTGCGGTCCCACCATCCGCGGCTCGCCCGGCTGCTCTCCGTGTCGTCCGCGGTCCGCCGGGCGGCCGTCGGCTCCGCCGCTGTCCCGGGGTTGCCGTGGGGGTCGTGTTCTTGGACCATCGCGCGCGTCGTCGTACTCTCTGTATCGACCTGTGGCTGCGGGGCACGGTGTGGCCGCGTCGCAGTACGGACCATGCAATTTGCCGGGTTCGGGGCGATAAGCCCCGCACGTGCTCTTCGTACATTGACCATGCCCGGCTGCCCCCGTATGCTACAAGTTGCGCTGCGGGCTTGCGCGCCTCGGACGGAGCAGGCCGCGCTCGCATCTGTTGTATGTCCCCTCGGTTGTCGAGGCGCTTTTCGAAATCCTCGGAAAGATCAACGCCTCCAAGGCTGTCCGGCTTCGGCAGTGCGATAAGGGTCCCGGCGTAGCAGTACCTACGACTTCATGTCCGTACCGGAGCCCATTCCCACATGACGAGCAGCACCGAGGCAACCCGCACCACCCCGCAGGTGGCGGTCAACGACATCGGTTCCGAGGAAGCCTTCCTCGCCGCGATCGACGAGACGATCAAGTACTTCAACGACGGCGACATCGTCGACGGCGTCATCGTGAAGGTCGACCGGGACGAGGTCCTGCTCGACATTGGTTACAAGACCGAAGGCGTCATCCCCTCCCGGGAGCTTTCGATCAAGCACGACGTCGACCCCAACGAGGTCGTGGCCGTCGGCGACGAGATCGAGGCCCTGGTTCTCCAGAAGGAGGACAAGGAAGGCCGCCTGATCCTCTCGAAGAAGCGCGCCCAGTACGAGCGCGCCTGGGGCACCATCGAGAAGATCAAGGAAGAGGACGGGATCGTCACCGGTACCGTCATCGAGGTCGTCAAGGGTGGTCTCATCCTCGACATCGGCCTCCGTGGCTTCCTCCCCGCCTCCCTGGTGGAGATGCGTCGCGTCCGCGACCTCCAGCCCTACGTGGGCAAGGAGCTCGAGGCCAAGATCATCGAGCTGGACAAGAACCGCAACAACGTGGTCCTGTCCCGCCGTGCCTGGCTGGAGCAGACCCAGAGCGAGGTCCGTCAGACCTTCCTCACCACCCTCCAGAAGGGTCAGGTGCGCTCCGGCGTCGTCTCCTCCATCGTCAACTTCGGTGCCTTCGTGGACCTGGGTGGCGTCGATGGTCTGGTCCACGTCTCCGAGCTGTCCTGGAAGCACATCGACCACCCGTCCGAGGTCGTCGAGGTCGGCCAGGAGGTCACGGTCGAGGTCCTGGACGTCGACATGGACCGCGAGCGCGTCTCCCTGTCGCTCAAGGCGACCCAGGAAGACCCGTGGCAGCAGTTCGCCCGGACCCACCAGATCGGTCAGGTCGTCCCGGGTAAGGTCACCAAGCTGGTTCCGTTCGGTGCGTTCGTCCGCGTGGACGAGGGCATCGAGGGCCTGGTCCACATCTCCGAGCTGGCCGAGCGCCACGTGGAGATCCCGGAGCAGGTCGTCCAGGTCAACGACGAGATCTTCGTCAAGGTCATCGACATCGACCTCGAGCGCCGCCGCATCAGCCTCTCGCTGAAGCAGGCCAACGAGGCCTTCGGTGCCGACCCGTCCGTGGTCGAGTTCGACCCGACCCTGTACGGCATGGCCGCGTCCTACGACGACCAGGGCAACTACATCTACCCCGAGGGCTTCGACCCCGAGACCAACGACTGGCTCGAGGGCTTCGAGACCCAGCGCGAGGCCTGGGAGACCCAGTACGCCGAGGCGCAGCAGCGCTTCGAGCAGCACCAGGCGCAGGTCATCAAGTCCCGCGAGGCCGACGAGCAGGCTGCCGCCGAGGCCGGCGCTGCCGCTCCGGCGCAGGGCGGGCAGGCCTCCGGTGGCGGTTCGTACTCCTCGGAGTCGGATGACAACTCCGGTGCCCTCGCCTCGGACGAGGCGCTGGCCGCGCTTCGCGAGAAGCTGGCCGGCGGCCAGAGCTGACCATCGGCTGAGGCGGTCGGTGGCGGACGCGCCGCCGATCGCACCGGCTGACGGCCAGGGCTCGATCGCCTGAACGTCCGCAAGGCCCGTTCCCCTTCGGGGGTGCGGGCCTTGCGCATGTCCGGGGCCGGGGCCGCGGTCCCGCGCTCCTTCCCCGGATGCCGCGCGGTCTCAGGCCCGCCCGGGGCCGTCCGCCCGTGAGTGCCGCCGGTCACCGACCGAGACCGAGACCGACCCCGAGACCGAGTCCACGGTGACGCTCTCCGCGCTGTCGATCTTGATGCCGTCCCGGCCGCCGCTGACCGTGATCCCCTCGACGGTCCAGTACGAGGCCCCGTTCAGCCGCAGACCGTAGCCGTCGTGTGCGGTGAGAACGGCCTTGGGGGAGCCGGTGAGGGTGATCCGCGAGCCGGAGGTGCCGGACGCGGTGATCTCGAAACCGCCGCGATAGGTCCCGTCGGCGAGCCGGATCGTATCGCCGGGCCGGGCGGTGGCCAGGGCGCTCCTGAGCCCGTCGGTGTCGGAGACCGGAATCGGGGCCGCCGGGGCCGCGGAGTCCTCCCGTGGGATCGAGCCCGCGGCGACCAGTCCGCCGGTGGCGATCACAGCGGCGGCACAGGCGCTGGTCAGGGTGCGTAACCGGGAGGGGCCGTGTGGCTGCATACGAGGGCTGCCTTCCTGCCGTGGCCGTGGGGACGCGTACCGGACGATCGGAGACCACCCGGGGACCGAGGGGTGCGGGCCGGGGGTCAGGAGTCTCACGGGAAGGTCCGAAGTACCCGGGAGGCACAATCCGGGTTCTGATAAGTGAACATGGGACGACATAGTGAACCGCTGACGGCTCGCGAAGATAGGGTCCGCGTACCGGGGAGTCAACCCCGCATGGCGTGGACGTGGCCGATACCCGACGGGCGGAACACAACCGCGCCGGTCGCGAGTGAAGTTCGGACCCGGCCGGGAATGTCCCCGCCCCTGTTCGGTGTTCTTGGGTGCGGAACACAAGGAGGAGCGGTCACAGTGCTAGATCCGCAGGATTTGTACGCATGGGAGTCGAGCGGGCTCGCCGAGGTCGACGCCATCGCCTCCAGGGACTCGGCCGGGCTGGTTCTGCTCTACCACTTCGACGGCTACATCGACGCGGGGGAGACCGGCGACCAGATCGTCCAGCGGCTGCTGGACGGACTGCCGCACCAGGTCGTCGCCCGCTTCGACCACGACCGGCTGGTCGACTACCGGGCCCGCCGCCCCCTGTTGACGTTCCAGCGCGACCGCTGGACCGACTACGAGACCCCGGCCATCGAGCTCCATCTGGTGCGGGACGCGACCGCGGCGCCCTTTCTGCTGCTCAGCGGTCCCGAGCCGGATGTGGAGTGGGAGCGGTTCGCGGCGGCCGTGCGGCAGCTGGTCGAGCGGCTCGGGGTGCGCCTCGCGGTGAACTTCCACGGCATCCCCATGGGTGTTCCGCACACCCGGCCGGTCGGGATCACCCCGCACGGCAACCGCACCGATCTGACCCCCGGCCACCGGGGCGTCTTCGACGAGGCCCAGGTGCCCGGGAGCGCCGCGGCGCTCCTCGAGTACCGGCTCGTCGAGGCGGGCCACGATGTGCTCGGCGTCGCCGCACACGTCCCGCACTACCTGGCCCGTTCCGCCTATCCGGACGCGGCGCTCACCGCGCTCGAGACGGTCACCGCCGCCACCGGTCTGGTGCTGCCGGGCGCCGCCCACGCGCTGCGCACCGAGGCGCTCAAGGCGCAGGAGGAGATCGAGCGGCAGATCTCGGAGGGCGATGAGGAACTGGTCGCCCTGGTCAGGGGACTTGAGCACCAGTACGACGCGGTCGCCGGGGCCGAGACCCGGGGCAATCTGGTCGCCGAACCGGCCGAACTGCCCTCGGCGGATGAGCTGGGCGCCGAGTTCGAGCGCTTCCTCGCCGAGCGGGAGGGCGAGGGCGGTGGCTGACCGGGGCCCGTATAGCGTGGCCCCATGCTGAAGCTGGGGCTCACGGGTGGAATCGGCGCGGGCAAGAGCGAAGTGTCACGCATTCTGTCCTCGTACGGGGCGATGCTGATCGACTCGGACCGGATCGCCCGTGAGGTGGTGGAGCCGGGCACACCTGGACTCGCCGCGGTCGTGGCCGAGTTCGGGCCCGAGGTGCTCACCGCCGACGGCACGCTGGACCGGCCGCGGCTGGGCGGGATCGTCTTCAGTGACCCCGAGCGGCTGCGCGCGCTGAACGCGATCGTGCACCCGCTGGTCCGGGACCGCTCCGCCGCGCTGGAGGCGGATGCCGGACCCGGCACCGTGGTGGTCCATGACGTACCGCTGCTCACCGAGAACGGTCTGGCCCCGCTCTACGACGTCGTGGTGGTCGTGGACGCCTCGCCCGAGACCCAGCTCGACCGGCTGGTCCGGCTGCGCGGAATGGCCGAGGACGAGGCGCGGGCCCGGATGGCGGCGCAGGCCACACGGGCCGAGCGGCTGGCCGTCGCCGATGTGGTCATCGACAACGACGGACCGCTGGAGGCCCTGGAACCGCGGGTCCGCGAGGTCTGGACGGACCTGGTGGCGCGGGCGGCCGGGAGCTGACCGGACCGGGGGGCGCTCGGGAGCTGATGGAGTCCGGGTGGGGGCGCTCGGAAGCTGATCGAGTCTGGGTGGGGTTCAGGCGGGGAATGAGGTGAACGGGGCGGTTGTTGTGCTGCCCGTACCGAGTGCCATTCCGCCGCCGATCATCGTCATCCGTGCCGGGGGAAGGAATCAGCCGTGCCCCAGTCCACGCCCGAGACCCATGTCATCGACTTCCGCGCCGCGGAGCAGCTGCTCGCCGCCCGCGATCCGCGCGGTGCCGTCAAGCTGCTCGACTCGGTGATCACCGCCCATCCGGAGAACACCGCGGCCCGGCTGCTGCGCGCCCGAGCCTTCTTCGGCGCGGCCCAGTTGCGCGCGGCGGAGCTGGAGTTCCAGCTGGTGCTGGAGCGCGAGCCGGACAACGCCTTCGCCCATTTCGCGCTGGGCCGCACCCTGGAGCGCGCCAACCGGCCGGACGAGGCGATGCGCCACTTCCGGCTGGCCGCCGCGCTGGACCCGCGCCCGGACTTCGTCGAGGCGGCGCGGTTCGGCGAGCCGCGATTCGGTGAGCGCGGGGAATAGCGTCATGAGGACGGCGGGCGCGGCCGGGGCTCATCCCCGGTGGCCCCGTACGTCCCGTCCTCTGGTCCCGGCCGTCCACCGGCCGCGCCCCCTGGCCGGGGCGTACGGCGGTACGTCCCGGCCCGGCTGGTAGTGCGGCCCCTGCCGGATGTGCCGGATGACCAGCACGAGATCGGTGAGGGTGACGGCGGTGAGCACCGCGCACGCGGCCGCCCAGCCGGGCCGCCCGGTGACCGCGAAGGCCACCGTGCCCCCGAGTGTCCAGGCCAGCCCCCAGGCCGCGAGCCAGCACCGCATCCGCAGTGGACTGCGCGCGTGCAGGGGCTCATCGCCCGTCCGGATGAAGTGCATCGACATGACCCGCACCTCCCGCCTTCTCTCCTTCGAATCTAACGCTGTCCGGCCCGCGGCGGAGATCACCTGCGATCATGTCCGGAGCGCACACCGCACCGGACGAGGAGCCGCCAGTGATCCGCCACTCATGGGACGAATCGGCTGCCCGGCGGGCCCGGATCCGTGGCTGTCTGCTGGGCGGTGCGATCGGCGACGCCCTGGGCAACCCGGTGGAGTTCCTCTCCCTGCGGGCGATCCGCGAGACCCATGGGGAGGCGGGCGTCACCACTCTCCTCCCGGACGGCAGCGGCTCCGTCGGGCTGGTCACCGATGACACCCAGATGACGCTGTTCACCGCCGAGGGTCTGATACGCGCGCACGCCAGGGCCCTGTCCAAGGGCATCGGCGGCGCCGAGACCGCCCTGGTCCGCAACGCCTATCTGCGCTGGCTGGACACCCAGAACCAGCCCGCGCCACCGCCCGCCCCGGAGGCGTTCGACCCGGTCCGCTCCGGCTGGCTGCGCCACCAGCCCTGGCTGTACGCCCGCCGGGCCCCCGGCAATGCCTGTCTCTCCGGGCTGACGGAGGAGCATGTCCCCTCGCCGCACGATCCGCTCGACGGCCGCCCCGGACCGGTGAACCCCGGCTCCAAGGGCTGTGGCACCGTGATGCGCTCGGCCCCGTTCGGGCTGGCCGGCCTGGACCCCCGCGGCTCCTTCGAACTGGCCGCCCGCTGTGCCCAGATCACCCACGGGCACCCCACGGGTTACTACGCCGCCGGTGCCCTGGCCGCGATGATCGCGTGCCTGCTGGACGGCGAATCCCTTGAGGGCGCGGCCCTGCGCACCCTGGAGCTCCTGGTCCGCTACCCGGGCCACGAGGAGACCACCGCCGCCCTGCGCGCGGCGATCGACCTGGCCGCCGGGGGCGACCCCACCCCGGAGAAGACCGAATCGCTGGGCGGCGGCTGGATCGCCGAGGAGGCCCTGGCCATCGGGTTGTACTGCGCCCTGGTCCGGACCCCGGACCAGCAGATCTCCTACGGTCCCGGCGGTCTGATCGCCTATGACCCGATGCCGCCGCGCACCCCGCTCCAAGCCGCCCTGCTGCTGTCCGTGAACCACTCCGGCGACAGCGACTCCACCGGCTCCGTCTGCGGCAACCTCCTCGGTGCCCAGTACGGCGACCACCGCCTCCCGCCGTCCTGGCTGTCCCGGATCGAGGGCCGGGCCGTGATCGCGGAACTCGCCGATGACCTGGCCTTCGAGTGCCACCGCTCGGTCGAGCTCTACGAGCCGTACGAGGATCTGGTCTTCCCCCGGGACCGCTACCCGGTCGGCTGACCGGCGGGCACCTCAGCGCGAGGTGGTGCGCTCGGAGCGGGCGCGGCGGAACCGGTGCAGCGCCTTGGCGAGCAGGGGGAAGCGTTCGTGCTTCTCCCTCGAGCTGCGGTCCAGCTCCTCCATCAGCCGCTTGGAGCGCTGCTCCATGTCCAGCTCGGCGAGGATGCGGTCGGCCTCGGCGAGCAGCGCGCCGTGCAGCTGCCACTGCCGGGGGTGCTCCCGGACCCGGCGCAGCAGGGTGTGGGCGACGTGGTCCCGGCTGGTGTGCGCCGTGGCCAGTTCGTTCGCCAGCCGGGACTCGGCCTCCTCGGCATTGGCGCTGATCGGGCTGGTGACCAGCACCGCGAACGCCTCCACGGCCGCGGCCATGTGGATGAAGAGGTCATACAGTTCCTCGGCCACGTCCGGCGGGAAGAGCGGTTCCTCGGTCCGTTCCTTGGCCAGGTCGGTGAGGGTGCGGGTGAGGACCCGCAGTACGACCGTGCAGATCTCCAGGGTGTCCAGGCCGGTGCGCAGTACCACCCGGTGCAGCAGCCCCTCCTTGACCCGGGGGTTGAACCGTACGCTGTCCTCCGCCTGCCGGAGCGCGGCGTCCACCTGGGCGATGTCCTGGTCCAGCCGGCGGGCCTCGTGCAGCCGGGCGGCGGCGCGCTCCACCGGGGTGTGGCTGCCGAGCTCCTCGGCCATGTGCAGCAGCAGCTGACGCATCCGACGGGACAGGTCCAGGATGGACTTGCCGGCCGTCTCCACCCAGACCGGTGGCGCGAGCAGGAAGTTGAAGAGCAGTCCGACCACGGCGCCGATCAGCGTCTCCAGCACCCGGTCCCAGGCGGTGTTGGTCACCTGGGTCACCCCGAGGACGAGCATGGCGCTGATCGCCACCTCGGGTACGAACTCGCTCACCCGCGCGAAGTGGCCCGCCGTCAGCGACGCCAGGATGATCAGCCCCAGGCTCCACCAGGACAGTCCCACCAGTGCGCTGAAGGCGATGGCGATGACCACGCCCACGACCACCGCGTTGACCCTGCGGATCCCGGTGGTGAGGGTCGCGTACAGGGTGACCTGGACGACGAGCAGCGCGGTGAGCGGTGCGGTCAGCGGAGCGGGCTCGCTGCTGAGCTCCAGCGCGACCGCATAGGCGATGGTCGCGGCGGCCGCGGACCGCAGGGTCTGCACGACGACCGGATCGCTGCGCCGTTTGACGAGGTCCGCCACGGGGTCGAGAACTTCTGGCACGTTACTGCCCCTTCCACCCCGGGGGACCTGGCATGACATCCGCGCTCGCGGACGGGCTAACGTGTGGGGATGATCAGGCCATTCCATCGGAATCACGCCATGGACGGAACCCGCGCGACCGAAGGCGGCGACGGCGCGGCCCTCCCGGGAAGCACCGGACCCGCCGCCACGGTCGAGGCCCATCCGCGCCAGGTCGGCCGGGTGCGGACGGAGTACGCGCCGGACCCGGACGGGGATCCGGACCCGGGGGAGATCGTCTGGACCTGGGTGCCCTACGAGGAGAACGACGGCCGGGGCAAGGACCGCCCGGTGCTGGTGGTGGCGCGGGAGCGCGGCGGCACCCTGCTGGCGGTCCAGCTCTCCAGCAAGCGGCACGACGACCGCGAGTGGGTGGCGATCGGCTCCGGGCCGTGGGACCGGGCCGGACGCGAGTCCTGGGTGGATCTGGACCGGGTGCTCCGGGTGAGTCCTGCGGGGATGCGGCGAGAGGCGTGCGCACTGGACCGGCCGCGCTTCGACCGGGTCGTGGCCCGGCTGCGGCAGCGCTACGGCTGGTCCTGAGCGGACCTCCGCGGAGGTCCTGAGCGGGTCTCCTCGGCGCCGTCTCAGCCGGCGTCGGCGAGGGCCAGCAGCTTGGTGACCGTGTTCCAGTTGCGGGCGGTCGCCGCTACGCCGAGCCGGATCCCGGTGACCTTCGCCGCCAGCTTGGAGCGTCCGATCCCGTCCGGGCAGTGCAGATAGATCTCGCGCCCCACCAGACGGAAGCTGTCGGGGGCGTAGCCGGACTGGTCCAGGGCGTCCAGCGGCGCGGTGTCCCGGGGGAGGTCCGACAGGAAGACCACGTGCAGCGTCTTGGGCTCGGCCGTGGCCCCGGGGTACGGATTGGCCGTCACGGCGGCGGCCAGCTCGTCCCGGGTGCGCACCATCACCGGTACGGGGAAGCCGAGGTCGGCGGCGAAGCGCTCCTCCAGGACGCGGGCGGTCTCCCCGGGCGGGGTGCCGGGGTCGGCGAAGACGATGTTGCCGGTCTGGAGGTGGACGGTGACGTCCTGGAACCCGAGCGCGGCCATCAGCTCGCGCTGCCGGGCCATCGGGAATTTCTTGTTGCCGCCCACATTGATGCCGCGGAGCAGCGCTATCTGGGATGCCATCGCCGTACTCTCCTCGTGCGCCCGCCCCGGCCGCCTGCCGGCGGACCGGTCGCTGTCGATCGTACGGCCCGGGTCCGACAGCGGCCTCCCTCCGGCAGCGGCCTCCTCCTTCCGGCGGCGCCCCCGGTCCGGCCCGCCCCCGGGCCGGGCGGGCGCTCGCGGCATGATGGGGGCGTGCGGCTGGAAGCGATCACCTGGGAACGGCTGACCGACGTGACCGCCGACCGGATCGCCGGACTCACGGCGGCGGACGGCGGGCCCTGGCTCAGGGTGGCGGTCGACGGCGCCCCGGCGGCCGGAACCGGGCGGCTGGCCGGGGCACTGGCGGAGGGGCTGCGGCTGCGCGGCCGCCCGGTGCTGGTGGTCGCCGCGGCGGGGTTCTGGCGCCCGGCGTCACTGCGTCTGGAGTTCGGGCGGTACGACCCGGACGCGTACTACGACCAGTGGCTCGACACCGGGGCGCTGTGGCGGGAGGTCTTCGCCCCGCTGGAGCCGGGTCCGGACGCGACCGGCCGGGTGCTGCCCGATCTGTGGGACCCGGTGTCCGACCGGGCCACCCGTTCCCCGTACGCCGAACTGCCACCGGGCGGTGTGCTGGTGCTCCATGGCGCGCTGCTGCTGGGCCACTGGTTCCCGTTCGACCTGTCGGTGCATCTGCGGCTGTCCCCGGGCGCGCTCGCCCGCCGCACCGATGAGGGCGAACGCTGGACGCTGCCCGCCTTCGCGCGCTACGAGGACGAGGTGCGGCCCGATGAGACCGCGGATGTCGTGGTGCGGGTGGACGACCCCCGGCATCCGGCATGGCGCCGCCCGGAGGCATGACCTCGCCTCCGGGCGGCGGTGGTGCGGCGGTTGGCCTCAACCCTTCTTCTCCGGACATTCCTTCCAGGCGAAGTGATAGGTGGTGCTCACATCGCCGTCGGTGGAGTCCATCGTCATGAAGCTGGTGGTGTCCCGGGTGTTGGAGGTACCCGCGTTGACCCGCAGCTCCGTGTTGATGTTGAAGTTCCGCAGTTCACCACAGGGCGACCACACCACCGTGGCGATATCGGCGGTGTCGGTCGTCTGCCAGTTGTCGTCGTACGGCCCGTTGAAATCATGGGCGTTGGACGTGGTCTGCGACTGCCCCTGGAAGTAGTACGAGGCTTTCTCCACGCTGGAGGCGCCCTTTTCCAGATGGGCGTAACCGCGGTAGTCGACGCTAGCGATCGCGTAGCTGAATCCCTGCGGAACATGGGTGACCAGGCTCAGCTGACAGTTCTTCCGGTAGTCCGTCGGCTTGGCGCCCTTGCCCACCTGGGCGAGATAGTCGCTGTAGGTGACGGTGAACGCCGTATTGTCCTCGGAGACGGCCACCGCCGCCGTACCCGCCGGGCAGCCCGAGCCGTTCACGGTGGCCACGGTGATCACGATCTTGTCGGGCGGCACCGTGTCGAACGGCGGTTGCGCGGAACCCTGGGAGGTCATCGTCGAGGCGAATAACGCCGCGACCATCCCGCCTGCGTACAGAACACCAGGCATGATTCTCCATTCAATCATCGGGCTGACGGCGGCGGGAATCCACAGGGGTTCCGATACCGTCGTGACTGCTGGATTTCCCGCACTGCCGGGAGCGCTACCGGGCGGCGGAAGGACATTCCTTCCAGGCCAGGTGGTAAATGGTGTTGACGCCACCGTCGGTGGAGTCCATGGCCATGAAGCTGGTGCTGTTCGCCGGTGAGGAACCGGCGTTCACCCGGAGTTCGGTGTTGATGTTGAGGTTCCGGTCCTGACCGCAGGGCGCCCAGACCAGCGCGCTGTAGTCGGTGCTGTCGGTGGTCTGCCAGTTGTCCCGGTACGGACCGCTGAACTCGTGGGTCTGCGAGGCGGTGTCGGCCGAGCCCTGGAAGTAGTAGCTCGCCTTCTCGGTGCCGCGGGCGCCGCGCTGCAGCGAGGCATAGCCGCGGTAGTCGACCTTGGCGATGGCGTAGGTGAAGCCCTGAGGGATGTGCACATCCAGGTTGAGCTGGCAGTTCTTCCGGATGTCGATGGGGTCCGCGTCGGGGCCGACCTGGGCGAGGTAGTCGCTGTAGGTGACGGTGAACGCCGTGTTGTCGTTCGCCACGGCGATGGCCGTGGTCCCTTTCGGGCAGCCGGATCCGTTCACGGTCCTGACGTCCACCTGGATCTTTTCCGGCGGTACGTCGGGAGCCGGGGAAACGCCTTGGGTGGAAAGGACCGACGCGAATAACGCGGCAGCCGCGCCACCGGCGAGCAGCACACCGGACATGACACTCCCATTCCGATCAGTGTTGGGGACGTGGTGGAGCGCGGTGGGGCATGGTTGAGCGATGAATAACACGCCTGTGTTCCGGGGAGGGCGGCAGAACGCGGTACGGACAACGCGGTACAAGAACGCCGTACGAAGAGCGCGGTGCGGAAGAGCTGTCGAGCGGAACAGCTACGAGAGGGTTGCCCGGCGGCTGGCGGTAATGCCAGGACAATGAGCGTCAGAAATATGCGTCCGACGCATTCTTGCCCGGTGCGGGTCCGCGAGCGCTCCTAAGATAAGGGCGGGCGGCATCCACGACAAGTGGAACGAGTATTCCGTGGACAAGATATTTTCCTCCCCGCCGTACCGGCGAAGAGGCGGCCCGGAGTGGGAATCAGAACAACGGCTGCGGGAGAACGCCTTCCAGCGCCAGAAGGGCGCGCTTGGTCTCCAGACCGCCGCCGAAGCCACCGATACCGCCGTCGCTCTCGACCACCCGGTGGCAGGCGACCACGACCGGCAGCGGATTGCCGCCCATGGCCATCCCGACGGCCCGGGCGGCGCCCGGTTCACCGACCCGGTTCGCGAGGTCCTGATAGCCCACCACCGTGCCGTACGGCACGCCGTCGGCCAGCTCGCGCAGCACCCGGCGGTTGAAGCCCGTGGTCAGCGACCAGTCCAGCGGGAGGGTGAACTCCCTGAGCCCGCCCGCGAAATAGTCCTCCAGCTGACGGGCCGCCGCGGTGAGGGTCACGGCGCGGTCCGGGGAGGGCGCGGGCTCGGTGCCCAGCCGGCGGGTCAGCGCGGACACCGCCCCGGCCGCCGTCTCCCCGTCGGCGTGGAAGACCACCGTGACCAGCCCCTGGTCGGTGGCCGCGAGCAGCAGCGGCCCGATGGGGGTGTCCCGCACCTCCCAGGACCAGGCGCGCGCCTCCGGCCCCGCCGGGGTCCGGCCGCCGGTGGCCCTCCGCTCCGGGGTGGTCCGCTCCTGATCCCGCCGCTCTGCGCTCGTCACGGTTCCCAGCGTAGGCGCGGGCACCGACAGCGGACCCGGGGGGGGGGGGGGGGGGGGGGGGGGGTGGGGGGGGGGGGGGGAGGGGGGGGGGGGGGGGGTCGAGATAGCACAGGGGTGTGTGGGGGGGGGGGGGGCGAGCC
>NZ_JBWKKP010000037.1:0-62307 GCF_056431485.1 Streptomyces sp. NPDC045899
CCCCCCCCCCCCCCCCCCCCCCCCCCCCCCCCCCCCCCCCCCCCCCCCCCCCCCCCCCCCCCCCCCCCCCCCCCCCCCCCCCCCCCCCCCCCGCGTCCGTCAGCCGCCGCCGTCGTCCTGGCCGCCGCCGGGATCCTCCTCGCCGCCGCCCTCGTCGCCCTCGCCGCCGCCGGGGTCCTCGACCGGTGGCTCACCGGTCGGCAGCCCGGTGGGCGGGTCGAAGGTCGGGATGTCGGTGGGCAGGTCCGGCAGGTCGGTGGGCAGCTCCGGGACCGAGGTGTCCGGCGGCGTGGTGTCCGGGGGTGTGGTCACCACCGGCGGCGGGCTGGTCGGGGTGTCCGGGGTGGCCGGGACATCGTCCGGGGCGCCGCTGCCGTCCTCCAGCCGCAGGTCGAACTCGGTCGCGGCCTCCCCCTCCAGCGCGCTCCCGGTGTACTCGGCCCAGATCTCGGCGGGATAGCCGCCGCCGTTGATCCGGTCCAATCCGGTCGCCCCGTACAGCGGCTTCTGCACCCCGGTGTTGGAGTCCTGGCCCATCACGGCCACGACGGTCGCCAGGTCCGGGGTGTAGCCCGCGAACCAGGCCGCCTTGTCCTCCTCCGCGGTACCGGTCTTGCCCGCCGCCGGGCGCTCGGCGGCCTGTGCCGCGGTGCCGGTGCCGCCGTCGACGACGCTCTGGAGCACCTGGGTGGTGGTGTCGGCGGCGACCCGCGGAATGGCCTGGCGGGTGTCCCGGGACGGCAGTGCGACCTGCGCACCGTCCTTGGTGATCTCCTTCACCAGGGCGTAGTGCCCGTGCCTGCCATGGTTGGCGAGGGTCGCGTACGCCTCGGTCATGTCCAGCACGCTGGCGGTGGCCGGGCCCAGCGCGATGGAGGGGGAGGCGTGCAGATCGGGGGTCTTCTCGGGGATGCCGAGGTCGAGCGCGGTCTGCTTGACCTTGCGCGGGCCGACGTCCTCGGCCATCTGCGCGTAGACCGAGTTCACCGAGTTGTCGGTGGCCGAGGTGACGTCGATGTCGCCGTAGTCGACATCGTCCTCGTTGGCGGGGGAGTAGCCGGTCGGGCCGTCCCGGCCGATCACCTCGCGCTTGTTGTCGCCGTTGTAGAGGGTGTCCGGCGTGATCGTCTGGCCGTCCTGGGTGGTGGCCCCGTGGTGCACCGCCGAGGTGAACACGAACGGCTTGAAGGTGGAGCCCACCTGGTAGTCGCGCCGGGTGGCGTTGTTGACGAACTGCTTGGTGTAGTCGATGCCGCCGTAGAGGGCGACCACCTCACCGGTCTTGGGGTCGATCGAGGCACCGCCCGCGCGGACGTAGGAGTCGACCTTCCGGTCCTTGCTGAGCCTGCTCATCAGGCGGTCGCGCACGGCCCCGGCGAAGGCGTCCTGCCGGTCGGGGTCGATCGTGGTGGTGATGCGGTAACCGCCGCGCGCCAGGGTCTGTTCGTCGATGATCCCGTTGCTGGTGAGGTAGTCCTGGACGGCCTCGATCAGATAGCCGCGCTGGCCGGAGAGACCGGAGGCGGCGCGGGCCGCGGTGGGCGCGGGGAAGGTCATCTCCTGCCGCTCGGCCCGGCTCAGCCAGCCCTTCTTGACCATGCCGTCCAGGACGTAGTTCCAGCGGGCCACGGCCTGCCGCTTGTTCTGCGGGTGGGCGATGACGTCATAGGCGCTGGGGGCGTTGAGCAGGGTGGCCAGATACGCGCTCTGGGCGGTGTCCAGCCGGTCGATGTCCTTGCCGTAGTACGCCTGGGCGGCGGCCTGGATGCCGTAGGCGTTGCGCCCGAAGTAGCTGGTGTTGAGGTAGCCCTCGAGGATCTTGTCCTTGCTCACCTCGCGATCGAGCTTGATCGCGATGAAGAATTCCTTGGCCTTCCGGGTGACGGTCTGTTCCTGGTCCAGGTAGTAGTTCTTCACGTACTGCTGGGTGATGGTGGAGCCGGACTGCTTGCCCTTGCCGGTGGCGGTGTTCCAGCCGGCCCGGACCATCGCCACGGGGTTGATCGCCGACTCGGAGTAGAAGTCCCGGTCCTCGGCGGCCAGCACCGCGTGCTGGGTGGTCTTGGGCACCTGGCTGAGCTGGACGTTCTCCCGGTTGACCTTGCCCTCGCGGGCCAGCGGACTGCCGTCGGAGTAGAGGAAGACATTGCTCTGGGCGATGGCGGCCTTGTTGGCCGGGGGGATGTCGACGAGCAGGTAGCCGGTGACGAGTCCGCCCGCGACCAGGGCGACGATCAGCAGGAAGCCGCCCAGCACCATCCGCCACGTGGGGATCAGACGGCGCCAGCCGGTCCGGCGGGGACGACCCTTTCGTCCCTTACGGGACTTTCCGGACATTCCGCCGTTACTGCCTCTGCCACTCGGGCCACCCGTGCCGGCTGCGCCGCCGACGATCAGCTGGGGCTCGTCGCTCATGTCTCCTGAGACTCCTCGGCCGCCGTCGAGGGTTGCGCCGCGGCGGAATCGTACATGGTTGGGCGATTCACGTCGTACGCCCCATAAAGCACTGTCGCATCATCCGTTCCGGCCCGCGGCCCGGGCACGCACCCGTGATGGGTCTGTGACCGCCTGAAAGGATGATTTCCCTCACACCTTCCGGTGAAAAACCCATGGCCCCTTCTCCCGCGCCAGGACTAGGCTCCTGAACTTTGGTGCCACGGAGGGGGGAACGGGCGGATGCGGCTGTACGCGGCCGTCGCGCTGAGCGCCTTCAAGCGCTACGCGACCTACCGGATCGCGACCGTGGCCGGGGTGTTCACCAACACCGTCTTCGGCTTCATCCTCGCGTACACCTACACCGCGCTGTGGGACGAGCGCCCGCACCTGGGCGGCTATGACCTCGCCCAGGCGCTGACCTTCGTCTGGCTGGGGCAGGCGCTGCTCGCGGCCACCGCGCTGATGGGCGGCGGCTTCCAGGAGGAGCTCCAGGAGCGCATCCGCTCCGGTGACATCGCCGTGGACCTCTACCGTCCGGTCGACCTCCAGCTGTGGTGGCTGGCGGGGGACCTGGGGCGTGCGCTGTTCCAGCTGCTCGCCCGCGGTGTGGTGCCGCTGCTCCTCGGTGCGCTGGCCTTCCGGCTCACCCTGCCCGCCGCACCGTTGACCTGGCTGTGGTTCCTGGTGTCGGTGACGCTCGGGGTGTGCGTGGGGTTCGCGGTGCGCTATCTGGTGGCGCTGGCTGCCTTCTGGCTGCTCGACGGCACCGGGCTGACGATGCTCAGCGGACTGCTGTGCCTGTTCTTCTCCGGGATGATCCTGCCGCTGCACGTCTTCCCGGGGCGGCTCGGCGAAGTGGCCCGTGCGCTGCCCTGGTCGGCGATCCTCCAGGTGCCCGCCGATGTCTTCCTGGAGCGGCACCGGGGGACCGGACTGCTGTGGGCCTTCGGTTTCCAGACCGCGTGGGCGGCGGTGCTGTTCGCGGCCGGACGACTGCTCCAGTCGGCCGCCACCCGGAAGGTGGTGGTCCAGGGTGGGTGACCGTACCGCCGACCGGGGGGACGGCTCCCGGCTGATCCAGGGCGTGCGCGCCTACGGGCTGATCGTGGGGATGTGGGTGCGCTCGACGATGGCGTACCGCACCTCGTTCCTCATCATGACGCTGGGGAACCTCGCCGCGACCGCGCTGGACTTCGTGGCCATCGCGCTGATGTTCTCGCACGTCCGGACCCTCGGCGGGTTCACCCTGCCCGAGGTGGCCCTGCTCTACGGCACCACCAGCACCGCCTTCGGCCTCGCCGACCTGCTGCTCGGCAATATGGAGCGGATCGGCCGGCGGGTGCGCGACGGCACGATGGACACCCTGCTGGTGCGGCCGGTGCCGATCCTCGCCCAGGTGGCCGCCGACCGGTTCGCGCTGCGCAGACTCGGCCGGATCACCCAGGGGGCGGCGCTGCTGTGCTGGGCGCTGGTCCGGCTGGACATCGACTGGACGCTGGACCGGGTGCTGCTGGTGCCGGTGATGCTGCTGAGCGGCGGCGCCATCTTCGGGTCGGTGTTCGTCCTCGGCGGCGCCTTCCAGTTCTGGGCCACGGACGCCAGCGAGGTGCAGAACTCGGTGACCTACGGCGGGAACACACTGCTGCAGTACCCGCCCACGATCTTTGCCAAGGAGCTGCTGCGCGGCGTCACCTTCGTCATTCCGCTGGCCTTCGTCAACTGGCTGCCCGCGCTGCACATCCTGGGCCGCCCCGATCCGCTGGGCCTGCCCGGGTGGATCGGGTTCGCCGCACCGCTGGTCGCGGCGGGGTGCGCGGCGGTGGCGGGCCTGGCCTGGCGGGCGGGGCTGCGGGCCTACCAGAGCACGGGGAGCTGAGGGATGGACAGGACGGACGGGCCGGGCGGCACGGACGGCTCCGGCGAGGCCCTGATCGAGCTGGACGGTGTCGAGAAGGTTTTCGAGGTGCGCCGACGCGCCGGACTGCTGCGCCGGGAGCGGCGCCAGGTGCGCGCCGTGGACGGCATCAGCTTCCGGGTGCGGGCCGGGGAGATGGTCGGCTACATCGGGCCCAACGGTGCCGGGAAGTCCACCACCATCAAGATGCTGACGGGCATTCTGCTGCCCAGCGGAGGGCGGCTGAGGGTCGCCGGGATCGACCCCTCGCGGGAGCGGACCCGGCTCGCCCGCCGTATCGGCGTGGTCTTCGGCCAGCGCACCACCCTGTGGTGGGACCTGCCGCTGCGGGACTCCTACGCCCTGGTGCGGCGGATGTACCGGATCCCGGACGCCCGGTACCGGGAGAACCTGGACCGCTGTGTGGAACGGCTGAACCTCGGCGCGCTGCTGGAGGTGCCGGTGCGTCAGCTCTCACTCGGCCAGCGGATGCGCGGGGACATCGCGGCGGCGCTGCTGCACGATCCGGAGGTGCTGTACCTGGACGAGCCGACGATCGGGCTCGATGTGGTGAGCAAGGCCAAGGTGCGGGAGTTCCTGCGGGACCTGAACGCCGAGCGCGGCACCACCGTGCTGCTCACCACCCATGACCTGACCGACATCGAACAGCTGTGCCGCCGGGTGATGGTGATCGACCACGGCCGTCTGGTCCACGACGGCGGGCTGGACGCGCTGCACGCGGTGGGCGACAGCGAACGCACCCTGGTGGTCGACCTGGAGCGGGAGATGGCGCCCATCGAGATCCCCGGCGCCCGGACGGTGCGGGTCGAAGGGCCGCGCCAGTGGCTGGCGTTCCCGGCGACGAGCAGCGCGGCGCCGGTGGTGGCCGCGGTGGCCGACGGCTATCCGCTGGTGGACCTCTCGCTGCGGGAGCCGGACATCGAGGACGTCATCGCGCGGATGCTGGAGTCCGCCCGGCGCGAGCGCCCCGGTGCGGTGCCCGGTGCCGTCGCCGACACCGCCGGGGACGCGGCCGGAGCCACCGGAACATGACACCGCCCGCGCCGGCCGGGCCCCATTACGCTGTCCGTATGACAAGCGCTGGATCTTCCCAGGGGGAGGGCCCCGACGTTCCGGACCCCTCCCAGATGCGGGCCTCCGATGCCGAGCGTGAGCGCGTCGCCGAGGCGCTCAGGGAAGCCGTCGCCGAAGGCCGCCTGGACATGGAGGAGTTCGAGGAGCGCCTGGACGCGGCCTTCCGGGCGCGCACCCACGCCCAGTTGGAGCCGCTGGTCCGGGACCTCCCGGTGCCCGCGGGCGGCACCGGCGCGCTCTCCGCACCCGAGCGCCGCGAGGAGTGGGACGGGCGGGTCGGGGGCACGCCCACCTCCCGCGTGGCCGTCGCGATCATGGGCGGCTTCCAGCGCAAGGGCACCTGGACCGCACCGCGCAGGTTCACCGCCTTCACCCTCATGGGCGGCGGGGAGATCGATCTGCGCGAGGCGCGGTTCGAGGGCCGGGAGATGGTGATCCGCTGCTTCGCGTTCATGGGCGGGGTGCAGGTCATCGTCCCGCCGGAGGTCGAGACGCATGTCGGCGGCGTCGGCATCATGGGCGGCTTCGACCAGAGCGGGGAGGGCGACGGCGATCCGGGCGCGCCCCGGGTGACGGTCACCGGGCTGGCGGTCTTCGGCGGGGTCGGCGTCGAGCGCAAGCTGCGCAAGACGGACGCGCGGCGGCTGAAGGCCGAGCGGCGCAGGCTCAGGGCGGAGAACAAGGAGCTGCTGCGGGCCGAGCGGCGGGAGCGCCGGGAGGAGCGCCAGGAGCGGCGTACGGACCCCGGGACCGGACCGGCGGGCGCGGTGTCCCTGGAGAAGGAACCGCCCGGGAGCGGCCGGCCCCAGGACTGATGCCACCGAGGTCCGGCCGGGGCGGCGCCGTACGCCCCCCCGGCGGCCCCGGCGGTCTCACAGCTCCGCTGCCGCGGTGCCCTTCAGGTGGTCCAGGTTCAGCGCCCGCGCCATCGCCCGGTAGCCCGCGTCGCTCGGGTGCAGATGGTCGCCCGAGTCGAAGGTGGGCCGCATCCGCAGCGGGCTGACCGGATCGCGCAGCGCCTTGTCGAAGTCCACGACCTCGTCGAAGACCTTCCCGGCGCGGATCTGGGCGTTGATCTGCTCGCGTACGGCGTCCAGCCGCGGGGTGTAGCCGCGGTGGCCGTAGAAGGGCGTCAGCGTGGCGCCCACCACCCGCAGCCCCCGGGCGTGCGCCTGCTCGGTCATCCGCTTCAGCCCGGCCACGATCTTGTTCGGGTCGGTCTGGTGCGGGATACGGAGTATGTCGTTGATGCCCAGCTCGATGATCACGGCCTTGACGCCGGTGCGGGAGAGGACGTCGCGGTGGAACCGGGAGAGCCCGCTGGGGTTGTTGGGCGGGTACTGGGTGCCGTCGCTCAGCACCCGGTTGCCGCTGATGCCCTGATTGAGCACGCCCAGCCGGGGCGCCCCGGGCTCGGTGCGCAGCCGCTCGGCGAGGAAGTCGGTCCAGCGGCGGTTGGCCCCGGCGGTGGAGGTGATGCCGTCGGTGATGGAGTCACCGATGACGGCGACCGACCCCTGTGCCTCCTTGGACCACACGTCCACGCCGGTCAGATAGCGCCAGTACGGGCTCTGCTCGGTGTACGCCGCGCCCGCCGTGTCCTCCGTGCGGTCGCCGCGCGCCATGTACGAGGTCTGGCGGGCGTGCGGGTGGTAGGTGACCGAGCCGGACGCCTCCGGGGCGTAGGTGGTGACCAGCAGGTCCGCGGCGTCCGGCACGTTGAGCCGGACCGGGTCGCTGGTGGCCGCCTTGCCGGGCGGGATGGTCACCCAGGAGCGGTTGCCGAAGGTGAGGCGGCGCATCGTGCCCGCCGCCGCGGTCGGGTTGCTGGGGGCTGCCGCCAGCGCCACCGAGGCATGCGTGATCCGCAGCGGCCGGGCGCTGTAGAAGTTCGACAGCTGGATCCGGGCGCTGCTGCCGCCGACGCTGGCACGGATCACGTTCCGTATCGACATGCCGGACATTCCACGGAAAGTGGTCCTCGGCTCGGCCGCCGCCGCCGAGGTGGACCAGGTGCCCACCCAGGAGCCGGACGAGGCCGGATCGGCTGAGCCGCGGGTACGCGCACCGGTGTCCATGTCGTCCTCGTCACCGCCGACCCCGACGAATATCGCGGTGGAGACGAGGATCACCACGGCCGCCAGCGCAGCGAGCACGGTGTAGCCCGTGCGTCGGGGCATAGGTGGCACGCTCATGGGCGGGTGTCTCCTCGGGCGACGGAGCCCGAGGCTCCGATACGTGGACGGGAACTGCGAGTGTGTCAGCAGCGCCGCATGGGTCCGGGTGGTCCCCCCATGATCCCATGGCGGGCTGTGGCTCCGCCCGTCGGCCTGCCCCCAAGTGTGCAGGGATGTTCCCCCTGACAGACGACGGGAACCCGCCGTTCGTTCCACAAGTGGGCGACCGAAACAGGAAAGAGACAATGCATGAGGGGACGGCGCGACCGGGTGGAGCCAATGGACCGGACAACAGCGGGTGAGAAGACGCACAGACCGCCGCGCGGCGGTCCGGGCGGTCTGACCGCCGACACCCCGCTCGACGAGGAGCGACGGCGCGGGGTACGGCGGATGAAGGTGCTCGCCACCGGTCTGCTGGTCGCCGTCGCGCTGGTGTACACCCTCGCCAAATGGGCAGCGTCCTCCGGGGCCGGAGGCTGGGCCGGCTACGTCGCGGCCGCCGCCGAGGCGGGCATGGTCGGCGCGCTGGCCGACTGGTTCGCGGTCACCGCGCTGTTCCGGCGGCCGATGGGGCTGCCCATCCCGCACACCGCCATCATCCCCACCAAGAAGGACCAGCTCGGAACCAGCCTGGGCGAGTTCGTCGGGGAGAACTTCCTCTCCGGTGACGTGGTGCGGACACGGCTGCGCTCCGTCGGCATCGCCGGGCGGCTCGGCACCTGGCTGGCCGAACCCGCACACGCCGACCGGGTGACGGACGAACTGGCCACCGCGCTGCGCGGCGCGCTCACGGTGCTGCGGGACTCCGATGTACAGGCGGTGGTGGGCGAGGCCATCACCCGGCGGGCCGACACCCAGGAGATCGCGCCCGGCCTGGGCAAACTGCTCTCGCACATCGTCGCGGACGGCGGCCACCACCGCGCCGTCGACCTGGTCTGCATGCGGGCCCACGACTGGCTGGTCGAGCACAACACGTCGGTGATGGACGCGGTGACCGGCGGCGCCCCCGGCTGGACGCCGCGCTTCGTGGACCGCAAGGTGGGCGAGCGGGTCTACCGGGAACTGCTGCGCTTCGTGAGTGAGATGCGTGACATGCCCGCCCATCCGGCGCGCGGCGCCGTGGACCGCTTCCTCACCGACTTCGCCCAGGACCTCCGGTCGCACACCGACACCCGGGCCCGGGTCGAGCGGCTGAAGGGGGAGGTGCTGGGCCGCCCCGAGGTGCAGGACCTGATCGCGTCGGCCTGGGCGTCGGTACGTTCGATGATCGTCGCGGCCGCCGAGGACGAACACAGCGAACTGCGGCGCCGGGCGCGGGAGGCCATTCTGTCGCTGGGCACCCGGATGGTGACGGACACCCGGCTGCGCGGCAAGGTGGACGGCTGGCTGGAAGACGCCGCCGTCTATGTGGTGACGACCTATCGGGACGAGATCACCTCGCTGATCACCGACACGGTGGCGGGGTGGGACGCCGAGCACACCTCACGGAAGATCGAGGCCCATATCGGGCGCGACCTCCAGTTCATCCGGATCAACGGCACGGTGGTCGGCGCGCTCGCCGGACTGGTCATCTACACCGTCTCGCGCGCACTGGGCGGTTGACCGGCGCGCGTCTCTGGCGGGTGCGGCCGGCAGGCCCTATGGTGCCCCTCCCCGGAGGGAGACCGGTGTGCGACGTCAACGAGGCCAGGGGCCGCGGCAGCGGCGGTTACGGCGGGGCACCGCGGGGCGGGGCCGGGGGCGGCGTACGACGGCCGCCCGGGTGCTGTGGACTGGGGGTGAGCTCGCGGTCACCCTGGGGGTCGTCATGCTGCTCTTCGTCGTCCACCAGGTGTGGTGGACCAACCGCCAGGCGCGGCAGGGCGCCCAGCGCGAGGTGGCGGCCCTGGAGCGGGAGTGGCGTACGCGGGGGCCGGACGGCTCCGCGCCGGACGCGGACCCCGCGGGCCCGGGACCGTCCGGGCGGGGCCCGGAGCGCGACCGCGCCGGTGCCGCCCGCACCGGGCAGGACTCCGGTGGGGCCGCCCGCGGCCCGGGGCGGGACCAGTCCTACGCCGTGCTGCGCATCCCGCGGATCGGGCTGACGGTCCCGGTCGCCGAGGGTGTGAGCCGGTCCGCCGTGCTCAACCGGGGCTACGTGGGCCACTATCCGGGCACCGCCCAGCCGGGACAGGCGGGCAACGTCGCGCTCGCCGGGCACCGCAACACCCACGGCGAACCGTTCCGGCAGCTCGACGAGGTACGCCGGGGGGACACGGTGCGCATCGACACCGCGGCGGCCCGCTACACCTATGTGGTGGAGCGCACCCTGCCGCGGACCTCGCCCCGCGACGGCACGGTGACCGCGAAGGTGCCGTACAGCTCGGCCCGTCCGGGGCAGCGCTTCACCGAACCGGGCTACTACCTCACCCTCACCACCTGCACCCCCGAATTCACCTCCCGCTACCGGCTGGTGGTGTGGGGGCGGCTGAAGACGGCCGTACCGCGCGCGGCCGGGTAGTGCGCGCGGGTGCCTACACTGGACCGCACGGAAGGCGAACGGGGAACGGACAGGGGGAGCGGCGGGATGACCCACCGGTTCGAGCGGCTGCGGATGCACCTGGGGGTGTGTCTGTTCCTGCTGACCGGGGCCCTGCTGACCCAGACCGGTCTGGTGAGCGCCGTCGCGTTCGCCGCCACCACGGCCGCCACCGCCGCCCTCGCCGCCGCGCTGCTGACCTGCGTGTTGCTGGCCTCCCACGGCCGGGTGCCCACACCGCCGGGCCGGATCCGCACCGCGATCAGGGACCGTGAGCGGCGTACCGCCTTCCTTCCGCAGCGGGACCCGGACGCCTCGGGGCGTCCGAGGCCGCGAGCGCCGGGCCGTCGTCCGCAGACGGCCGCGCAGGCGTAGGAGTCCGAAGGCGTCACCGGCGCCCCCTCATCCGTACCGCCAAGCCGCGCGGTTCGTCACGCCGATCCATCCCATCCGGCCATCCGGCCGTCCGGCACGACGAGATCCGCGGAGTTCTCCCTTGTCCCTCTTCTCCTGCCTCGGCAGTCTGCTGTCCACCCTCGCCGACCGACTCGACCCGCTGTTCGGGACATCCGCCACGGCCGCCGCGATCGTGGTCTTCACCCTCTGCGTCCGCGCCGCGCTCCACCCGCTGACCCGCGCCGCGGTGCGCGGGGAGAAGGCGCGCGCCCGACTCGCCCCGAGGTTCGCCGAACTGAGCCGCCGCCACCGCGACGACCCCGAGCGGCTGCGGCGCGCCCTGGGCGAGTTGCGGGCGGAGGAGGGCGCCTCGCCGATGGCGGGCTGCCTCCCGGCCCTCGTCCAACTCCCCGTCTTCTTCCTCATGTACCACGTCTTCTCCACCGGCAGCGGCGCCGGCGACCTGCTGGACCACACACTGGCGGGCGCCCCGCTGGGCGACCGGTGGGACGGTGCGCCGGACGGTTCGCAGGGCCTGGTCCACCTGTCCCTCTACGCGCTGATCGCGGCGGTGGCGACCTGGACCTGGTGGCGCGCCCGCAGGACCGCCGTGCCCGGCGCGCCGGGTCTGGCCCGGGTGCTGCCGCTGCTGTCCTTCGGAACCGTGCTCACCGCGGCGCTGGTCCCGCTGGCGGCGGGGCTGTACCTCGCGACCAGTACGACCTGGACAGCGGTGGAGCGGGCGCTGCTGCACCGCGGCACGAGCTGACGCCCCCGGTCCGGTCTGTGAACACGGTCTTGCGGACCGGAGAGCGCTCTTGGAGGATCATCCGACCCGGCCGTCCCCCGGACTCGTCCCTTCGACGACGGGAGTCGTGAGATGAAGTTGCTGCGTGTGGGACCGGCCGGTGCGGAACGCCCGGCACTGCTGGACGACACCTCGGGCACTCTGCGCGATCTGTCCGGCCTGGTACCGGACATCGACGGCGCCCTGCTCGCCGATGACGCCGCCCTCGCCCGGATCCGTGCGGCGGCGTCGGCGGAGGGCGCCGCGGCGCTGCCCGCGATCGACGACGGCGGGGTGCGGACCGGCCCGCCGCTCGGCCGGATCGGCAAGGTCGTCTGCATCGGGCTGAACTACCACGACCACGCGACCGAGACCGGCGCCGCCCTTCCCCGGGAGCCGATCGTCTTCATGAAGGCCCCGGACACGGTGGTCGGCCCGCGGGACACCGTGCTCGTTCCGCGTGGCAGTGTGAAGACCGACTGGGAGGTCGAACTCGCCGTCGTCATCGGCCGTACCGCGCGGTACCTCGACTCCGACGAGGCGGCCCTCGCTGCCGTCGCGGGCTACACCATCGCCCACGACGTCTCCGAGCGCGCCTTCCAGATCGAGCGCGGCGGCCAGTGGGACAAGGGCAAGAACTGCGAGACGTTCAACCCCCTGGGCCCCTGGCTGGTGACCGCCGACGAGATTCCCGATCCGCAGGCCCTGGGGCTGCGGCTGTGGGTCAACGGCGAGCTCAAGCAGAACGGCAGCACCGCCGACCAGATCTTCGGGGTGGCCCATGTGGTCCGCTACCTGAGTCAGTTCATGACCCTCTACCCGGGTGACGTCATCAACACCGGCACCCCGGCGGGGGTGGCCCTGGGCCACCCCGAGCCCAAGCCGTATCTGCGTGCGGGTGATGTGGTCGAGCTGGAGATCGACGGACTGGGGCGCCAGCGCCAGGAGTTGAAGGACGCCTAGCGCCCCGCCGGGTGCGGTGTGGGGGAGCCGGCGGTCAGGCCGTGGCCGCCAGGTGACGCTCCAGCGCCTCCACCACCAGTGCGTGGTCCTCCGCCTGCGGAAGGCCCGAGACCGCGACCGCGCCGATGACCCCGGTGCCGGTCACATGCAGCGGGAAGGCGCCGCCGTGGGCCGCGTAGCGGTCCGGGTCCAGCCGGGACGACTCCTCGAAGGTGGTGCCCTTGGCCCGGAAGCGGGCGCCGACGAGGTACGAGGCGTTGCCGTAGCGCTCCACCACCCGGCACTTGCGGTCCAGCCAGGCGTCGTTGTCCACGCTGGTGCCGGGCAGCGCGCGGTGGAAGAGGCGCTGTCCGGCGCGGCGCACCGTGATGGTGACGGCGGCGCCGCGCTCCCGGGCGAGGTCGGCGATCAGACAGCCGAGCCGCCAGGCGTCGTCGTTGTCCAGCCGGGGCAGCCGCAGCCGCCGTTCCTGCTCCTCCAGCCGGGCGATCAGGTCACGGTCGGCGTCGGCCCGTCGGCCGGGGGTCTGCGGTGTGCTCATGCCGTGCCCTCCAGATGGACCGTACGGTGCTCGGCGTCCGACAGCCGGGCCGCCTCCAGGACGCGCAGGGCCGCCGCGGCCTCGGCGGCGGTGACCGGCGGACGGCCGCCGTCGCGCAGGGCGGCGGCCACGCCCGCGTAGTAGGCCGGGTAGGCGCCGGGCAGGGTCGCGACGGGGGTGCCGCCCCCGGTCAGCGGTGACTCTCCCGCGCCCAGCCGCCCCCAGGCGCTCTCCGGTTCGGCGCCCCAGGGACCGGCGTCCGGACCGCCGGGGCGCAGCCCCTCGCGGAGGGCGGCCTCCTGGGGGTCGAGGCCGTACTTCACATAGCCCGCCGCACTGCCCAGCACCCGGAAGCGCGGACCGAGTTGGGCCGTGGTGGCGCTCATCCAGAGGTGGGAGCGGACGCCGTCGGCGTGGGTGAGTGCGATGAAGGTGTCGTCGTCGGCCCGCGCCCCGGGACGGCGTACATCCACCTCGGCGTAGACGGAGAGCACCGGGCCGAAGAGGGTCAGCGCCTGGTCGACCAGATGGCTGCCCAGGTCGTAGAGGAGTCCGCCGACCTCGGCCGGGTCGCCCGACTCCCGCCAGCCGCCCTTGAGCTGCGGCCGCCACCGCTCGAAGCGGGACTCGAAGCGCTGGACGCTGCCGAGCGTGCCGTCGGCGATCAGCTTCCGCAGGGTACGGAAGTCGTTGTCCCAGCGGCGGTTCTGGAAGACGCTCAGCAGCAGCCCGCGCGCGTCCGCGAGCGCGGCCAGCTCCTCCGCCTCGGCGGCGGTCGCGGCGAGCGGTTTGTCCACCACGACCGGCAGCCCCGCCTCGAGCGCCGTGCGGGCGAGCGGCACATGGGTGCGGTTCGGGGAGGCGATGACGATCAGGTCCAGCTCGTCCGCGCGGCCCCACAGCTCGTCGGCGGAGTCCACCAGGCGGACATCGGGGAACTCGGCGCGCGCCTGCCGCTGCCGCTCGGCGCTGGAGGTGACGACGGTGTCCAGGACGAGACCGTCGGTCGCGGCGATCAGGGGCGCGTGGAAGACGGAGCCCGCCAGGCCGTAGCCGATCAGTGCTACGCGGAAGGCGCTGTTGTGGTGGTCGTCCATGACAGCCACTTTGACAACGCTGTTGCGAAAGTGCAAGCGCGCGCCACAATGGAAAGGTGAACGGTTCCATCTCCGGGCCGGCCGGACCCGGCGCCAATCTGTCCGCCCTGCGCAGCCACAATGCCGCGCTGGTCCTCGGTCTGCTGCGGGCCGCGGGCGAGGACGGCGCCAGCCGACTGGAGCTGGCCGCCCACACCGGCCTCACTCCGCAGGCGGTCAGCAAGATCACCGCCCGGCTGAGGGCGGAGGGCCTGGCCGCCGAGGCCGGACACCGCCCTTCCACGGGCGGCAAGCCGCGCACCGTGCTCCGGCTGGTCCCCGGCGCCCGCCACGCCATCGGGCTGCACCTCGACCGCGATGAGCTGACGGCCGTCCTCGTCGACCTCGCGGGCACCCCGGTGGCCGTACGGACCGCCGACTTCGACTTCGGCGCGGGGGCCGAGCGCGCGCTGACCGCCGCCTCGACGCAGGTCCGGGCGCTGATCGAGGACGCCGGTGACCTGCTGGCCACGGACGGCGGGCTGCTCGGCGTGGGCGTCGCCGCGCCCGGTCCGCTCGACCACGATTCCGGGGTGCTGCACCGGGTCACCGGCTTCCCCCAGTGGGAGGGCTTCCGGCTGCGCGACGCGCTGGAGCGGCGGCTCGGCATCCCCGTCGTACTCGACAAGGACACCAATGCCGCCGCGCTCGGCCTGGGGACCGCCGAGTCCTCCGCCTATCTCCACCTGGGCACCGGTCTGGGCGCCGGGCTCGTGCTCGGCGGAGGCGTCTACCGGGGTGCGCGGACGGACGCGGGGGAGTTCGGCCACCAGGTGATCCAGCTCGACGGACCGCGCTGCGGCTGCGGCAACCACGGCTGTCTGGAGGCGCTGTGCCTCGCCGCCGTCGCGCGCGGCGAGACGGCCGTGGCGGCCCGGCTGCTCGGCGTCGGCGCGGCCAATCTGGTGCGGCTGCTCGACATCGACCGGGTGCTGCTCGGCGGCCGGGTGGTGCTGGCCGACCCCGCCCCGTACGTCCGTGGGGTCTCCACGACGCTGGCCGAGGACTCGGTACGGG
Organism: Streptomyces sp. NPDC045899; assembly: GCF_056431485.1. Taxonomy (NCBI): domain Bacteria; kingdom Bacillati; phylum Actinomycetota; class Actinomycetes; order Kitasatosporales; family Streptomycetaceae; genus Streptomyces; species Streptomyces sp. NPDC045899. Next base: position 14,961 of record NZ_JBWKKP010000037.1, read on the forward strand.
CCAGCCGTCCCATCGTCCCGGTGGAGGTGGTGGAGCGCGGCAACCGCGCGGTGGTGGAGGGCGCGGCCGAACTCGTGCTCGCGCCGCTCTTCGCCCGCGGCTGATCCGGGGGCGAGCCGGGGCGGGTCCGACTGGGCCGATCGTGTGGGTTGTGACCGCCAGACGAGGGCAATCGGCGCCCTTCGCGGTGTGTCGCCGTGCGGAGGTGGAAGGGAACGGACTGCTCGGGGAAACGCCGTAGGACTCCAGAGGTTCACTCATGCGCCGTTCCACCGCACTGTCCCTGCGCGCCGTCCTCCCGGCGGCCGCGATCGCGCTCGTCCCGGCTCTGTACGGGCTCGCGCCCCACGCGGACGCTGCCGACACCGAGGCCGAGCCCAGATCCGGCACCGGCGCGGACACCAGACCCGGGGCCGCGGAGGTGGCCGCGCCGGTCTGCGGCAGCCAGGACAGCGCGGAGTTCCCGATCGCCGCCCGCCTCCACGACGGGCCGGACCGCTACGCGCGGGGCGGCGGCTGGCGCACCTGGCACCTGGAGCTGCGCAACACCACGGACACCGGCTGCCGGGCCGTCCACCCCATCGCCGTGCTCGTCGACCGGGCCCGCGCGCTGCGGCCCGAAGACATCGGCTTCGAGTTCCTGGACCGGACGGCCGACGGCGGCACCTGGCGGCCGGTCTCCTTCGAGACGACGGACCAGGACGAGAACCTCGGGGTCTTCGACGACCAGTTCGCCGGCTTCACGGTGCCCGCGGGCAAGACCGTGGACGTACCGGTGCGGACCCGCTTCGGCGCTGCCGCGTCGAGCGGGAAGGTGACAGCCAACGTCATCGCCGTCCAGCGCCGCGAGGACGACGGTGACTGGGTCGGGCAGTCCAACGACTACGAGTTCAGCGTCGGCGACACGGATGCCTCCGGCGGGACGGACGGGACGGACGGGACGGACGGCACCGGCTCCGATGCCACGACACTGCCCAAGGATCCGGGCGGTACCGACGGCAAGACGGACCCCGGTGGTACGGGAGGTACGGCGGATCCCGGTGGTACGGGAGACACCGGCGGTACCGGTGGTACGGGAGACACCGGCGGTACCGGTGGTACGGCGGATCCTGGCGGCACCGGTGGCACGGCAGACCCCCGCGGCAAGGTGGACCCCGGTGGCAAGGTGGACCCCGGTGGTACCGGCGGTACGGGAGACGCAGGCGGCACCGGCGGCACCGGTGGTACGGCGGATCCCGGCGTTACCGGTGGCACGGCGGACCCTGGCGGCACGGTGGATCCCGGTGGTACCGGCGATACGCCTGACATCGGCGGCACGGCGGATCCCGACGCCACCGCGAGCCCTGACGACACCAAAGCCACGGCCGCCCCGAGCGCGCCGTCGACCCGGGGGCTGACCCCGCCCCGCGTGAAGCCGTCGGCCCCGAGCCCGAGTCCGTCCGCGTCGTCCGGCAGCGGCAGCGGCAGCGGGACCGCGGAGGAGAGCCCCGCCCCGGTGCCGCCCAGCACGGACACCGGGACGGAGAACGGGGACGACACCGGGACCACGTCCGAGACCACGCCGGAGGACTCCGGCACGGACGCGGGCACGGACGGCACCGGTGACGACGAGGACACCGGGGTCAGCGTCGATCCCGAGACCGACACCGGAGTCGAGGACCCCGGTACGACGGACCCGGGCCTGGAGGATCCCGATGCCACCGAGCCCGGTGACACCGGCGACACCGGAACCGGCACCGAGGACCCCGGCCTCGAAGACCCGGCCACCGAGGACCCTGACGCCACCGACCCCAACCCCGGTGACACCGGCGACACCGGAACCGGCACCGAGGACCCCGGTCTGGAAGACCCCGGCACCACCGACCCCGGTGACACCGGTGACACCGGAACCGGCGACACCGGAGCCGATGACGGGGGTTATGACAAGGGCGGACAGGAGGACGGTGACCACCAGTCCCACCACCGGCCGCCCGAGCTCGCCGAGACGGGCCGCGGCGCCGTGCTCGCGGGACTCGGCGCGCTCAGCGTCGCGCTCCTGACCGGTGGCACCGTCCTCCTGGTGAAGTCCCGCCGCACGGAGAGGTGAGAGCGGGCGTCGGCGGTACGGCGGTTACTGCTGGCCCCGGGGCCCCTCGCCCCGGCGGCCCAGCTCGTCGTCGAGCTTGTCCGAGCCGGTCTGGATCTGGTCCGAGTACTTGCCGCCGGTCTTCTTGTCCGCCGTGTCGGCCCCCTTGCGCGCGGCCTGCCGGGTCTTGTCCGGGTGCTTGCCGAGCGCGCCCTTCAGCTTGTCCATCATGCCCATGACGGTCTCCTTACGGTCCGGCTCGTCCAGGGGCGAAAGCCACCCCTCGGGGCGGAAGCCACCCCTCCTCAGGATCAGACACCTGTGCTGGTCTGTCGCGCTGGACGGCCGGGTCCCACCGTGACGCGGCTGGTTACCCCGCTGTCCTGCCCGGTTAGGCTGAGGGCGTCGCCAGCCGGTCGGCCCGGTCCCCGCGGCCGTGCCGACCCTCAGTGGTCAAACCGAGCGGAGAGCAACCAGTGGCAGAGCGCAAGCCGATCGAGTCATGGCTCACCGACATGGATGGCGTGCTGATGCACGAGGGGATACCGGTCCCGGGTGCGGACGCCTTCGTCAAGCGGCTGCGGGAGACCGGTACGCCCTTCCTCGTGCTGACCAACAACTCCATCTACACCCCGCGCGACCTCCAGGCCCGGCTGGCCCGGATCGGGCTCGAGGTGCCGGTGGCCAACATCTGGACGTCGGCGCTGGCCACCGCCCAGTTCCTGGACGAGCAGCGGCCCGACGGCACCGCGTATGTCATCGGTGAGGCGGGGCTGACGACCGCGCTGCACGACATCGGCTACGTCCTCACCGACGTGGAGCCGGACTACGTGGTGCTCGGGGAGACCCGTACCTACAGCTTCGAGTCGCTGACCAAGGCCATCCGCCTGATCAACGACGGTGCGCGGTTCATCGCCACCAACCCCGACGAGATCGGCCCCTCGGCCGAGGGCGCGCTGCCCGCCACCGGGTCGGTGGCCGCGCTGATCACCCGGGCGACCGGCCAGGAGCCGTACTTCGTCGGCAAGCCCAATCCGCTGATGATGCGGGCCGGGCTGAACGTGATCGGCGCGCACTCCGAGTCCAGCGCGATGATCGGCGACCGGATGGACACCGATGTGCGGGCCGGTCTCGAGGCGGGTATGGAGACCTTCCTCGTCCTCACAGGTGTCACCAAGGGCGAGGAGGTCGACCGGTTCCCCTACCGGCCGTCCAGCGTGGTCGACTCCATCGCCGACCTGGTCGATCGCATCCGCTGAATGCCCTGAACCGGCCTGAATCTCCGTAAAACGCCGGGCGACCCGTTCGGCGCAGTCGGGGTCCGCAGCGGATGCGGGTCCCGGCCGGGCGCGTGAGCCTCGTGAGTGGAGGAGGTTCACCATGCGCTCAGCCGCCCTCACTCTCTGTTCCGTCGTTCTGGGCTCCGTCACTCTCTGTTCCGTCGCCGCTCCGGCCCTCGCCGGTCAGCGGCACGACGGCTCCGCCACGATCCGGGTCGGTCCGCTCGCCGTTCCCCCCGGTGCCGAGGTGGAGGTGCGCGCCTTCGGCTGTCCCGGCAAGGCGGCCACCGCCTCGTCCGCGGTGTTCGTCGACGACGCCGAGCTGACGCCGGAGGGGGACGGGCTGTTCAGCGAGGCGACGATCCGCTCCACCGCGACGAGCGGCGCCCACCGGGTCACCGTGGACTGCGGTGACCCGGCGAGCGCCGCGGACGCGCGGGAGAAGGTGTCCGTCGCCGTCGAGCGCCCGCCCTCGCCCATCGCCCCGGCACACGCGGGCGGCGGGGGCAGCGCGCCCGCCGGAGAGCGGATGCGCGAGGACTTCGGCGGCGCGGAGGCGTACGGCCTGGCGCTCTCCGGCGGTACGGCGCTCGTCGTGGGCGGACTCGCGGTGCACCGGCGCCGCCGCCGTCCCTCCGGTCCGAGGGTGGGCCGAGCGTGATGGACGGCTACGGATACGGAACGGGAAGCGGCCGGGGCGGCGGCCTCGGGGACGAGGACGGCGGGAGCGGGACCCGGAGGTTCCGCGGCGCCGGCCGGCTGGCCATGGGGGTCGCCTGGGCGGTGCTGCTGCTCGGCCTGTGGATGTGGGGCCGGGACACCACGGAGGGGACGGGGGGATCGGTGCCGATGACCGGCGATGTGGCCGCCGTCGGACGCCCGCCCGCCCATCCGCTGCCCCCGGCACACGCCCCGATGCCGTCCGCGCGCCCGAAGAGCGTCGAGGTCGAGGCGGCGGGGATCCGGGCGCCGGTGGTCGCCGGCGGTCTGGACCGCGAGGGTGCGCTCAAGCCGCCGCCGTACGACCGGGCCGGTTCGGTCGGCTGGTACCGCGCGGGCCCCGAACCCGGTTCCGCGGGCGCGGCCCTGTTGGTGGGTCATCTCGACACCCGGTCCAGGCCCGCGGTCTTCCACGGGCTGGGCGACCTCCGGCGCGGGGCCGCCGTGCGGATCGCGCGGACCGACGGCACCACGGCGGAGTTCACCGTGGAGAGCGTCGAGCTGATGCCCAATGAACGCTTCGACGCCCGGCGGGCGTACGGGGCGCACACCCGGGACCGGGCAGAACTGCGGCTGATCACCTGCGGGGGCCGGTTCGACCCGGAGACCCGGTCCTACAGCGCCAATGTGGTGGTCTCCGCGTATCTGACGGGTACGGACGGGCGGCCGGCGCATCCGGTGGGCGCCGCGGGCGGCGGCTCACGCTGACGGGGTCTTCCCCGCCGCCCGGTGTGAGAACTGCCACGCACAGGCCCGCTGACGAGGGCCGGCCGTCGCACCCCGCGGGGGCGGGGGGCCGGGTCGGGATGCGGCTCCGCCGCGCGGGCTCGACCAGCCGTGACGCTGCCGCGGACGCATGACGGCACATCACGGTTCCTCCCGCGGGGCGTTTAGTGCGGCGGGGCGAAAACGCGGGCCGGGGTCGCCGATGCGCCCCCGAGCCTCCGGCGCGTTGTGTAAGGATTGATTCGACCGGTCTTGTCCCGCCGGGGGACCACGGCGTGTTCCTCGCAGCGTGCACCCAAGGGGGAGTGGATGTACGGCAGTTACGCGCGCCGTCGGCATCACGTTGCCCGTCTTCGCGCCCGTCGTGGCCGTACCCGCGCCGTCTCGACGGCCGGAGCCCTGCTGTCGCTGGTGACGCTCTCCGGCTGCTTCGGCTCCTCGGGCGGCGGTGACGGCGACCGTTCCGCCTCGGCCGAGCGGTCCCGGCAGCGGCCCAAGGCCACCGTGCCGTACTGGGTGAACCCGGACGGGAGCGCCGCCAAGCAGGTCGCGGCGTACCGCAAGAAGGGCGAACGGAGCCAGGCGCGGCTGATAGAGAAGATCGCCGACCAGCCGGTCGCGGAGTGGCTCGGACTGGACGACCCCGAGGGGCAGGCGAGCGGTTTCACCCACGCCGCCGCCGCGGCCGACCGCAGCGCGCTGCTGGTCTTCTACGAGATCCCGCACCGTGACTGCGGGCAGTACAGCAAGGGCGGCGCCGCGGACGGCAACGCCTATCGCGCCTGGCTGGACAAGGCGGTCCGCGGGATCGGCAACCGCTCCGCGACCGTCATCCTGGAGCCCGACGCGCTGCCGCACGTGGTGGACGGCTGTACGCCCAAGAAGTTCCACGAGGAGCGGTACGACCTGCTGACGGGCGCGATCGACAAGCTCAAGGGGCTGCCGCGCACCAAGGTCTACCTGGACGCCGGGAACCCGCGCTGGATCACCGATCCGCGCCGGATGGCGCAGCCGCTGAAGCGGGCGGGCATCGCCAAGGCCGACGGCTTCGCGCTCAACATCTCGAACTACCAGACCACGAAGGAGAACATCGCCTACGGCAAGAAGCTGTCGGCGATGGTCGGCGGCAAGCCGTTCGTGATCGACACCAGCCGGAACGGGAACGGACCGGCTCCGGGGAAGGACCACCAGGCGTGGTGCAATCCCACGGGCCGCGCGCTGGGTGAGTCCCCGACCACCGATACCGGCGACGACCGGGTCGACGCCTATCTGTGGATCAAGCGTCCGGGCGAGTCGGACGGCACCTGCAAGGGCGGCCCCAAGGCCGGACAGTGGTGGCCGCGGTACGCGCTCGACCTCGTCCGTAACGCCGTATAGGCGCCGGTCGCGCCGTTCCGGCCGGAACGGCGCCACCGGGTCCGCTCAGTCCCGTCCGGCCCCGGCGCCCTTCTTCGCCTTGGCCTTGGCGGCCTTGCCACCGGGCACCTTCACCCAGACCGCCTGCGACGGAGTGCCCTCCTTGTCGACGGCGTTGAGCATGTACCAGCCGGGCGGCACCAGCGAGGACTCCCTGGGCAGCCGGACCGTGACGCCGTCCTTCTTCCGCTCGAAGTCCACCGCGATCGACCGTTGCTCCACATTGGTGACGTGGGTGAAGGAGCTGGGCCGGATCAGCCGCACCTTCTTGATCGCCGATGGGCGGGACGTGGCGTACGTCGTCGTACCGCCGCGCCGGACCGTCCGGGGCCCGGTGTCGGTGAGCTTCGGCCGGGAGTCCCGGTAGAGGTACGGCGGGGTGTAGATGTCGATCTGCTGCTGGAACGTCCCGGGCTTGGTGTTGGCCTTGTCGCTGAAGAGCGAGTCCGAGCCGAAGGTCATCACCCGGCCGTCCGGCAGCAGCAGCGCGCCGGAGTGGTAGTTGCGGCCCACCAGCGGGTCGGCCACCGAGCGCGAGGTGTTGGTCCGCGGGTCGTAGATCTCGGCCTTGAGCACGTTGCTGTCGCCGCGGCCGCGGTAGTCGCCCGAGCCGTTGGTGGTCAGCACGGTGTCATCGGGGAGGACCACACTGCTGGGGTAGCGGGCCTCGGCGTACAGGTCCGGACCGTCCTTGAAGCGCGGATCGCCGGCGTGCAGATCGACGATCCGGGTCTTGGCGGTGGCCCGGGAGTCCTCGCCGACCCCGCCGCCGCCGAGGACCATGTACCGCTGGTCCTGTGCCGGGGGCAGCAGTACCGACATCGAGGTCTCCAGCAGTCCGGGGTCACTGATGCCCGGCACCACGTCGAACTTGTTGCTCTTCAGGTCCCAGACCCCGGGGACCCGGCCCTTGTCGTCGGGGCCGTACCCGGCGTTGGACCCGGTGTAGAAGATGCGGCCCTTGTCGGTGAGGAAGAGCGCCGGATAGGTCGGGAAGAACCGCTTCTTCTTGAGGTACTTCCACTTCTTGGTCTTCGGGTTGTAGATCTCGTTCTTGCCCGGCACGACCTGACCGATCTCATCCAGTCCGGAGACCGAGAGCACCCGGCCGTCCTGAAGGGTGGTCAGCGTCGGGTACCAGCGGGCCTCGTGCATGGGGTCGACCGTGATGTAGCGCTCGGCCACCGGATCGAACTCATAGGCTTCCTTGATTCCCTGGAAGTCCTTCTTGTCGAACGAGAGCTTCTGCGCGATGCCGTAGAAGTTGCGCTTGTCCTTGCCCTTGAGCCCGGCGATCCGGAAATTGTCCTCGGTGCCGGTCTGGTACCTCTTGCCCTTCCGCAGCGCCTCGACGTACACCCGCGCGGTACTGGGGGAGACCTTGACCTTTCCGGTCCTGGCGCTCTTGGTCTTCTTGGCGCGCGGGACCAGGACCGGGTCCTTGGACTCGAAGGTCCTGCCGCTCTCCTTGCCGGTGAAGCGGGTTCCGGCCGGGAAGGTCTTGGGCTTGTCCGGGTTCTCGTTGTGGACGAACATCAGTCCGCCCGCCTTCTCGACATCGCCCCGGAGCTTCTCATAGCGCTGGGTGCCGCCCGCCACCAGCAATTTTCCGTCCGGGAGCTGGGTGTGCCCGGCGCAGAAGAGGTCCTTGGGGGTCGGGATGTTCTTGTAGGTGTTCTTCTCCGGGTCCCACAGCACACTGCGGAAGGATTTGGCGGCGAAGTTCTTGGCGTTGTTGCCGGAGCCCGCGACCAGCAGCACCTTCCCCGTGTGGAGCAATGCCGCGTGGATGGTGTTGATGCGGTACTCCTCGGGGACGTTCACCACGTCCCAGTGGCCGTTCTCGGCTTTGTACTCCGGCTGGTTGATCTTGTAGGCGTGGTACTTCTCGGAGCTGAAGCGATAGAGGGCCGGGCCGTTCATCCCGGCCACCACGATGATCGCCGCCGCACCGATCCCGAAGCGGCGGGTGCGGCGACTCGGTCGGTACTTCACTTTCTATCGTCCCCCAAGGGCGGGCTGCGTTTTCCGTTTCTCCTGGCGGACGGTCCACCACCAGGCGATGATCGGCGCGGCTGAGACAGCCAGGGCGAGTGATGCCCAAACGGTCATCGCTGGATGACTGTGGCCGAAGTAGAAGGAAGAGGCGAGCGACCCGCCGAAGACGACCAGGAAGAAAAGATGGATCCGGAAAGTACCGAAGAGGGTGTCGGGACTCGAGGAGTCGCCCTTGGGGGTCACCACGAAGCGGCTCTTGCGGCGCAGTACGGCGTCGAAGAGCGAACGGGCGTAGACCGGGGCGGCCAGCGCGGACATCACCATTCCGGCGACACCGCCGGAGCCTTCCGGTTCGTGCGGGGAGACGTTGTGCCTGCGGTTCCAGATGTAGAGGCCGATCTGGAGGGCGGAGGCGTTGCCGTAGAGCATCATCCAGATGGCGGGGTCGATCTCGATGCCGGACGCCCCGAACCCCAGGAACAGCGCACAGCTCAGCGCGGCCAGGATCCAGTTCAGCGCCGACATCGGATAGAAGATCACCATCAGGGTGTAGTTGAAGAGCTTGCCCGGCGGCAGGCTGAACGGCGCCTTCCAGAACTGCTTGAGGATCGTCTCGTAGGTACCGCGTGACCAGCGCAGCTGCTGGGTGAAGAAGTCGGTCCAGGCGGTCGGGCCCTCGCCCACCGCCAGGACGTCCGGGGTGTAGACCGAGGTCCAGTGGCGGCCGGTGGCCCGGTTGCGGTGCCGGTGCAGCTCGAAACCGGTGGCCATGTCCTCGGTGATCGAGTCGTACAGTCCGCCGATGGCCTTGATGGCGCTGATCCGCACCGCGTTGTTGGTGCCCACGAACATCGGACCGCGGTAGGCGTTGCCCGCCCGCTGGATCAGGGCGTGGAACAGGAACTGCTGGCTCTCGGCCGCCTTGGTGACGGCCGTGTCGTAGTTGCCGTAGACCTGCGGGCCGACGACGAAGGCCACGTCCGGGTCGCGGAAGTAGCCGAGCATCCGCTCCAGGTAGTTCGGCAGCGGGACGTGGTCGGTGTCGACCGAGGCGAAGATGTCATAGGCGTCGCCGTGGGCCTCCAGCCAGGCGTTGTAGTTGCCGTGCTTGGTCTTGGCCCGGTGCGGGCCCGTCGACTGGTTCCACCGGGCCACGCCCTTGCGGGAGAAGTGGTGGACGCCCAGCCTCCGGCAGACCTCCTTGACCTCCGGGTCGTCGCCCTCGTCCAGCAGCCAGATGTGCAGTACGCCGCGGTGGCGCAGCCGGATCGCCGCCTCCAGCGTCTTGGTCACCATCTCCAGCGGCTCCTTGCCGGGTACGAAGGTGGTGATGAAGGCGACCTTGGTCCCGGTCTCGGGGATGACGGGCACGGGGTCGCGGGCGACGAGCGTCGCATGAGCGTTGGACAGCACGTTCATCGTGCGGAACAGCTCGATCAGCCCGATCGAGACCAGCATGACGGTGTCCAGCGCGGCCATCGTCGAGCTCATGCCCTCGCGGCTGGTCCAGTGCGAGGGCTGCATCAGCCAGATCAGCAGCCCCAGGGACAGCAGCGGGGCGGCGCCCAGCAGCAGCGCGGCCCGCACGCGGTGCGGTTCGTCCGCGAGCAGACTGCGGTAGCGCACCCGGTACGGCCGGTCCGGCTCGGGCCGGGTGAGCGGTCCGGCCAGCCTGCTGTAGTGCTCGTAGTCGTACTTCTGCAGGGGCCGTCGCCGGTGCCGGACGGGTCCGTTCCGGAGCGCGCGCGGCAGGCGCAGGCGGGTGGTGGCGGACGAGTCGTACGGCTGCTGCCGCTGAGTGGTCTCCTGCCTCTGCGCAGGTTCGCGCACGGGCTGCCGTGCGCCGGTAGGCGTCGACGTCATGAGTCATTCCCCCCGCACGCGCGTGGTCTTGCGCGCGTGTCGTCGGTGCTGTTCGGCCGGAACCGCCCCCCTCGGCCGTAGGCGGCACAGTAGTGGAGCCACACACCTGTACGGATGCGGAACGAATATCTTCTGGTTGTTTGCTGAGTAAATCCTTGACAAACCGATCCCGCATGTCCGGGTAGCGCCTCGACCACCAACTTTGCTGTTGCGAGCCGTTGTTGGGTGACGGAACGGCTCGTTCCAGGGGTGATCGGATTCACCCGGTCACAGCGGCGAACCGGGACGGGCGCGGCAAATCCCCGAGGGGGAGGCGGTCATGTGGTGGCTGAAAATCGACTACGCAGGGGCTATGCGCGGGGCTGTCCGGCGTCGGGGAACGGTGAGCGGAGCCGTGCGCGGATGTTTCCGAAGTGCTCGCGGACGGCGTCTTCCGCGCACATCGCGTCACCCGAGCGCACCGACTCCAGGATCCGCCGGTGCTGCGCACAGGTCACCCTGGGGTCGGCCGGGAGATCGACCAGATCGGTGCGCACCCGGTGGAAGGCGTCCCAGAACGCCTCCAGCACCTCGCTCAGCAGGGTGTTGTCCAGGCTCCGGTACAGCGCGGCGTGGAACGCCCGGTCCGTCTCCGCCCGCACGGCCCCGCCCTCGGCCTCCGCCTCCATGCGCCGGACGATCGCGTCCAGCTCGGCGAGGTCCCCCTCCGGTATCCGCCCGGCCAGCCGCGCTATCAGCCCGGTCTCCACGGCCTCGCGCAACTCCAGCAGCTGGAGCAGGCTCTCCTCGCCCCGGTAGTGCCCGGCGACGGTGCGGAAGATCAGCCCCTCGATCATCGGCGCCATCGACATGGGTCCGACATAGGTTCCGAAGCCGTGCCGGATCTCCACGATCCCCATCGCCTGGAGCGCCTTGAGCGCCTCGCGCACGGAGTTGCGGCTGACCCCGAGCAGCTCCATCAGCTCGGTCTCGGTGGGCAGCGGAGCCCCCGACGTCAGCCGCCGGTCGACGATCAGCCGCTTGATGCGTTCCTGGAGGTCCTTGGCCATCCCCCGCGTATGCGCCGCCACCGCCACCGCCACCTTTCGATCCGGGCAGTTTACCGGGGGCGGTTCGGGGTGATCAGAGCCGCGCGAGGAAGGTGGTCCAGGCGTCGTGGGTGACGGCGAGGGTGCCGGTGGTGGTGTCCTTGGAGTCCCGGATGTGGACGGCGTCGGGGTGTATCGCGACCTCGACGCAGTTGTCGCCGCCGCCGCTGTAGCTGCTCTTGAACCAGTCGAGCTCGGTGGTGGTCACTGGGGCTCCTTGGCGAAGGCGGTGAAGGCGGTCCAGGCTTCGTGGGTGACGACCAGTGAGCCGCTGGCGACGTCCTTGGAGTCGCGGATGCGGACGGCGGCCGGGTCTATGGCGACCTCAATGCACTCGCCGCCTCCGCCGCCGCTGTAGCTGCTCTTGAACCAGTCGCCTTCGGTGCTGCTCATAGTGCTCCTCGCATCTGCTCCAGCAGGCTCGTACTGGCCTGAGGGCTCAGGGCTTGTGAGCGCAGTTTGCCATAGCGCTGGAGCATCGCACTGACGGCTTTTGCATCAGTGATCAGGACGCTCGTGTCATGCGCTTCAACGTACCCAACCCACTGGTGGTCCATGGTTTCGGCGAGACGCATGGAACCCTCGGCGCCGGAGTGTTCTTCCTGTTGGCGCGGCATGATCTGGATTTCCACATTCCGGCGATGCTGCTGCGCGAGGAGGTGATCCAGAAGCGTGCGGGTGACGTCGACCCCACCGAATCCCCGATCCAGCAGGGCTTGTTCGATGACGAAGCAGAACGAGGTGTTCGGCAAGTCCGTGAAGAGCCGCTGCCTCGCCAGCCGAGCGGTGGCCTGCTGTTCGCACTGTTCCTGAGGGGTGTGCGGGATGTAGCGGTCGAAGATCGCGCGAATGTATGACTCGGACTGAAGCAAGCCTGGTACAACCGTGCACTCATAGGCGAGGAGAGACACCGCCTGCTCTTCGATCCCTGCCCAGTGGCGCACCCATGACGCGAGTCCCACCCTTCGTGTCAGACTGCGGTGGGCGGCGCCCAGCACACGCGCCGCTGGAGCGCCCAACACCTCCTCCGCCCGTTCGATCAGCTCCCTCGGCGGGAACCGTTTGCCCTGCTCGATCTTGGCGATGTACGGCACCGAGTACTGCACCCGCGGGGCGAACTGCTCCTGGGTCAGGCCCGCTTCGTCTCGCAGCGCCTTCAGAACCGCGCCAAAGGTCTTGAGCGTGTCCGACATCTCGGGTTCGCTGTTCGGGCTGCCGCCGTTGTCTGCTGCCATCCGTCCATCGTCACGGGCGGTGACCGACCCCGTCCAGTGCGTGAACAGATACAAAGCGAACTGGGTGAGTGTCGGACCTGGCCGGGGGTCGGTCGTCACCGGAACGCTTCCGCCATGACCGCACCACAGGGCCAAGTGCCCGTCACCGTACGTATGTTCGCGCAGCGTTTCTCCGCCACCCGGCGCGGGGCCCGGCTCGCCCGGCTGCTGGCCGTACAACAGCTCACCGACTGGGCCATCGTGGGCGGCCGTGACGCCGCCGTGCTCGTCGTCGCCGAGCTGTCCGCGAACGCGGCGCTGCACGGGCGCGTACCGGGGCGGGACTTCACCCTGTTACTGCGGTACGACGACGAGGCGGGTCGTCTGGAGATCGAGGTCTCCGACACCCATGACGCGGAGCCCACCCCCAAACTGCCCGCGCCGGACGATGAACGGGGCCGCGGTCTGCTCCTGGTCGAGGCCCTCGCCGACCGCTGGGGCGTCCGCGACCGCCGGGGCCCGGGGAAGACGGTGTGGGCCCATGTCACAACGGCCGCTTGAGACATGCTCGAAGGGCGAGAGCCGTAGCGGTACACGCCCCGCGTGACCAGCGCGGCCGACCATGGCGCACACCCCGGTGCGCCGGGGGTCCGGTCTTGGCCGCCGGTCCCCGGATGCGGGAAATTCATCGGCGGGTCAATCGTGATCCTCACGCATCTTTCCTCCAGGAGGGGATATGTCGCGCATTCGTGGCTTGGTCGTCGCTGTGATCGCCGCCGGGGTGTTCGCCGGTACCGGAACCGGCGCCTCGGCCGTGGCCGCCAGCCGCTTCGACGACGGCAGCTTCGAGACTCCCAGGGCGCCCGCCAGCTCGTTCCAGACGGTGAGCTCGGGTGGTTCCATCGGTCCGTGGACGGTCACGGCCGGGAGCGTCGATCTGATCGGCGCCGGATACTGGCAGGCGGCCGAGGGCGACCAGTCGGTCGACCTCAGCGGCGTCAGTGCGGGAACCGTGTCGCAGACGTTCACGACGGTCCCGGGCAAGCGGTACACGGTGACGTACTCCCTCGCGGGCAACCCGGGCTCCGGCCCGACGGTGAAGACCGGCAAGGTCCTGGTCGACGGGCAGAACTTCCAGGACTTCACCTTCGACACCACCGGCAAGTCCACGACGAACATGGGCTATGTGACCCGTGAGGTGTCCTTCGTGGCCACCGGCACCACCACGACGCTGTCGTTCGCCAGCACCACCAACACGGCCGCCGGACCGGTCCTCGACGATGTCCGGGTCCGTGAATGCGACCCCTGCCCCTCCTGCTGATCCAGAACCAGGACACCCTGGAGCCCCGGCGCCCGCGCGCCGGGGCTCCACCGCGTCACCCGCCCGCCTCGTTCAGCCGCCCCGCCACTGCGTCCCGGACGGCGGTCGCCCGTGGGTCGTCGTATCCGGCGAGGAGGCGCAGCGCGTCGGACCAGTGCCGACGCGCCGTGTCCGGGGTGTCATCGGCCAGGGCCGAGGCGAGCCCGTCGAGGGCGAGTGCCTCGTGCCAGGGGTCGCCCAACTCGTGGTGGACGGCGGCGGCCCGGCGGTGGAAGTCCGCCGCTTCGGCCCGGCGGCCGAGCTGTCGGTACGTCTCGCCCGCGCCGTGCCAGGCGAGGGCTTCCCGTTCGCGGTCGCCGAGGCGCTGATGGAGGGGGGCGGAGCGGTGGTACGAGGTGAGGGCGTCGGTGCACCGGCCGTCGGCTCGCTGGGCGTCGGCCAGGGTGAGCAGCCAGTACGCCTCCAGCCGGAGGTTGCGGAGATCGGCCGCGATGTCGAGCGCGGCGTGGGCCGTGGCCAGGGCTTCCCCGGTGTCGCCCCGCTCCCGCCGCAGCTCACTGAGCATCCGCAGGACGTTGCCCTCACCGCGGCGGTTGTCCAGTGCGCGGTGGACCGCCAGCGCCTCATCGCCCAGGGACTCGGCTTCCCGCAGGCGGCCCGCGCGGTGGTGGGCGGTCACCAGGTTGGACAGGGCGGTGGCCGCCCAGTGGGCCGATTCCTCCTCGCGGAAGAGAGCGACGGCCTGTTCGAAATGCCGCACAGCGGGGTCGAGCTGGCGCTGACGGAGTTCGCTCAGCCCGATCAGGTTGAGTGCCTGGGCCTCGTTGACACGGTCACCGAGCTCACGCCAGACCGTCAGCGCCTCCCGGTGGTGGTTCATGCTCTCGGCGGTGCGGTTGACCTGTGCGCAGGCCATGCCGAGGGAGGTGGACAGTAGACCACCGGCCGCGCGGTCCCCGCAGCGGGCTGCCGCGTCCCGACCGAGATGGCCCACCCCCAGCCAGTCGGCACCGGGCGCGGACGGGAACTTCGCCCACCACAGCACGGCACACAGCTGCCAGGCGAGCTGGTCGTGCCCGGCGTCGGCCGCGGTGCGGACGGTCTGGAGGAGATTGGCGTGCTCGCGCTCGGACCAGCCCACGGCGGCGTCGTAGTCGGGGAAGCTGAGGGGCTGGGTCCCGTCGGGCACAGGCGGCAGCTCGACATGGTCCTCAGCCGGGCTGATCCAGCTCTGTGCCGCGTCGGCGGTGTGCAGGTACCACTCCAGTACACGGCGCAGGGCGGCGTCCCGTTCCGCCGGCGGCGCCTCGTGCTGAGCCTGGGCGAGGGAATAGGCGCGCAGCAGATCGTGGAACTCGTAGCGGTCCGGAGCGGTCTGCTCCAGCAGATGGGCGCTGACGAGCGAGTCCAGCAGCTGCCGGGTCCGGTTCAGCGGAAGCCCGGCGAGAGCGGCGGCGGCATGCAGTCCGAACTCCGGTCCGGGATGCAGGCCGAGGAGGCGGAAGAGCCGGGCGGCCTGTTCGGGCAGGGCCCGGTAGGACCACGCGAACACCGTGCGGACGGCTTCTGCCTCCTCGTCGTCGCCCGTGCTCAGGGCGTCCCACAGCGCGGACTCGTCCCGTAGATCGGCGATCAGGTCATCGAGCCGCATATGAGGGTGGCTCACGGCGCGTTCGGCCGCGATGCGCAGGGCCAGCGGCAACCTGGCACACAGCCGGGCCAGCTCGGTGAGCTTCGCGGGGTCGTCGTCCGGCCGGTATCCAGCGGTGACGGCCCGCAGCAGGGCGACCGCCTCGGGCTCGGGAAGCACACCGAGGGTGAGCCGCCGTGCGCCGTCCCGCACGGCGAGTCCGGACAGGCGGCTGCGGCTGGTGACCACGACCAGGCTGCTGGCACTGCCGGGCAGCAGGGGGCGGACCTGGCTCACGGTGGCGGCGTTGTCCAGCACGATCAGTACCCGGCGGTCGGCCAGCAGCGAGCGGTAGAGAGCCCCGGCGGCGTCGAGGTCCTGGGGGACGGCGGCGGCGCCGACACCGAGCGCGGTCAGAAAACGGTGCATCGCTTCCTGGGCCGTGACCGGCTCCCCGGGGTCGTAGCCGCGCAGATTGACGTAGAGCTGTCCGCCGGGGAAGCGGTCCCGCACCTGGTGGGCCCAGCGCAGCGCGAGCGAGGTCTTTCCCGCGCCGGCGGTTCCGGCTATGACGCACACCGAGACGACGAGCGGTTCGCCCGACTCGTTGACCAGGACCGCGTTCAACTGGCCCAACTCATCGGAGCGATTGACGAATCCGTGCACATCGGCCGGTAGCTGCCGAGGGGTCGGACCTGCGGCGCCGTCGCTCTCCGGCCGGTCCTGACCGTGGAAGTGGATTCCTCCGCTGATGTTTCTGGCCTGTACGACATCGCGGGAGGACCCGGAGATCTCGGAGCGGCTGCTGTCGTGGTGTCCGCCGCCGCCCCCATTGGATTTCGTGATCCGTC
This sequence comes from Streptomyces sp. NPDC045899, assembly GCF_056431485.1. Taxonomy (NCBI): domain Bacteria; kingdom Bacillati; phylum Actinomycetota; class Actinomycetes; order Kitasatosporales; family Streptomycetaceae; genus Streptomyces; species Streptomyces sp. NPDC045899. Next base: position 31,133 of record NZ_JBWKKP010000037.1, read on the forward strand.
TAGTCCTTCCCGGTCCGGGGCGGCGGCAGGGGCGCCACCTCGCGGTCGAAGTACGACGTGATGTCCTCGCCCACCAGGTAGAGCTGCTCGATGTACCGGGCCCATGGCGTGATGGCGTCGGGGTCGGTCCAGCGGATCGCGCCGGTGGTGGCGCCGGTGTCGTCGTAGAGCACCTGGAAGAGCGTGCTGCCGCCGAGCACCACGATCTCCGGCAGCGGACGGTCGGCTTCGGCGGATGCCACCTGTTCGGTGGTGACGACGCGGATGCGCTCCCCGTACTCGGCATGCTGACGGTGGGAGTGGAGCTCCCACCGCACATAGGGCGTCAGCGGCTGGTCGACCACACGCACCCGGTGGAAGGCGTGGCCGCGCCGCGCGTCCTCCTCGGCGACCGTGCGCAAGGCGTCGCGGCGGTCTTCGAGGAGCGCGAGTGCCTCCTCCCACTCGCCCCGTCGCAGGGCCTCCCGGCTGGGGCTGCCCTCTTCCTCGAAGTGCTGACGGCGCTCCAGCTTCCATGAAGCGGTGTCGCGGATACCCGCCTCGCGTTCCCGGAACTCACGTTTGTAGACGTCCCGGGTGAGCCGTTCGCCCCGCTCGGGGGCGAGCGCGGGGGGTCGGGCATCAGACATCGGGGATGTCCGCCTTCGCGGCGGTGAGCATGTTCCCCGGGATGACGACCAGCCGTTCCCCGGGGCTCAGCGCCACGCTCTCCGGCAGCCGGGACCGGTAGACGTCGGTGAGGTCGGTCCCGATCACCGCGATGTCGCCGTTGGTGAGCCGCCAGATCTCCGGGCATTCGTCGCGGCCGTCGGAGTTCCCCAGTTCCCGTGCCGATTTGCCGAGCCGCCGGTCGAATAACGCGGAAGGGTCCGCCTCCCAGGTCCGTGCCATCTCATCCCCCACTCGATCTGGCTGTACACAGGTCATTACGGAGTGTATACGGGTGGCGGCGCACGGCAAGGTGGTGTGGGGGGTGGGGGGAGGTGCGCCGGGGCCGGGGCCGGAAATGCGACTGGGGTTTCTCGGTGAACCGAGAAACCCCAGGTCAGTGGCGTAAGCCAAAGTGCGCCGCCAGGGACTCGAACCCCGGACCCGCTGATTAAGAGTCAGCTGCTCTAACCAACTGAGCTAGCGGCGCCTGCTGACGTGTGAATCCTACCGGACCCCGGAGGGTGCTCCTGACCAGTGGTGTCGGGTCGGGGGCGAGGTCGGCTCATTGGTATGGACATGTCCAAAACTGCTCGCTAATCTCGGACTTGGTCTAGACCGCAGTGCACGGCTCATGGACTCCCCACGTCTTCAGGAGCGAAGCATGCGCAAGAAGATCCGCGCTGCTGTCATCGGCATCGGTCTCGCGGCGGTCTCCGTCCTCGCGACCGGCGGCAGCGCTTCCAGCCACGGGTACACCGACTCGCCCATCAGCCGCCAGAAGCTGTGTGCCAACGGCACCGTCACCGGGTGCGGGGCCATCCAGTACGAACCGCAGAGCGTCGAGGGCCCGAAGGGGTTCCCGGCGGGCGGGCCCGCGGACGGGCTGATCTGCGCGGGCGGGAACAGCCGGTTCGCGCAGCTCGACGATCCGCGGGGCGGCAACTGGCCCGCGACACGGGTCGGTGCCGGGCAGAGCTACACGTTCAACTGGCGCTTCACCGCCTCGCACGCGACCACCGACTTCCGCTACTACATCACCAGGAACGGATGGGATCCCGGTCAGCGGCTGTCCCGCTCCAGCCTGGAGCCGCAGCCGTTCCTGACCGTGCCGTACCACGGTCAGCGGCCGCCGTCCTCGCTCTCCCACACGGGCACGCTGCCGGGCGGGAAGAGCGGTAAGCACCTGATCCTCGCCGTGTGGACGATCGCGGACACCGGCAACGCCTTCTACGCCTGCTCGGACGTCCAGTTCTGACCGTGCCGAGCGAGGCGGGAGCCAGGGGTGCGGTGCCGTCCGGACGGCACCGCACCGTCACCGGCAAGACCGGCGATCAGCGCCACGGTGGCCTCCGCCGACAGCGCGCTGTCCACGATCCGGCCGAAGGCGTCGGAGAAGAGGTGGACGTCGTCGGCGCCCTCGACATAGGTCGGACCGCAGACGTTCTCCTGGGTGACCACGTCCGGCAGCGGGCCCCGGAAGCCGACCAGGGTGAACGCGCCCGCGTCACCGGGGTTGGGGGCGGCGTCCAGAGGCATCACCTGGAGTGTGACCGTCGGCCAGTGGGCCATCTCCAGCAGCCGTCCGAGCTGGGTGGCCATGAGGGCCGGGCGGCCGGTGAACCGGCGGCGCAGGGTGGCCTCGTGGATGACGGCCCAGAGCCTGAGCGGGGAGGTGGGGCGGGTGAGCACGGCCTGGCGGGCGAGCCGCACCTCGGCGAGCGCGTCGACCTCGGCGGCGCTGCGGGGCACCGCCTGGGCGGCGATCGTCGCACGCGCGTAGTCGGGTGTCTGCAGCAGACCCGGCAGGACCAGCGGGGCGTAGTCGCGGACGGACTCCGCGTCCGACTCCAGGGAGATGTAGTCGGCGTAAGCGGGTGCGACGACCCCGCGGTAGGTCCGCCACCAGCCGCGCTGCGCCGCGTCCTTGGCAGCCTGGGTGGCCAGGAGTTCGAGCGCGGCGCGGACGTCGGCGTCGTCGATCGCGTACGCCCGCAGCAGGGTGCCGACCTCGGAGGTGCGGATCGTGGCGTTGGCGTTCTCGATCCGGGAGAGCTTCGGCGCGGTCCATCGGCGGGCGTGCGCCGAGCCGTTCTGCTCGGCGTTCAGGGCGTCGGCGGCCGCGTCCAGCGTCATCCCCGCCTCCGTGCGCAGCCTGCGCAGTGCGGACCCCAGGCGCCTGCGCCGGACCGTGGGCACTGGCTGGTAGGACATGTCGCCAGTCTGACGTATCGCCAACAAGGGGTGCGCTGACGGCATATGCCAGTCTTGCGCCGCCGGGTCGAAACATTGCGAGTCGCACGCGCATGGGACAGGATCGCTCAGGTGAGGCGGCACGCGCCGTGCGTTGGAGGGGCCCCGGACCATATGGCTGAGAACACCTGGCAGCGCTACGAACTGCGCCTCCGCGTCCATCCGCAGACCCTCGCCGATGTGCGCCGCGCGGTGGGCGCGCGGCTGCGCCTGTGGGGCCGTGGCGAGCTGATCACCGCCGCCGCGATGTGCGTCACCGAGCTGCTGTCCAATGTGCACAAGCACGCCGCCTCGCCCGAATGCGTACTCGCCCTGGAGGAGCGGCCGCACGGGATCTACGCCGCGGTCAGCGACACCGAGTCGGGGCTGCCGGTGGTCAAGGAGCCCGACTTCCTGTCCGAGAGCGGGCGCGGGATGTTCCTGCTGAGCAAGACGGCCCACACCTGGGGCACCGATCTCACCCCCACCGGCAAGACGGTCTGGTTCACCCTCCGCGCCGAAGCGGTGGATCCCTGACCCACGGCGCCGGTAGCGTGGTGTCCGCGACCTGGAGCAGGGGGTGGACCATGGATCCGGTGACGGCGGGCGCGCTGGTCACGGCGGTCAACGCGGCCGTGTCGGGGGCCGGGGGCGAGGCCGGACGGCGAGCTCTGGACTCCCTGGGCGCACTGGCCCGCAGGGCGCTGCGGCGCGGTGAGGACGGCACGGCCGACGACCCCGGACCGGTGGTCGTTCCGCGCGACGACGCCGAGCGGCTGCGCCGGCTGGCCGAGCTGCTGGCCGAACGGGCCGGTCAGGACCCGGACTTCGGGCGGGACCTCGCGGCGTGGATGCGCCGGTACGGCGCGGCGGACGGCGAGGACGAGACGAGCACGGTGTACAACACGGTCTCCGGCGATGCCAACATCACCGGTCCCGTCATCCAGGGCCGGGACTTCAACGGGCCGATCAGCTTCGGCGGCCGCTGACCCCGCGCCCCACGGGGGCCATGGGCCTCCGCGATCACCCCCGGACGGGGGTGATCGCCCATTGGTTACGGCCCTGGCAGCAACCGGACAGGACCGGTCACGGCCGGTCGCGGGGTGTCGCGGGCCCGCTGCGCTGTGTGCGTCCGCCCCGCGTACGCCCCCGCGGTTCCCGTAACTTGTTGACAGTTGGAATCATCCGGGTGCGTACGGAGTCAAGTGCGCCGGACGGCCACGCACCGTTTGACCAACTCTTTACCTTACGCCCCGCGTTGACGCCGTCGCTGTGCGCGAATTACTGTCGATGTTGATTTCGCGCAATGCTGCCTCGCTATTGAGGCAATGGAAATACGAGAACCAGGCCGGTATTTGAAAAAGTAAGTCTCTGAAGCCCTCTGGGGAAGTCATGGTAGGTCTTGTCCGCGTATCCGAGCGTTCTTCCGGGAGTGCGGAAGCCGCTCCGGCCATGGCCCCCGACTATGTGGAGCGCGCCCTGCTCGCCGCGCGCGACCTGATCGAGTCGACGGTCGTACGGCACCGCCGGGAGCTGGCCCAGGACTCCTGGGCGGGGACGGCCCTGGAGAAGGTGCCGCTCGCGGAGGTCGTCGACACACTCGTCGACGGCGCCGAGTTGACCGTACAGGTGGTCATGTCGGGCGGCGAGGAACAGACGGACGCCGTCTGCGCGGCGCTCGCCCGGCCCGCCAGGGGAGCCCGCCGGAATGTGGCGGTGCGGTTGCTCTGCAGGGAGCGGGCCGCCTCCGCCAACGCGATACGCGCGCTGGCGCGCACCGATCCGCGGTGCGAGGTCCGGGTCGGCGACGGCGGGCCGGCCGAGGCCCTGCTGATCGACGGTCAGCTGGTCTACGTACGCGGCATGGTCGGCGGCCGGGGGGAGCCGACGCGGGGCGGCGGACGGCAGGCGACCCTGGTGGAGGACCCCGCCACGGTGCGGGCCCTGGAGCTGATGTTCACCGGGGCCTGGGGGAACGCGGTGGCGCTCGCGGAATATCCGCGGCTCGGCGGACGGCTGTGCCGGGATTCGGCCCGCCGGATACTGGAATGTCTGCGCACCGGCCACACCGATGAGGTGGCGGCGCGGGAGATGCAGGTTTCCCTGCGCACCTATCGGCGCTACGTCGCGGAGATCATGCGGGAGCTGGGGGCCAACTCCCGCTTCCAGGCCGGGGTACGGGCGGTGGAAATGGGGCTGCTGCCCAGCCGTCCCTGACAGGAGCTCGCGACCTTGACCACGTCATCGAGCAGGAACTCGGGCAAGAAGTGTGGGGGAGATGGACGACCGCGGACGCGATCCGGGGCCGGAGGCCACGCATGCGGGGGATGTGCTGGACCGGACGCTGCGGGAGGTGCGGGCGCTCATCGAGTCCACCGTGGTGGAACACCGCGCCCGGCGCTCCCGGCATGCGCAGTTCACCGAGGTGGGAATAGAGGATTCCGCCTTTCTGGCCGCCGCTGAGCAAGTGATCACGCAGGCCCGGCAGGGGGTGGACGCGGTGTTCCCGGACGCATCGGCGCGGATGGCACCGGTCCACGGGGCGCTGGGCGCGCTGCTGACCGATCTCGACGGCGGGGTGCGGGTGCGGGTGCTGCGCGGCAGATCCGGCCCCGGCGGCGGTCCGCCGCCGGGGCCCGCCCCGGTGTCCGTACCGCTGCCGGGGGCCGAACGGACGGCGGACGGCGCGGCGGAGACGGCCGGGGCGGCCGGTCCCGGGGCGGCGCGTACCGGAACGTCCGGCGCGGGCGGGAGCGGAAGCGCGGGCGGGAGCGGGGGTGCCGGGGGCCGGAGCCCCCATCCGTGCCCTCCGCAGGTGCGTACCGCGGCCGTCGCCCTGCCCACCGCGGTCATCGCCGACGGCCGGACCGCGCTGGTGTGCACCGAGACCGACGAGGGGCGGCGGACCTCGGTGGTCCAGGACCCGCTGGTGGTCGGCTCCCTGTACGGCATGTTCGGGACCATCTGGGCCGGCGCCGTACCCGCCGCCCGCCCCCTCGACTTCGGCAACCGGGCCCGTACCGAGATGGTGCGCCGGGTGCTGGCCCGGCTGCGGGACGGTGTCACCGACGAGGCCGCGGCCCGCGATCTGGCGATCTCGGTGCGCACCTACCGCCGCTACGTCACCGGGATCCTGGAGCTGCTGGAGGCCAGTTCCCGTTTCCAGGCGGGGGTACGCGCCGGTGAACTCGGCATACTCGGCGAACCGCCCAAGCCGCCGCCCGACAGCGCGGCCCGCTGACATCCGGTGGCCATCACCTTCCGGTGCGCAAGGGGTCCGGTGGCCTCTTGCGGTCATCCTCGAGCGATTCTCTACCAGCGGCTTACAGCCCGTTCCTACCCTGACGACGGGCCGCACACCGTGCGCGCCCGGAGATCCACGGGGGGATGTCTCATGGCGGAGAGCGACACGGCCGGCGCCCGGACCCGGGTGGCCGCGCTGCACCGGCTCAAGGACGAGGTGCGCGCGGGGGATCCCCGGGCCACCGCGGCCCAGCACGGCAAGGGCAAGCTGACCGTCCGTGAACGGCTCTCGCTGCTGTTCGACGAGGGGTCGTTCACCGAGCTGGAGCCGTTACGCATCCACCGTGCCAGCGGGTTCGGCCTGGAGGACAAGCGGCCGTACACCGATGGCGTGATCACCGGCTGGGGCACGGTGCACGGCCGTACGGTCTTCGCCTTCGCCCATGACTTCCGGATCTTCGGCGGGGCGCTCGGCGAGGCCCACGCCCAGAAGATCCACAAGCTGATGGACCGTGCGCTGGCCGCCGGGGCGCCGCTGGTGTCCCTCAACGACGGCGCGGGCGCGCGCATCCAGGAGGGCGTCTCCGCGCTCGCGGGCTACGGCGGGATCTTCGAGCGCAACACCCGGGCCTCGGGGGTGATCCCGCAGATCAGCGTGATGCTCGGGCCGTGCGCGGGCGGCGCCGCGTACTCCCCGGCGCTCACCGACTTCGTGTTCATGGTCCGGGAGACCTCGCAGATGTTCATCACCGGACCCGATGTGGTCCAGGCGGTGACGGGGGAGAAGGTGTCGCAGAACGGGCTCGGCGGCGCCGATGTGCACGCCGAGACCTCCGGGGTGGCCCACTTCGCCCATGACGACGAGGCGAGCTGTCTGGAGGACGTGCGCTATCTGCTCTCGCTGCTGCCCGCCAGCAACCGGGAGACCCCGCCGCAGGTCCCGTGCGACGATCCGCGCGACCGCCGCTGTGACGCGCTGCTGGACCTGGTGCCGCTGCACGGCAACCAGCCGTACGACATGCGCGCGGTCATCGAGGAGATCGTCGACGACGGTGAGCACATGGAGGTCCACGAGCGCTGGGCCACCAGTGTGCTGTGCACCCTGGCCCGGCTGGACGGCCGGCTGGTGGGGGTGGTCGCCAACCAGCCGCTGGCCCTGGCCGGGGTGCTGGACATCGAGTCCTCCGAGAAGGCGGCGCGGTTCGTCCAGTTCTGCGACGCGTTCAACATCCCGCTGGTCACGCTGGTGGACGTACCCGGCTTCCTGCCCGGTGTGGACCAGGAGCACGGCGGCATCATCCGGCACGGCGCCAAGCTGCTCTACGCGTACTGCAACGCGACCGTGCCGCGTATCCAGCTGATCCTGCGCAAGGCGTACGGCGGGGCGTACATCGTGATGGACTCCCGCTCCATCGGCTGCGACCTGTCCTTCGCCTGGCCGACCAACGAGATCGCGGTGATGGGCGCCGAGGCCGCGGCCAATGTGGTCTTCCGCCGCCGGATCGCCGCCGCCGAGGACCCCGGCACCGTACGCGGCCAGCTGGTCAAGGAGTACACGGCGGAGCTGATGCACCCCTACTACGCGGCCGAGCGCGGACTCGTGGACGATGTCATCGATCCGGCGCTCACCCGGCAGACCCTCATCGCGGCGCTGGAGATGCTGCGCGCCAAACATGCCCCGCTGCCTGCACGAAAACATGGAAATCCGCCGACGTGACTATTTCGTTTTCCCCGACGACATTGTAATCCGCGGCGTACGGGCGATAGGTTGCACGCGGGCGTGCCGACTAGGCAACAGCCGGTAATGCAAGGGGATTTGGGGATGACCGAAGGGGACGGAAGGGGTGCGACCGCCACGGCGGCCGCGGGCGGCGGGCCGAGGACCACGGCGCCGCATTCACCCCGACCGGGACGCACGCGAAAGTCCGGCAACACCGCCGGAAAGACACATCGCGGAGGCAGGGGACGGCAAAACAACAGGGGCGCGCATGGCCGTCGTGTTCCCGTGAAGCGCCGCCGGTCCGTCTTCCAGCGGGTGCTTCCGCCACTGGTATTCGGGCTGCTGCTGCTTCTCGTATGGGACATCGTCACCCGTACCGGAATGATCGCGGAGTTCTATCTGCCCGCCCCGGGCGCGTTGGCGGACCGTTTCCTCGATGAGGTGCAGAACGGTCTGCTGCTGGACTACACCGAGGAGACGGTGTGGGAGGCGCTCGCGGGCGGCGGCCTGGGGATCGCGGTGGCGCTGCCGCTGGGCTACCTCATCGCCCGCAGCGAACTGGCGGCCGCGGCGCTCGAGCCGTACGTGGCCGCCTCGCAGGCCGTGCCCGCGGTGGCGCTGGCCCCGGTGTTCGCCATCTGGCTGGGCTACGGACTGCTGCCCATCGCGGTGCTCTGCGCCCTGCTGGTGTTCTTCCCCATCCTGGTCAACACCGCGCTGGGGCTGCGCTCACTGGACCAGGACGTGATGGGGGCCGCGCGCGTGGACGGCGTGGGGTGGTGGGGAATGCTCTGGTACATCGAGCTGCCGCTCGCCTTGCCCAGCATCCTCGCGGGGGTGCGCAACGGCCTCACACTCTCCATCACCGGCGCCGTCGTCGGTGAGTTCGTGATGGGCGGGGAGGGGCTGGGCCAGCTGATGACGGTCCAGCGCCAGGAGGCCGACACCGAGGGGCTGTTCTCCACGCTCCTCATGCTCTGCCTGCTCGCGGCCGTCCAGTACACGGTCGTCCGGCTGGCCGAGAAGTTCGTCCAGCGCGACTGACATCGTTCACTCAAGAGGAGACGTAGTGCGTTCTGTGAAGACCTCCACGAGCCGTGCCCGCAGACACCGGGTCACGGGGGCGGCTCTTGCGTCGGTCGTGGCCTTGGCCATGCTGACCTCATGCGCCGAGGAGCCGGAGAGCGCGGGGGGCAAGGGCGGCGAGGGCATCACCGTAGGGCTGACGTACACGCCCAACATCCAGTTCGCACCGTTTTACGTGGCCGCTGAAAAGGGCTTCTACAAGGACGCCGGACTCCATGTGACGCTACGTCATCACGGTGCGGCGGAAGACCTCTTCGGGGCGCTGAAGTCGGGCAAGGAGGACGTGGTCTACGCGGGCGGCGACGAGATGCTCCAGGCCCGCTCCAAGAATGTGCCGGTCGTGGACATCGCCACCTTTTACCAGAAATACCCGGTGGGTCTGATCGTCCCCAAGGACTCCGACATCCGGAAACCGGAGGACCTCAAGGGCCGCAAGATCGGCACCCCCGGCCCCTTTGGCGAGACCTATTTCGGATTGCTGGCCCTCCTGAAGGAGGGCGGCCTTTCCGCCAAGGACGCGAAGGTCCAGAACATCGGCTTCACCCAGCAGGCCGCCCTGACCGGAAAGAAGGTCGAGGGCGTGATGGGTTACCTGAATAACGACGCCATCGCGTTCAAGGAGGCCGGGACCTCGGTACGGGCGATTACGCTCGACTCGGGCGACGAGGGAGAACCGCTGGTCGGCGTGGGTCTGGGCGCCAAGAAGAGCACGCTGGACAAGCGCGGTGACGATATGCGGAAGTTCGTCGACGCCTCCTTGCGCGGTCTGCAGTACATGGCGGACCACCCGGACGAGGCCATCGAGCTGAGCCAGAAGTACGTACCGACCCTGCGCGGTGACAAGCAGCAGAAGAACGCGCGGGCGGTGCTGAATGCCACGATCCCGATGATGAAGAACGACCAGGGCGAGGTGGGGGTCAACGACCCGCAGACCTGGACCCGGATGGCGGACTTCATGTACGACCAGGGGCTGCTGGGGGAGGCCGTGACCCCCGAGGACGCCTACGACAACGGGTATCTGCCGAAGTCATGAGCCGGAGCCGGGGCCGGTAGGGCCCCGGGCCGAGGGGACCGCCGCGGGCGGCGGGCGCTCAGGCGCCCGCCGCCCGTTCGCCGTGTGCCGCCCGCCGGTGCAGCGCCGCCGACACCGCGAAGGCCGCCCCGGCCCCGGCCGCCAGCGCCACCCAGCTGCCCGTCGCCGAGGACTGGGAGATCACGAACAGCCCGATGGCCGGGCCCGAGGCGGTGCCCAGGTTCCAGGCCAGTGAGGCCAGCGCGCTCGCCCGGCCCGTCGCCTCCTCGCCCGACCAGCGCAGCAGCAGCGGGTAGAAGGCCGAGGAGTACATCAGCTCACCCGCCGCGAACACCACCGCGAAGGCCAGCAGCAGTCCGTGGCGCAGCGCGGCCGGGGACGAGGGGCCGGCCAGCGCCGCCGCCAGACCACAGCCGAACGCCCCGGCCCACAGCACCGGTCCGGCCGCCAGGCTCACGGTCTCCGGCAGCCGCTCCAGCCAGCGGCTCAGCAGTGGCTGGAGGGCCACCAGGGCGAAGGAGTTGGCCGCCACAACGGCGCTCACCCAGCCCAGGGTGACGCCCATGTGGTCATGCATCAGCAGCGGCACGGTCGCCTCGATCTGGGTGAAGCCGACGATCGCGAACAGCGCCTGGGCGACGACCAGCAGCGCCATCGGCCGGATGCGCAGCAGGGCGCGGTAGGTCGGCCCGGCCGCGCCGCCGGTCCCCGGCTCCGCGGACCGGTCCCGGACCGCCCCCTTCGGCCGCAGCGCCCGGATCACCACCACGAGGGGCACCGCCGCCAGCGCGTTGGCCAGGTACAGCCAGCGCAGCGTTCCGGCCGGGGTCCCCGCGCCGTGCAGCGCCAGGCCCGCGACCACCGAACCGAACCCGATCCCGGCGTTGTTGACGATGTGCCGGACGGTGAACGCCGTCCGGCGGCCGCTCTCCGGGACGGCCAGGTCCACCACGCCCACGACCGAGGCGTAGAACAGCCCGAAGCCGACCCCGACACAGGCGCCGGAGAGCAGGACCAGGGCCACACCGCCGGCCGGGGCCAGCAGTCCGTACCCCACCGCCAGCGCCGCGCCGCCGATCGCCCCCACCCGGTGCGGGCCCCGGCGGTCGGCCAGCGGACCGCCGAGGAGGGCCGCGGCGAAGCTGGCCGCGGCCATCGCGATGAAGTAGCCGCCCGCGGCCCGGGAGCCCAGCCCCAGCATCCGGCTGATGTAGATCGAGGTGAACGGGAAGCACAGGCCGTTGCCCACGCTGGAGAGCAGCAGTACGCCCATGAGCAGGATGAACCGCCGCCCGAGGGGGGTACGGGCGGCGGACCGGGCCCCGGACACCCCGGAATCGGTGCCGGTCACGTGCCGAGCGCGGCGCGCACTGTGAGCAGCTCCTCGACCGTGCGCAGGTCGTAGGGCGCGGGCAGGGACAGCACCACGTGCACCGCCCCGGCCTCGGCGAACCCCTCGACCAGCGGCAGCTGGTCCGGGTTGACCATGACCGTACGGGCGACCTCACCGGGGTCGCGGCCGACCCGCTCGCACCACTGGTCCAGCACCCCGCTCAGCTCGCGGAACTCGGCGACCGGGTCCTCGGAGGCCCAGCCGTACCAGTTCCACCAGTCGGCCTCGCGGGCGACCAGCTCCAGGGTGCGCCGCCGTCCGCCGCCGCCGATCAGCACCGGCAGCTTCCCGGCGGGCCCGGGGTTGAGCTGGGCCAGCCGCTCCTTGACGGTCCGTACGGCGGTGGCGAAGGCGTCCATACGCGCGGCCGGACCGGGGAAGGGGATGCCGTACTCGGTGTGCTCGGCCTCGAACCAGCCCGCGCCCAGCCCCAGCACCAGCCGTCCGCCGCTGAGCTGGTCCACGGTGCGGGCCATATCGGCGAGCACATGCGGATTGCGGAAGGCGGTGCAGCTCACCAGCGGTCCGATGGCGGCCCGCCGGGTCTCGACCGCCATCGCGGACAGCAGCGACCAGCACTCGTAGTGGCGTCCGGCCGGATCGCCGGTGTGCGGGAGGAAGTGGTCCCAGGTCCACAGGGAGTCGACGCCGAGGGCGTCGGCCTCGCGCCAGGCGGTGCGCAGTTCCGCGATGCCGGTGTGCTGGGGGTGGAGTTGTACGCCTACGCGCAGGGACACGACGGTCCTTTCTCGGAGGTGCTCGGGTGGTTCGGCCGCGGTGCGGGACCCCGCCCCGTCGCGGGTGCGGGTCCCCGGCCCGTCACGGGGTGACGACGACCCGGTAGACGGGGGTCTCGGCGGTCTGCCGGAGCGCCTTCTCCACCTCGTCGAGCGCGTAGCGGGCGGTGACCAGCGACTCGAGCCGTTCGGAGAGGCCGCCGCCGCGCAGCAGTTCGGCCGCGGCCCGCCAGTCGTCGGGCTCGTGGCTGAAGGAGCCGGTCACGGTGAGCTGGCGGCGGTGCACCTCGTAGCCGGGCAGTTCGGCGGGCGGGCCGTCGGGGCCGCCGCCGAAGAGCACGATGGTGCCGCCGTCGGCGACGGCGGCCAGGGCGGAGGCGATGGACTCCCTGGACGCGATGGTCACGAACACCACGTCGGCGGGCGGGAGGCTGTCGACGTCCCCGGGGGTGACGGCCGCGTCGGCCCCGGCCCCGGCGATGGCGGCGAGCCGCCGCTCGTCACGTTCGACCACACAGACGCCGCGGGCCTGGAGGTGCCGGGCGACGGCCAGGTGCAACTGGCCCATGTAGCCCGCGCCGATCACGGTGACCCGGTCACCGGCGCGGAATCCGCCGCGGCGCAGTGAGTGGACCACACAGGCCAGCGGTTCGCCCATGGCGGCCACGGCGGGGTCGGTGTCGCCCACGGACCACACCCGGGAGGCGGGCAGCACGATGTACTCGCCCAGGCCCGCGCCCATGGCGATGGCGCCGTCCTCGCGGACCTGGCCCTGGAGGGCGACACAGATGGCGGACTGACCGCGGCGGCAGGCTCGGCAGGTGCCGCAGCGGGGGAGCCCGTCGAGGGTGACCAGGGAGCCGACGGCGGGCATGTCCTCCAGATCGGCGGCCTTGGGCCCGACCTTCTCCACCCAGCCGGATATCTCATGGCCGGCGGCGGCCGGGTAAACGTTCATGCGCCCGGCGTACAGATTGGCCTCCATGGTGCAGATGCCGCACGCGGCGATGCGTACGAGCACCTCGGAGTCGCCCACGTCGGGCACAGGAATCTCTCTGATGTCCACCTGGCCTGGCGCGGTGATGACTGCGGTGCGCATGGGAACTGCCTTCCGGATCAAGGACGTTGTGCCCGGAGGCTATGCCGCGGCGTCACCCGTGGCAAGAAAAGATCAGTGGCCGGAACCTGACGCCGAGGAGGTGCGCCGGAAGGTCCACCAGATGATGCCGGCCCCGGCCGCCGCGGCGATCGCGCCGACGACGGAGGCGACGTGCATGGCGTGGACGAACCCCTGGTCGGCGAGGTCGGACAGCTGCGGCATCCGCAGCCGGTCGCCGATCATCCGGGTGGCCTCTGGGGACTCCTTCGCGGAGTCGGCGGTACCCCGGGGGAGCCGGTCCAGACCGGGGGTGATCCGGTCACGGTAGACGGTGACCAGGACGGAGCCGAGGACGGCGACCCCGAGGACGCCGCCGATCTGGCGCATCGCGTTGTTGACGGCCGATCCGGCGCCGGTGCGGTCGGCGGGCAGCACCGACATGATGGCCTCGGTGGTGGGGGCCACGGCCGCGCCCATCCCCAGGCCCTGGAGTACGAGGAAGACCCAGAACAGCGGCAGTCCGCTGTGCTCGTCGAGGAAGACATAGGCGAAGAAGCCGGTGGTGGCGATGAGCATGGCGGTGGTGACCACCGCCCGGACCCCGTACGCCCGGACCAGCTTGGCGGAGAGCGGGGCACCGAGTAAGACGCCCAGGGCCACCGGGGCGATGGACAGTCCGCACTCCAGCGGGGTCTGCCCGTGCACCCCCTGGAGGTAGAAGCTGGTGTAGTACATCGAGCCGTTCAGGCCGAAGAAGGTGAGCATCACCGCCACGCTGGCGCCGGTGAACCGGATGTCCCGGAACAGCCGTACGTCGAAGCTGGGGTTGGTCACCCGCAGTTCGACCAGGACGAACACCACCACCAGCAGCGCGCCCCCGATGAGCGCGGCGAGGATGGCCGGATCGGTCCAGTCGTTGCGGTGGCCGCCCTCGATGACACCCCAGACGATGGCGAACAGCCCGGCGGTGGAGAGCACCACGCCCAGCGGGTCGAACCTCTGCCGGACCCGCTGCGCCACCCCGGGCAGGAAGACCAGCGACCCGGCCACGCACAGCACCACGATCGGCACGTTGACCAGGAAGACCGAACCCCACCAGAAGTGGTCCAGCAGCGCCCCGCTGAGCATCGGCCCGGTGGCGATGGCGATCCCGCTGGAGCCGGACCAGATGGCGATGGCGGTGGCGCGGTGCCGCTCGTCGAAGACCTGGGCGATCAGTGCGAGGGTGGCGGGCATGATCAGCGCGCTGCCGACGCCCATCACGCCCCGGGCGATGATGAGTTCGGTCGCCGAGCCCGCGTATCCGGCCCAGGCGGAGGCGGCGCCGAAGACGAGCATGCCGGTGAGCAGCAGCCTGCGGTGTCCGTAGCGGTCCGCGAGCACCCCGCCGGTGAACAGCAGCACCGCGAAGACCAGCGTGTAGGAACTGATGCTCCACTGGAGCTGGTTGGGGCTGGCCCCGAGCCCCTCGTCGGGGTCGGCCAGGGTCTTGAGCGCCACGTTCAGCACGGTGTTGTCGAGCCAGACCGCCAGCTGGGACAGGACGAGCACCGAGAGTGCGAGCCATTGGCGGCCGGTCGGTGAGGACGGTGGCTCGGCCGGTGCGGCGTCGGTCGTCGCGGTGTTCTGTGCAGCCATGGGGGCGGCGCCTTTCGGGACCACGGTGGTGGAGGGGGGTCCGCGTCGTACGTCAAGGGACGGCTTGCTGTCTCATGCGCTGGCTCATTGAGGAAGTTACCAATCGGCCGAGCTGAGGCGCAGCCCCTTGGTGACACCGGCCTGTTCAGCGCCCGGAACGCGAGGGTATTTCCCGGCGAGAACTGTCCTATAAGTAACGATCTTCCTTGCCGTGCGGGGGGTGGCTCGTTACTGTGCGGCAATAGGGAGCGGGGGTGTCCTTTGAGCCATTTCGGAATTCAACTAAACGACCGTACGGGCATTGACGGTATCGACGCTATTGACGGGGGCGGCACGGGCGGACCGGTTCGCCGGGAGCCGGACGCGAGGGCGGACAACCTGGAGCGGGCGCTGGGCGAAGCGTTACGCCTGCTGGAGTCGGCTGTTCACCATCATCGGCGCAGTGCCATGGCGTCCGCCACCGCCGAACTGCCGGTGGCCGGGGAAGCGGTGGCCGGATGGGTGGCGCGGCTGGTGCTGCGGGCCGAGCGCGATGTGATCTGGAGTCTGCCGGAGGTGACGTGCGAGGAGCACGCCCGGCTGATCGCGCAGACACTCACCCAGCTCGCGGGCAAGGGTGTCAGAACGCGGATGCTGTGCCCGGCGCGGGTGATCCGCGGGGCCGCCTGGCAGCGTTCGGTCGGCGCGGTGGAGCGGCTGGATGTCCGCGTCTGCGACGGGGTGCGGCAGGAGCTGGTGGTGGTGGACGGGGGAGCGGTGATCGCGCCCGACGCCTCCCCGGGGGAACCGGGCGGATCCCGGGCCTCGATGATCCAGAACTCGACCGTGGCGGACATGCTGCACCAACTGCTGTGCGGGATGTGGGACACGGCCCAGCGTCCGATGCGGCCGCTGTCCTTCGAGGGCGGTGCGCGCGGCCGGGTGCTGCGCGAGGTGCTGACGCTGATGGCCGAGGGCTACAAGGACGACGCGGCGGCCCGCAAGCTGGGCCTGTCGGTGCGTACCTACCGGCGCTATGTGGCCGACATCATGCGTGACTTGAAGGTCGAGTCACGGTTCCAGGCCGGAGTGCGCGCCGCGCGCGCCGGGCTCATGGAGCCCGACGGCGACTGAGGTCCGCCGACGAGGGCGGTCGGATTCCGGGTGATATGTACGGTCTGCGCGTCAGCTTCCTGACAGTTTCTTGCGCGATCCGCGATCATACGCTTCGGTAACCGGCCGCCCTCGGCAGTTTCATGACAACCGTGTCAGACAACCGCCAAGGTTCCCCGGGCACATGACAGGTAGTGGACTCGGGGGTTGTCGGCTTCGGTACCGGCGCATAGCGTCACTGACAGCTTCGCCGCTTTGCCCATGCCCAAAAATGGAGGTGCGCGGTAATGTCCGCCATCGTCGAAGAGCGCCGGGAAACCATCAAGGAAATCGTCACGGATATCCTTGAGATAGATCCCGACGAGGTCACCGAGGCCAGCCTCTTCAAGGAAGAGCACGACGCGGATTCACTGCGCGCCATTGAAATTCTCGCGGCGTTGGAGAAGAACTTCAACGTGGTCATCAATCAGTCCGAACTCAGCCGGATGGTCAATCTGCGCGGCGTCTACGAGGTGGTTTCCGACGCGGCGGGCTGGTGACGGACTCTCGGCGGATTCGTCGGAAGGCAGAGCGATATGCGTGGTGAGCCGGGTCGCAGGGTGGTCGTCACGGGCCTCGGAGCGGTGTCGGGCATAGGCATCGGCGCCGCCGAATTCCTCGCCGGGCTGCGCGCGGGGAAGAGCGCGGCCAAGCCCATCACCGCCTTCGACACCGAGGGCTTCGAACACGCCGTGGCATGTGAGGTCACGGATTTCGACCCCGAGCGGTGGATCCGCAATGTGCGGCCCCGCACCCTGGGCCGGGCGAGCCAGTTCGCCGTCTCCGCCGCCCGGATGGCGGTGGCGGACGCCGGGCTCCCGGAGGACGAACTGCGGGACCGGCCCTGTCTGATATCGGTGGGCACCACCGACGGTGAGTCCAGGGATCTGGACCACCTGGTCGAGGTGGAGGTGGACCTGGGCCCGGAGCAGATGGACCCGGTCACCGCCCGGCGGGTCCCGGCCGGACGGCTGTCGGCCACCATCGCCCATGAGTTCGGCCTCACCCGCGCCGAGGCCGTCACCCTGCCCACCGCCTGCGCCGCGGGCAACTACGCGATCGGCTACGGCTTCGACGCCATCCGCGGCGGAGACGTGGACATCGCCCTGTGCGGCGGCGCCGACGCCCTGTGCCGCAAGACCTTCACCGGCTTCTACCGGCTGGGCACCATCGCCCCCGAGCGCTGCCAGCCCTTCGACAAGGACCGCAAGGGCATCCTCACCGGTGAGGGCGCGGGCATCCTGGTGCTGGAGAGCCTGGAGTCGGCGCTCGCCCGGGGCGCCCGGATCTACGCCGAGGTCCTCGGCTACGGCCTCAACTGCGACGCCGACCACCCGGTGGCACCCAACCAGGACAGCGTGGCCCGCTGTATGCAACTGGCCCTGGACAACGCGCAGGTCAAGCCGGACGAGGTCGACTTCATCTCCGCGCACGGCACCGGCACCCGGGCCAATGACATCACCGAGGCCCGCGCCATCCACCAGGTCTTCGGCGAGCGCACCGCACCGCGCACCGTCTCCGTCAAGTCGATGATCGGCCACTCCATGGGCGCGGCCGGGGCGCTGGCCTCCATCGCCTGCGCGCTCGCCCTCACCGAGGGGTTCATCCCGCCGACCATCAACCACGTCGAGACCGACCCCGAGTGCGCCCTGGACTGTGTGCCCAACCAGGCCGTCGAGGCCGATCTGCGGGTCGTCCAGAACAACGGCCTGGCCTTCGGCGGCAACAACGCCGTGGTGATCTTCGGCAAGCACGGTTCGGTCGGATCATGAGCCAGCTGGTGACCGGCGCGGGCGCCGTGGCGAGCGTGGGCGAGGGCGTCGACGAGATCTTCCGGGCCCTGTGCGCCGGCACCAGCGGACTCCATGAACTGCGCGGCTTCGACCAGGACCGGTACCGGGGCCGCCACGCCTACGAGATCGACGACCGCCCCACTCCGGGGACGGATGTCCCCGGCCGCGCCACCGCCTGGCTGCTGCGCGCGATCCAGGAGGCCGTGGCCCAGGCCGGTCTCGGCGAGGACCTGAGCGAGGTCCCGGTGCTGGTCGGCACCGGGCTGCGGGAGCTGCGCTCGGCCGAGCTGGCCTGGCGCGACCGCACCGGGTTCGACATCGGGCGGCTGCACTTCGGCCCCGCGCTGCACAAGCGTTTCGGCGCGGTGCGCACCCACACCTTCGCCGGGGCCTGTTCGGCCTCGCTCTACGCCCTCGCGCTCGGCAGCGACCTGCTGGCGAGCGGTGCCGCGGACGCCGTCGTCGTCGCCGGGGTCGACACCCTGACCGAGAGCATGTACGGGCTGCTGGACCGGGTGAACAGCGAACCCCCGGACCGGGTACGGCCCTTCGACCGCTCCCGCCGCGGCGTCCTGATGGGCGACGGCGCCGCCGCGGTGGTGCTGCGCCGCGAGGAACCCGGCGCCGCGGCCGCCGCGCTCGGACGGCTGCTGGCCGTCAGCATGAACTGCGACGCGCGTCATGTCACCGCCCCCGACGCCCAGGGCATCGCCGAGGCGGTGCACGAGGCGCAGTGGCGCGCGGGCGTCAAACCGCGCGACATCGATCTGGTGCTGCTGCACGGCACCGGCACCCAGCTCAATGACACCGCCGAGGCCACCGCCCTGGCGGACGTCTACGGCACGGACGTCGGCGGACCGCTGATGACCGCCATCAAGTCCATGACCGGGCACACCTCCGGCGGTTCCGGCCTGCTCAGCCTGATCGTGGCGCTGCGCTCCCTGACCACCGGACAGGTGCCGCCCACCCTGCACCTCAGCGAACCGCTGCCGGAGGCCGCGGAGTTCCGCTTCGTCCGGGAGCCGCTCAGCGGCGCGGGGCTGGAGCTCGCCCAGATCGACGCGTTCGGCTTCGGCGGGGTCAACGCGGTGGCCGTGGTGGAGAGGACCAGCCGGTGACCGCCGTCCCCGGCACGGTCGTCGTCACCGGAGCCGGCCTCGCCCTGCCCGGCGCGGACACCCCGGACGCACTGCTGCGCGCCGCCGGCCCCGCCGCCGGGCCCTTCGACACCGCCCCCCGGATCGGCCACCGGGGCCACCGCTACAAGGACCGCGCCACCCGGCTGGCGCTGTGCGCCGCCCTCGACGCGCTGCGCGACGCCGCCCTGGTCACCGGCGAGGACGCGGCGCTGGCCGTCCCGGGCGTCACCGTGGGCGTGGTCGGCAGCTCCAACCTGGGCAACCTGGACACCGCGTGCCTCACCGCCGCCACCATCGCGGCGGAGTCGGCCTGCGGTCTGAGCCCCATGAGCCTGCCCAACGCCTCCAGCAATGTGATCGCCTCCTGGGTGGCGATCCGGCACGGGCTGCGCGGCCCCAACCTGATGCTGTGCAACGGGCCCACCTCCGGTCTTGACGCCCTTCACTGGGGCGCCACACTCGTCTCCGCCGGACGGGTCCGCCGGGCCGTGGTGGTCGGCGTCGAGACCCACAACCCGGTCGTGGAGGACCTGGCCGGAACCCCGGCCGCGGAACTGCTGGACGGCGCCGCCGCCGTCGTCGTGGAGGACGCCCGCTGGGCGCGCGAGCGCGGGGCGCGGGCCGCCGCCGTGCTCGGACCGTACGAGCGGCGGTCGGGGCTCGGTCCGTGCGTGGCGGCGCTGCTGCCCCAGGGACCGCCCCCCGGTATCTGGTTCACCCCCGAGCGCCACCACGAGCCCGCGGACGCCGGAGCGCCGGTGCCCGCCACCGTGCCCCGGCACGACCTCACCCGCGCCTTCGGCCGCGCCTCCGGCGCCCTCGGCGTCCTCCAGTGCGCCGCCGCGGTCGGCTGGCTGGCCGCGGGCGGCTCCGGGGACGCCCTCCTCACCTGCGGCGACGACACCGCCGACGCCGTGGCCGGGCTGCTGCTGCGCCCGGTCACCGGCCAGGGCCCCGGCCCGGGCGCTCCCCCCGCGGTGAGTTCAGTGACATCTGCGATTTCAGCGAGTTCAGCGATGGAGAGCCCCTGATGACAGCCGCCGCCCCGCCGATGCGGACCAAAGCCCTGCTGGCCGACACCACCAGCGTGCGGCTGCGCCCGCGCTACGAGGGCTCCAACATCTGCACCTGGATCGGGTTCAAGCACGTCAACTACCTCATCGAGGAAGCCGTGCTGATCCACTTCGCCCGGTGCGGGGCGCCCGCCCGGCTGCTCTACGAGGAGCACGGCCTCGGGCTGGACATCGTCACCCTGAACTCCCGGATCCTGCACGCCTTCCACATGGACGACGAGGCCGAGGCCGAGGTGGTCCCGGACACCTCCGACGGCGACACCACCCTCGGCTTCCGGGTCGTCCTGCGGGTGACCCGGGACGGCTCGTCCCTCAAGGCCGTCACCGCCACCGTGCGCGTCGCGCTGCGCACCGACACCTACCTGGACGCGCCCGGCCCGCCCCCCGGTGAGCTGGCCCGTTTCACCACCGCGCGGCTGGGCGCGGACGCGCCGCCCGCCGGGGTGCCGGTGCCCGGGCTGCCCGCGGACGCCGACGAGCGGGCCGTGCTCACCGCGCTGACCGAGGGCCGTAACGCGCACGCCTGGAAGTGGACGATCCGCTACCCGTACTGCCACTTCACCGAGCGGCTCCAGATGTCCGGCTACCTGCGGCTGATGGAGGAGGCCAAGGACCGTTTCGTCGGCGCCCGCGGTATCTCCATCAAGACCCTGCTGGACGACCGCAGGTGGATACCCGTGGTCCCGCGGTCCGACCTCCGGATCACCGGTGAGGCGCTGATGGAGGAGGACCTCTACACGGTCTACACCGTGGAGGAGGTCTTCAAGGACCTCACCTACACCGCCCGGATGGACTGCTACGTCCTCCGTGACGGCGCCCTCTCGCTCACCGCCACCGGCCGGATCGTGCACGGCTACGCGCTGATCGAGAACCGCCGTGACTGGCGGCTGGTCCCCTTCGACCAGCGGGTGCTGGAGGCCATCGGCGGGAAGGCGAGCGCCCCCTGATGGACGATGTGCTGATCACCGGGCTCGGGGCGCTGTCCCCGCTGGGCTCGGGCGTCGACGCCTTCTGGCGCGGGATGGGGACCGCGGACACCGCTCCGGTGAAGGTGCCCGATCCACTGGCCCGGATGGACCACCCGCTGATGTACCTGGTGCCCGAGGCCGATCTGCCGGACGGACCGGACGAGCTGGACGGCCTCGCGCTCGGCCGGGGTTCGCAGTTCGCCCTGGAGGCCGCGCGGGAGGCCGTCCGGGACGCCGGGCTGGACCGCGCGGGCGGGGTGCCCGATCCCCGCCGGATGGCCGTGATCCTCGGCAGCGGGATGGGCGACACCGACCTCCACGAGCGCTGGTGGACCGGGACCGATCCGGACTCCGCCCGCTGGGCGCCGGTTTATCCGATGGCCTCGGCGGTCGCCTCGTGGATCGGTGCGCAGGGGTCCGCCACCTGTGTCAGCAACGCCTGTTCGGCCAGCGGCTACGCACTGTCCGAGGGCGCCGACCTGATCCGCTCCGGTGAGGCGGACGTGGTCATCGCGGGCGGCGCCGAGGCGTACTCCCGGGTGGCGCTGGCCTGTTTCAACCGGCTGGGCGCGATCGACCCCGAGCGCTGCCGTCCGTTCGCCGCCGACCGAGGCGGCACCCTGTTCGGCGAGGGCTCGGCCGTCCTGGTGCTGGAGTCCGCGGCCCACGCCCGCGCCCGCGGTGTCCGTACCGTCTACGGCCGTCTGGCGGGCGCCGGATGGAGCTGCGACGCGCACCACCCGACCGCGCCCGAGCCCGGCGGCGCCCAGATCGAGCGGGCGATGCGGGAAGCGCTGGCGCAGGCCGGGGTGAGCGCCGCGCCGGGCCAGCGCGGCCTGGGCTTCGTGGTGCCGCACGGCACCGGCACCGATCTGAACGACGTGGTCGAGAGCCGGATCCTGGACACGCTCGCCGGTGGCCCCGGCGCCCGGGCGCCGCTGTACAGCCTGAAGGCGCTGATCGGACACACCGGCGGTGCGGCGGGCGCGTTCGCCGCGCTGGCCGCCGTCCTGATGCTGCACCACGGGACCGTGCCGTCCAATGTGCCCGTCGGCGCGCTCGACCCCGAGTGCCCGGTGCGGCTGCCGGACGGACCGACCCCGGTCACCGCGCCCTACGGACTGGTCAACGCCTATGCGTTCGGCGGCAACAACATCTCGCTCGTCTTCGGGGAGGCCGGGTCATGAGCGGCACCGATCTGGTGGTCGCGGGCGTCGGCACGGTGAGCGCCGACGGCTTCGACTTCCGCGCCGCGCTCGGCCGCCGCGGCTACAAGTACCTGCCCCCGGCCAGCCAGTACTTCCTGGCCGCGGCCAAGCGCGCCCTGGCCGGGGCCGGTCCGGACGTGCTGGAGGCCACCGAGCCCGAGCGGCGGGGCGCCGCGGTGGGCACCAACAGCGCGGCCCTGGCGCTGCACCGGACCATGGACCGTACGGTCACCGAGACCGGGGCCGAGGGGCTGAGCCCGGTCACCGCGCCCTACTTCTCCATCAACCTCTTCGGCAGCCGGCTGGCCACCGAACACGACCTCAAGGGGTTCAACCTCACCCTCACCACCCCCCGGGTGGCCGGGTTCGAGGCGCTCCGCACCGGTCAGCGGGCGCTGGCCGCGGGCCGGGCCCGGCTGCTGATCGCCGGGGCCACCGAGGAGGCGCTGCCCGAGGGGGAACCGGGCGCGGACACCGCGGAGGCCGGGGCGGTGGCCCTGCTGCTGGAGCCCGCGGCCTCGGTCGCGGCCCGCGGCGGCCGGGCGCTGGGGCGGCTGGGCGTCCGCACCTCGTTCCT
The DNA here is from genome assembly GCF_056431485.1 of Streptomyces sp. NPDC045899. Lineage (NCBI taxonomy): Bacteria > Bacillati > Actinomycetota > Actinomycetes > Kitasatosporales > Streptomycetaceae > Streptomyces > Streptomyces sp. NPDC045899. The sequence goes on from NZ_JBWKKP010000037.1 coordinate 53,851, forward strand.
GCCGCCGCCGATGGCCGCCGCTGACGGCGGCGGGCGGGCGGCGGCGCTGGTCCGGGACGCGCTCGACGCCCTCGGCCACCGGCCGGACGCTCCGCTCGGCGCCACCGCCGTGCTGGACGGCTCCCCGGTGGGGGAGGCGGTCGCGGCGGCGCTGGCGGAGCTCACGGCGGACGAGAAGTACGAACGGGTCCCGGCGGGCGCGGGCGCGCTGGCCCCGGTGGCGCGGGCCGCCGCGGCGCTGGACGGCGCCCCGGGCCGGGCCCACGCGGTCGTCACCGCGGCCGCCGAGGGACATCTCGCCGTCTGCCTGGTCACCCCGGGCGGCGCCGGGGTGAGCGCGGACCGAGAGCCGATGAGCACACCGCGGAGGGCGGACGACCGATGATCACCTCACTCGAAGGATCCTGGTGCCTGGTGCTCGGCGCCTCCAGCGGGATGGGCCTGGCCATCGGCCATGAGCTGGCCCGCGCGGGCGTCAACATCCTGGGCGTGCACTTCGACACCGCCGACGGCCAGGAGAAGGCCGCGGTGGCCCGCGAGGAGATGCGCGCCCAGGGCGTCCAGGCGCACTTCTTCAACGCCAACGCCGCCTCCGCGCGGACCCGTGAGGAGCTGCTGCCGCGGTTCGCCGAGCTGACCGGGGACACCGGGATCCGTATCGTCGTCCACTCGCTGGCCTTCGGCACCCTGCTGCCGTACATCGCGCAGGACGGCGACGAGGGACTGACCTCACGTCAGATGAACATGACGCTCGATGTGATGGCCCACTCCCTCGTCTACTGGACCCAGGATCTGTTCACCGCGGGACTGCTCGGCGCGGGCGCCAAGGTCTACGCGATGACCAGCGCCGGGGGGACCCGGGTGATGCCGCACTACGGCGCGGTGTCCGCCGCCAAGGCCGCGCTGGAGTCCCATGTGCGCCAGCTCGCCCTGGAGCTCGCGCCGTCGGGGATCGCCGTCAACGCCCTGCGCGCCGGGGTGACCCTGACCCCGTCCATGGAGCGGATCCCCGACAGCGAGCGGATCGCCGCGTACGCCACCGGGCTCAATCCGCACCGGCGGCTGACCCGGCCCGAGGACGTGGCCGAGGCCGTCTCCCTGCTCTCCCGCACCGACTCCTCCTGGATCACCGGCAATGTGATCGGGGTCGACGGCGGGGAGCTCCTGACCTGACGGGACACGCACATGACTGACCATCTGCTCATCGAGACCGGCGGACCGCAGACCGGTCCCGCCTGCGAGCGGTTCGTCGGCGACGCGGTGCGGCTGGCCGGGGACGGCCACCGGGTGGTGCTGTTCCTCGTGGAGAACGGGGTGACCGCCGCCCTGCCCGGCGCCTCACCGGCCGTGGAGACCTTGCTGCGGGACGGCGGCGAGCTCTGGGTGGACACCTTCTCGGCCGCCCAGCGCGCCCTGCCCGCCGCCGATCTGCTGGCCGCCTGCCGGATGGTGGAGATGGACGAGGTGGCCGCCGAACTGCTGGAGCCCCGGGTACGGGCGGTGTGGCACTGATGCCCCGGCCCGTACCCCCTACCGATGTGCTGCTCAACCTGCACGGCGCGCCGCACCAGACCGATCTGGTCACCTCCGCGCTGCGGCTGGCGACCGCGCTGCTCGACCGCGGCGCCCGGGTGCAGATCTGGGTGTGCGGCGACGCCACCCGGCTGACCGGCGCCGCGCTCGGCGACACCGCGCCGCGGGACCTCTCCGACCCGGGGCGCGAACACCCCTCGGTGGCCCGCGTCATCCGCGACCTGATCACCGATCACCCCGACCGGCTGTACTGGTACGTCTGCCGCTTCTGCGCCGATCAGCGCGGGGCGGCCGAGCAGATCCCCGAGGTGCGCAAGCGGTCGCTGTTCGTCTACGCCGAGCACGTCCGCGCCGCTGACAAGACCCTGTTCATGGGGGTGTGCTGAGCCATGGCGGACCAGGCACGGTGGCTGCTGATCGTGGAGAAGGCGTACCGGGGCTCGGTGGAGACCCAGTTCGCCGACGCCCTCTACGTCGTCCCCGAACTCCACCGGCAGAGCGGGGGATGCGATCTGGTGCTGCGCGGCCCCGCCGCCGGGTACGCCCTCACCACCGACTTCGCCCCGGAGCTGCGCATCGGCGGCCGGACCCTGGCCTCGCTGCCCGATCCGGGCGCCTCGGTGACCCGGGTGATGGCGGCCGGGGTGACCGTCATGGTCGAGGAGGAAGGGCTGACCGCGCTCGGGCGCACCGCCCGCGACCGGCTGCTGCCGGGCGTCCGCGTCATCGAGGGCGGCGCGCTGGCGTCCCGCTGGCCCGCCTACGAACAGGTGTGGTTCCTGTGACCGCGCCCGCCGTCCCCGCCGCGTCCGCCACCACCGAAGCCACCACCGAAGGAGTCCACGGACCCATGAACACCGCCGCCGGGGCCGTCCCGGTCATCTCGGCCTGGACCGCCGTCTCGCCCCTGGGCCTGAGCGGGGCGGACTTCACCACGGGGCTGCGGTCCGGCCGCAAGGCCGGTACCGCGCTGGACCCCGAGGAGTGGTCCGCGCCGTTCCGGGAGGCGTGCCTCGTCCCCGGCTTCCGTATCCGGGAGATCCTGGGCCGCAAGGGCACCCGCTCGATGGACCGGGCCACCGGTCTGGCGGTGACCGCGCTCCGCGCGCTGCTGTACGGCGGGAACGGCGAGCACACCGCCGGGGGCGGCAGCGGCGCGGGCGAACGGCTGCCGGGCGTGGACGAGCACACCGGACTCGCCCTGGGCACCAGTACCGGCAGCGCCCAGAGCATCATGGACTTCACCCGTGACTCGCTCGTCAGCGAGCGGCCCTTCTTCGTCGACCCGGCCCGCTTCCCCAACACGGTGATGAACTGCGCGGCCGGACAGTCCGCCATCTGGCACGGGCTCAAGGGCCCCAACACCACCATCGCCGGGGGCCGCGCCACCGGACTGCTCGCCCTCCAGTACGCCCTGCGGCTCCAGCGCGCCGGACGCGCGGGACCGGTGCTGTGCGGCGCGGTCGAAGAGTTCTCCTCCGCCCGCGCCTGGCTGGAGTGGCACACCCGCGCCGACGAGGACGCCACCGCGGTGCTCGGGGAGGGCGCGGCCGTCTGGCTGCTGGAGCCGGAGGCCACCGCCACCGGACACGGCCGCCGGGCCCTCGCCGAGATCACCGGTCTGGAGTTCGGCTGCGCACCCGGTGCGGACGCCGTCCGCACCGTGCTCGCCGGCGTGGTCCGGCGGCTGCTGGACCGTACCGGGGTGGCCCCCGGCGAGGTGCGGCTGCTCGCCGACTCCCGGGCCCCCGGCGCCGAGGGCGAGGCCGAACGCGCCGCCCTCGCCGAGGTCTTCGACGGCGGATCGCCGCCCGTGATCTCGGCCGCCGACCTCATCGGCGACACCTGCGCCGCCTCGGCGGCCTTCCAGGTCGCCGCCGTCCTCGCGCTCGCCGAGCGCAAGGACCTCGCCCCCGGCGGGCACGCCCTGGTCACCTCGGCCGACCGGGACGGCGTCGTCGGGGCGGCCCTGCTGCGGATCCGGTGACCCCCGGCCGCCCCGAGCGCACGCACAAGGAGCTGATGGATATGACGGACCGTGAGACGGCCGCCGGGGAACCGGCGGACACCCCACCGCGCACCGCGCTGGTCTTCCCCGGACAGGGCGCGCAGAAGGCGGGCATGGGCGCGCCCTGGCGGGACGCCCCGTCCTGGCCGCTGGTGGCCGGGATCTCCGAGTACACCGGTATCGACGTCGAGGAGCTGCTGCTCAAGGCGGACGACGAGACGCTGCGCCGCACCGACCTCGCGCAGATCGCGGTCTTCACCACCGAGGTGCTGGTGCACCGGGAGGCCAGCGAGGCCGGGGTGCTGGGCGAGGTGGTGGCCTGCGCCGGGCACAGCCTCGGCGAGTACACCGCGCTCTACGCGGCCGGGGCCGTACCGCTCGCCGACGCCGCCCGGCTGGTCGCCGCCCGTGGCCGGGCGATGCGGGCCTGTGCCGAGCGCTCACCGGGCACCATGGCCGCCGTGGTGCGGCTCGGCCCGGAGACCGTGGAGGACCTGGTCGCACGGGTGCGGCAGGAGGGCCCGGAGCTCTGGGTCGCCAATGTGAACGCGCCCGGCGCCATCGTGGTCTCGGGCACCGCGGAGGGTGTGGACCGGCTCGCCGGGCTCGCCGTCGAGGCCGAGGGCAAGGTGATCCGGCTCGCCGTCGGCGGCGCCTTCCACAGCCCGCTGATGGCCGCCGCCACCGACGAACTGCGCGAGGCCCTGGCCGCCGTGCACTTCGCCCCCGAGCACCTGCCCGTGGTGGCCAACGTGGACGCCTGCGCGTACCGCACCGGCGCCCGCTGGCGGGAGCTCGAACTCGACCAGCTCACCCACCCGGTGCGCTGGGAGGCGGGTGTGCGCACCCTGGCCGGGGATCTCGGCTGTACCCGGTTCGTGGAGCTCGGCCCCGGCCGTCAGCTCACCGGGATGATCCGGCGGACCGTCGAGGGGGCCGTGACCCTCTCGGTCGACTCACCCGAGGCGCTCGCCAAACTCACCACCGATCCCCGCTGACGCGGCGGAAGGAGACACCCCCATGGCTGACACCACCACCCTCGACAAGGAAGAACTGCGCACGTTCGTCGCGGATGTGCTGGACGTGGACGAGGCGGACCTCACCGACGACGCCGACTTCGTCAAGACCCTCGGCGTGGACTCGCTCATGGCCCTGGAGGTCATGGTCGTCCTGGAGAAGAAGTACGGGGTCAAGCTGGACGAGCGGGAGATGAAGGACATCACCTGTCTGCGCAAGGTGCACGACCTGCTCGTCTCGAAGCTGGAGAAGTGATGACGACGGCGTCCGCGTGCGGACCGGTCGACGGCACCGTGGACGTCGTCGAACCCGGCGCTCCCGGTGAGCGCCCCGCCCGGTGCGAGGTCCGGATCCCGGAGACGGAGCGGGTGCTCGCCGGGCACTTTCCCGGGTTCCCCATCCTCCCCGGGGTGTGCGTCGTGGAGTACGTCCAGCGCGGTGCCCGCGCCACACTGCCCGGTCCGGTCCGGCAGTGGCGGCTGGCCGCCCTGGAGTCCTCCCGCTTCCTCAGCCCGGTCTACCCCGGGGACACGCTCAGCTGTGAACTGAGCTGGACGCGGGAGGGCGAGGACTGGCGCTGCCGGGCCAAGGCCGCCACCGGCCGCGGCCCCGCCGCCCAGATCCGGCTGCGCTTCACCGGACGGGGAGCCGCCGGATGATCGGGGTCGGCGAGATCAAGCGGATCCTGCCGCACCGCTATCCCATGCTGCTGGTCGACCGGGTCACCGAGCTCGTCCCCGGCGAACGGGCCAGCGGACTGAAGGCGGTCACCTGCAACGAGCCCTGGTACGCGGGGGTGCCGGACGACGCCCCCGAGGAGGACTACCACTACCCGTGGACCGTCCTGCTGGAGTCCTGGTGCCATGTGGCCGGGGTGCTGGTCGCCCGGGAGCGGCCCAATCCGGACGTCCGCACCGGGATGGCCATGCTGCTCGGCGGGGTCACCGACACCGCGTTCCACCGCCCCGTTCTCCCCGGCGACGTGGTGGAGCACCACGTACGGCTGGCCCGCCGGGTCGGCGACACCTATGTCTTCGAGGGCGAGAGCCTGGTCGGGGACGCCACCGCCCTGACCGTGGGGCGGCTGACCATGACGATGCGCCCGGCGTCCGAGCTCACCGACGCCCCGGGCGCCTAGGAAGGAACCACACCGCATGTCCGACAACGAGCGACGGGTCGCACTCGTCTCCGGCGGCTCCCGCGGCATCGGCCGCGCGACCGTACTGCGCCTGGCCCGGGACGGGTTCGACGTGGCGTTCTGTTACGGCTCCAGCCCCGAGGCGGCCCGCACCCTGGAGGAGGAGGCGGCGAAGCTGGACGGCGGCCGGGTGGTCGGCAGACAGACGGACGTCCGGGACATGGCGGCCGTCCGGGACCTGGTCGCGTTCACCGAGGACGAGCTGGGCCCCGTCGACGTCGCGGTGACCTCGGCCGGCATCACACGGGACAATCCGCTGCTGCTGATGCGGGACGAGGAGTGGCGGGGTGTCATGGATGTCAACCTGGACGGCACCTACCACGTCTGCCGTTCCGTGGTGTTCGGAATGATGAAGCGCAAGTCCGGGTGTGTGGTGACCATATCCTCGGTGGCGGGGGTGCACGGCCACGCCACCCAGAGCAACTACGCCGCTTCCAAGGCCGGGATCATCGGCTTCACCAGGTCGCTCGCCAAGGAGGTCGGACGGTACGGCATCCGGGCCAATGTGGTTGCCCCCGGCTTCGTCGAGACGGACATGACGGCGTCGCTGTCGGACAGTGTGCGCAAGGATGCCGAGCAGAGCATTCCGCTCCGTCGCTTCGGCCGTCCCGAGGAGGTCGCCGACATGGTCGCGTACCTGACCGGCGCGGAGTATGTGACCGGCGCGGTGTTCCAGGTGGACGGCGGTGTGGTCATCTGAGCGAGCCGGACAGGACCCGACGGACCGACGAGGGGGACGGACGTGGCAGCCAAGCGCAGCAAAGTGCCGCGCTTCTACTTCAATTTCCGCAGCCCGTACAGCTGGATCGCCTACCGTGACCTGATGGACCGCTATCCGGATGTCGCAGAGGCGGTGGAGTGGCATCCCTGGTGGGAGCCGGACGCTGACGGCGAACGCCGGATGGCCGAGCGGCGCCGCCGCTTCCCGTACACGGCGATGTCGCGGGACAAGCACCTGTACGTCCTCCAGGACGTGCGCAGGCTCACCGCCGACCGCGGTCTGCCGGTCACCTGGCCGGTGGACGTGGACCCGGTCTGGGAGGTGCCGCATCTGCCGTACTTCCTCGCCGCCGACGCGGGGCTGGGCCCGGCCTGGGTCGAACGCGTCTACCGCGCGCGCTGGGAGGAGGGCCGGGACATCTGCGACCGCGGGACCGTCGCGGAGATCGCCGGGGAGCTGGGACTCCCGGCCGGTCCGCTGGCGGACGCGGCCGACGACGCGGAACTGCGCGGCGGACGCGGACTCGCGGCTCTGCTCGCGCTGAGCGAGGACGGGGCGTTCGGCGTGCCGTTCTTCACCCTGGGCTACGACAAGTACTGGGGGGTGGACCGGCTGGCCGTCTTCGCCGACGCGGTCCGCGCCCGGTGCGCCGCCACCGCGGCGACGGGTCCGCCGTCCGGGGACGACCTGCCCGGCGGCGCCGGTGCCGCCGCGGTCCGCTCCGGTGACCACGGGCATGCCGGAGGGTGCGGCTGACACCCGTACCCACCGCCTCCCCCACCTCCTCCAGGCCGCCGCGCCGCTCGCGGGCCACCGACCCCCCACCCGTCCTGACCTGAGACGAGACCGCCCTGACCGCCGACGGACACTCCATCCCCTCCTGGAGGACGCAGATGCCCGAGCCTCCCCAGAAGTCGGCGCGGCCGCCCTCGCTGGCGGCCCGCGCCCTCTCGACCGCGGTGCTTCCGGTGGCCCCGCTGTACGGGGCCTCCCTGGCGTATCTGGCCTTCCATCCGCGCAACCGGGCACAGCAGGCGAACCCCGGCGACCACGGACTGCCGTACACCGAGCTGAAGATCCCGTTCAGTTCCCGGAAGTACGTCCACGCCTGGCTGTGCCCCGGGGCCACGGACCGGGTGGTGGTGCTCGGGCACAGCCTGGGGACGAGCAAGGACCACAGCCTCGGCCACGCGCGGTTCCTGCACGACGCCGGGTACACGGTCTGCCTCTTCGACCACCGCAACCACGGGGCCAGCGGCGACGACCGCTCGCTGCTGGGCCTGGGCGACCGGTTCGCCGGCGATGTCATAGCCGTGGTGGAGCGGCTGCGCGAACGCCATGGCTACGCCACCGCGCGGATAGCCGTCTACGGCTTCGCCTTCTCGTGCTTCTCGGCCATGTGGGCCCTGACGCACGACGGGTTCGAAGTCGACGCGCTGGTGTGCGACAGCGGGCCGGGACACGATGTGGCGCCACTGCTGCGCAAGTTCCTGGAGGCGGAGGCGCTGCCGGTGCCCGCCCCGCTGAGCGCGGAGCCGTCCCGTTCGGTGGTGACCCGGACCCTGTGCACCCTGGGCCCCGCGATGGTGCGGGCCGAGTGGCCGCCTCCGGTGACCGGCACGTTCGCCAAGATCCCGCTGCTGTTCATGTCCGGCGAGCACGATGCGATCGTGCCGCCGTCCTCGGTGGACGCCCTGGCCGAACGCTATGAGCAGGCCGAGACCCACGTTCTGCCGGGTGCCGGGCATCTGCTCGGCCTGGAGACCGATCCCGGGGCGTACGCGAGCGTGGTGCTGGACTTCCTCGAGCGGGCCCTGGGGTAGCAACCTTGACCGTCCTCGCCGGGCGGTACTTCTGATGGGAAGAGGGAAGAGAGAGCATGCAGAAGGTGCTCATCGCCAACCGTGGCGAGATCGCTGTCCGTGTTGCCCGTGCCTGTCGGGATGCCGGGATCGCGAGCGTGGCCGTCTACGCCGATCC
>NZ_JBWKKP010000038.1:0-61325 GCF_056431485.1 Streptomyces sp. NPDC045899
CTGGTCGAGCTGTTCGGCCTGGCCCGCGAGCTGAACGTGGACGCCGAGGGCATCGACATGGGCCCGTCCCCGACGGACGCCGCCCTGGCCGCCGACATGGCGCTGCCGATCGAGGAGCTCGAGCTCACGGTCCGCTCGTACAACTGCCTCAAGCGTGAAGGCGTCCACTCGGTGGGCGAGCTCCTGGCCCGTTCCGAGGCGGACCTGCTGGACATCCGCAACTTCGGTGCCAAGTCGATCGACGAGGTCAAGGCGAAGCTGAGCGGCCTGGGCCTGGCGCTCAAGGACAGCCCGCCCGGATTCGACCCGACCGCCGCCGCGGACGCCTTCGGGGCGGACGATAACGCGAGTACGGGCTTTATGGAGACCGAGCAGTACTGAACGCTGAGCCGGGTCGCGGGAGAGCCAGGAAGGCAGAGGAACCAGCGATGGGCACCGGCCGACCGCACCCGGCTCCCCGGGGGGTCACCGGCGGAGAGGCAGACGCCCAGGGCCTCCTAGCCTGATCGAGACGGCGAAGGTGGCCGCCCTCTCTGCCTTGTCCTGCCCTCTGTCCCCCAGGTGCGGCCGAGAACGCCGCGTGTCTTCGTCCGGCCCGGCCCCCGGTCATGCGGCTCGCCTCGAACCGTTTCGCCCGCCGTCACCGCGAGCAAGGGAAGTCGGCCTTCAGACGCCAGAAGCCCCGGACGAAAGATCGTCCGGGGCTTCTTCGCTGCTCGCGCACAGAGCCGACTGTCGGGTTCGAACCGACGACCTTCGCTTTACAAGTTCGATCTCCCCTCGGTCCCGGTCGCGTCCCGCACCGTGCACTGGTGCCACCCGTGACTGCTGCGTGTCGCCGTCGTCCGGGGTCGTTGATGTCAACTGTGGATGTCAGTGCGGCGCTTCGAGCTCTGGACTCAGTACGGCACTGCTGCTCGCGCTTGTTAAGCACCGGCACTCGAAGTCATGCCAGCCACACTAGTCTTGCCTGAACGAGTCAAAGTTGACATCAACGCATGGACATTCGGGGCAGACTATGACTGTTGCGACACTTGGTGCAGTTTTCCTATCTTGCTATGAAGCCATGAAGCGCGGAGAGATGATTCATCGCAGGAACAGGAGAGACAAGGAGTTCCATTTCCAGGATTGGGTTGGAAATCGACTCGACGAAACCGGCTTTTCCTGGGAGGAGACGAAAAGGAATAAGTATCCTGACTATGCCATGACACATCACCCTGAAGGGTATGAGGTTAAGGGCCTGGAGACTCCGGGACGTCAAGCGGATTTCGACTGCAATAGCCAGTTGGCCACGGGGCTACATGACGGCCGGTCTGTGTACTATATCTTCGGCAGGTACCCTAAAAAGCCCGAAGGCGATAAATTCCCTGTGCTCGACTTGGTCATCTGCCACGGCGACTTTCTGAACGCTAACCACGATTACGTTCACAAGAATGACAGTTTTCGCGACTTCGGGTCCTACGGGGATATTCTAGTTCGAGATCGAAAGATGTACGTGGCTCCGACTCCTTATGCGCTTGCGGAAGGGCTTGAGTCAAGCTGCACCTTGATTGCCCCAGAGGGGGAGGAGATTGACATGGCGGACCGACTTCGCGTGGTTGGACGTCTGAGTCGGAGAGCTGCTGATAGAATCGCAACGAAGTACACGTTCGACTTTCATGACAACTCGCTAAGAACAGAGCTTGCCGATAACCCGACAGCTGGGTCCACTTATAGCTTTAATGTATATAGGGCTAAGAGTGATCCGAGTGCCGATGTTGCCATGAAGCCGTCAAGGTCTTTTCCTCGGCAACTTTCATTGGGTGGAACTAGTGACCAACCTCAGCTTTGAGCCATCTCAGCTTTTCGGTAATGAAGCACAGGCTTATAGCAGAGTTCCCGAAGCAACTGCTCTGGAAGGCGAATTTCCGGCTGTCCCATTGAGTAAAATCGCGGAAAACGAGTCTTGGCGCAAAGAGGTCCACAGACCGGCTACCAGCACGCATAAATGGTGGGCTAAGCGTCTGGGGAGTGTATTCCGTGGCATCATTCTCGCAGCTGTGACGCAAAGTGGGGATGATGCTTTCAAGGCGTATTCCCGTCCGGCGGACATGCGAAATATGGTCGTGTTTGATCCATTTGCTGGCTCCGGGACAACCGCGGTTGAAGCTGCGAAGCTGGGTGCCAGTGTAATCGGATTCGATATCAACCCAGTCGCTACGCTCGTCCAGCGGCAGGCACTGCAAAGCTGGGACATGGCTGAGATCAACCGGGCATATAAGCTTGTCGAGTCGCGGTGCCGTGAAGAGATTGACCGGGTGCACCGGACTGAAAGTGGAGAGACGGTACTCTACTATTTCTGGGTAGCGGTAGCGGCGTGTCCGCAGTGCAAGGAGAAGACTCGTCTTTTTTCTTCGCAGGTGTTTTCACAGCATGCCTACCCTAAGCGTGTGCCTGAGGCCCAGATTGTCTGCCCGGAGTGCCTGGAAGTACAGGCTGGGCGATACGATTTTGAATGGGAGAAGTGTCGTAACGGACACGTTTTCCAGCGGGCGGGAGTCGTAAAGCGTAGCGTGATGGAGTGCCCTAATGGGCATACATCTAAGATCATCGATGCCTTGGGTGGCGAAGCTCCAGAGCACGAGATGTACGCGAAAATGGTACTGGGGTACGACGGTAGAAAGCGTTACGAGCCTATCACCGACTTCGATAGGGATCTGTACCAGGAATGCGCTGCAATCCTCGATAGGGAATCAGGGGACCTCGTATTCCCAGAAGGCCGCCTTGAATTGGGTGAGAACACCCGACAGGCCATGAGGTGGGGATTTGGCGAGTGGCGTAAATTCTTCAATGCGCGCCAACTCTATTCGCTAGGCATGCTCGGATCCGCAATCCGTGACGTAAGTGCGGGGAGTGCTGAGAGGGAGGCGCTGGCGGCACTTTTCTCGGGTGCGCTGGAGTTCAACAATATGTTCTGTTCCTTCAAGGGGGAAGGGACGGGGGCGGTTCGGCACATGTTCAGCAATCACATTCTGAAGCCTGAACGCATGCCGCTCGAGGCGCACCCCTGGGGGACTCCAGCTTCCTCGGGTTCCTTTTCTACGCTTTTCCGTAGCAGGATTGTGCGTGCGCATGAGTATAAGACCGTTCCGGTCGACCAAGTGATGCAGGGTGACACGATCCAGAGGCTGACGGGATTGTCTCAGCCTTTCGAAAGGCATTTGCTTGATTCCTGGGACGAAATTGGACTGACGAACGGTAAGGCGTATATCCGAAATGGGGACTCGTCGCAAACCGATCTGCCATCACGGTCGGTAGATCTCGTTGTGACTGACCCCCCCTACATGGACAATGTCCACTATTCTGAGCTGGCTGATTTCTTCCATGCTTGGCTACGGGGCATTGTTCCTTTCGCGGGATACCCTTCGTCCAAGGAGACGACGAGAAGTTCCGCCGAGGTCCAGAGCTCTCTTCCCGAACAGTTTGGTGACTCAATCTCGCGAGTTTGGGCTGAGTGTGAAAGAGTGATGAAGCCCGGCGCTCTGCTGGCTTTCACTTTTCATCAAGCTCGTATCGGGGGCTGGGTGAGCCTCGTAAAAGCACTTGCTGACGCGGGGCTTGGCGTAACTGCCATCCAGCCAATCAAGGGCGAGATGAGCACGAGTGTCACGAAGGGGGGTAAGGAGCCTTCTAATCTAGATTCAATCGTGGTGTGCAGGAGGAAGACCGAGATCGCTTCGGGAGATGCGTCACCTGAACGTGCGGCGGCTCGTGGAGAGCAGCTGTTGATCGACTTGCAGGAAGCAGGAATCCAGGTCGGAGTGGGTGACGTTAGGTCGGTTATTCGCGGACATGTGCTGGCCATGTATACACTTCGTGATGATCTAGATATTTCATCTTTGGTGGAATTGGCTGAGTCCCTTTCTCAAAAAAGTGTTAACCGAGTTTGCTGCTCGGGTGAAAACCAGCAAGGCTGATCCTTGGAGCGAGTCGCCGTTGGCGTCGTAAGGCTTTGTAGGGCAGCAGCTAGCGTGCGCGAGGTCGGCGGAGCGGCTTTGGGCTGGAGCTGCTTTGGGGCGAGAGATCATGGCCCCGTAAGCTTCCGGCGCGTCGGGCAGTCTGTGGACCTGCCCGCTAAAGCACGACGTTGGGGCCATGATCTTAGAGGCTCGCCCCAAAGTGGCTGCCTAAAGCCGTGGAGCCGACCGGCCCCAGCCACGACGTACCCCCTTCTCTGACATCAGGCGGCTGATTGCTGTGCGCGCGGCACGGGCGGCGGCCGGGGTGGAGCGGGGCGGAGACAGGAGCGCAGGCCCGGCCGGGGGCCGGGCCGCGCGCGGTGAGCGGAGCGAGCCGCCTTGAACCCGTAGAGAAGGTTGTAACTCACCTCTTGCGCTTGGTGCGTTCGTGCTCGGCGAGGGTGATGATGCGCTCTACGCCGTCGATCTGGTGCCGGAGCTTGTTGAGCACGTCGGTGCGGGCCGACTTGATGAGGTGGTCCGTGGTCGGCGTGGTGCCGGTGGCTGTTCCGCTGGGGACCCAGAACGTCTTGTGGCTGCACTCGCGCACGATGTCCTGGCAGGCGCGGATCACCCAGTTCATCGCCACCGTGATCTCCTCCCGGTGCAGCTGGTCCAGGTCCCAGCCGTCGTTGGTCTCCCGGCCGGCCGTCATTGGTCCGCCGTCTGGGGTGCTACGAGCTGGGCGGTGACCGTGCGGCCGTGCTTGCTGCCGGTGATGTCCAGGCGGCAGGCGAGTGCCATGACGATGCTTAATCCGCGGCCGTGGGTGTCGTACGGGTCGGCCTCCGTACGGCTGGGCTCCTCGGGGTGGCCTCCCTCGTCGGTCACGGAGATCGCGACGGTGCGCGGCAGCAACGACAGCGTGAGCTGGAATGTACCGAAGTCGCTGCCGCTCGCGGTGTGGCTGACGGCGTTGCTCCCGAGTTCGCTGACGATCAGCTCGGCGTCGTCCGCGCAGGGGTGGTTGCGGAGGATCTCCCGGGTCCAGCGGCGGGCGCGAGTCACTTCTTCGCGGAAACCTGGGCACATCAGGCCCCAAACTCGCGGGCCACTCATATACTCGTCCATACAAGTTCCTTCATGCTGGTAGGGGCGATGGATGGTGGGTTCGTGCTAGATGAGTCGCACGCCGTCGTGAGCGCGGATGGCTGGCGGGCTGGTGTTGTCGAGTGCGTCCAGGACGCGGATTGCGTATGCCTCGTCGGCGAGCTCGGTGACCTCTTCGCGGGTGGCCCAGCGCAGGGCGCGGGTCTCGTCTCCGGTGGTCGGGGTGCCGTCGATCGCCTGGCAGCGGAAGACCATGGAGACGATCAAGCCGGTCATGTTCTTGTAGACGCCGGTGAGGGTCGCGGGAAGCGCGATCTTGATCCCGGTCTCTTCGAGGACTTCGCGTTGGAGCGCGTCGGGGATGGTTTCTCTGCGTTCGAGCACGCCGCCGGGCGGCTCCCACTTACCGTTGTCCCGTCGCTTGATCAGCAGCGCACGACCCGCGTCGTCCACGATGACTCCGGCGACGCTTACGGAGTGCGGGCGCTCAGTGCTCACGTTCCTCGGCCCTCTCGGCTGGCTAGGCTCTCACCGTAGCAACCCGGGTCGGCCGCTCGTCTAGATACCTAAAGGAGTACATGTCCATGCCTTCTCTGACCTCGGTTCTGGGTGTCCTGGATCCGACGAGCGACCGGGCAGTGTTCCGGCAGATCGCCGACGCGCTGCGGGAGGCGATCGACAAGGGGCGCTTCCGGGAAGGTGACAAGCTCCCTTCGGAAACTGAGCTGGTCGAGCACTTCGGGGTGTCCCGGATGACCGTCCGCAACTCGCTCTCCCTGCTCCAGCAGGAAGGGCTGGTGGTTTCCGAGCACGGCAAGGGTGTCTTCGTGAGGCCCCGGCCCCCGGTCAGGCGGCTCGCCTCGGACCGCTTCGCCCGGCGCCACCGCGAACAGGGGAAGTCGGCCTTCACCGTGGAGGCCGAAGCCGCGGGAAGCCGTCCGGAAGTCGACGGCCTGGAGGTGAAGGAGGAACGCCCGTCGCCGGACATCTCCGCCCGGCTGGGCTCGCCCCGTAAGGTCCTGGCTCGACGGCGCCGGTATCTGCTGGACGGGCGGCCGGTGGAGTTCGCCACCTCCTACTTGCCGCTCGACCTCGCGCGGAACACTCCGATCGCCCAGCCCAACCCCGGCCCTGGCGGTATCTATGCCCGGTTGGAGGAGATGGGGCACCGCCTGGACCACTTCGACGAGGAGATCCGGGCCCGGATGCCCTCGCCTCAGGAAGTGCGGACGCTCCAGCTCGCCTCCGGTGTGCCGGTGATCCACCTTGTCCGGACCGCCTATGACTCCGAGGGGCGCGCGGTCGAGGTCTGCGACACGGTGATGGCCGCTGACGCGTACGTCCTCGCCTACCAACTGCCTGCCAACTGACGTGCGGCCGGGGCGTGGTGGCCCCGGAGCCACTTCTTCTGACTCGTACACACGAAGATGCATACTCGTATAGACGAGTGGGCAAGCTGTGTGGCAAGGTGGTCCCCGTTCCCGCTCGTTCGGGTTCGGATACCCCAACTCATCTAGACAACTAGGTCTGATGAAGTGCGAGACAAGGAGAAAGTGTTGCGTTCCATCCGCGTTGAGACCTCCGGTGCCACGGTCCTCCTGACCGAGGCACCGGAGCCGAAGGTCAAGGACCGGCAGACCGGCGAGATCGCCAAGGACGCGCAGACCGGTGAAGCGCTGATGAGGCTCGGCGTCGTCTACATCGACGGCGGGGAGTCCTCCTTGCTTCTGGTCACTGTGCCGGAGAGCGGCGTGACGGAGGGCCTGGCCCTCGGTTCGCCGGTCACGCTGATCGGGCTGATCGCCCGGCCGTGGGAGACGGTGTTCAACGGGCAGCAGCGGCACGGGATCGCCTTCCGGGCCGAGGCCATCGCTCCGGCCGCCATATCGGTGGGTGCGGGGGCCTGAGCCTGATGGCTGATGTGATGACGTTGATGGAGGTGGGTGGCCCGGTCGCCGGAATGGTTGGCGGGGCCGCCTACCTCCGGGCCCGGCATCCGGCCGCGTACTGGTCCACGGTCGGTCTGCCGTTCTCCACGGCGAAGCTGCTGGGCTCGTATGGGTCGGTCATGGATGCGTGCGGGCTGACCGTTCCGCCGTCCCGGCTGCGGGCCTGGGCGACACAGGCGCTCACCCACCGGGAAGTGCGGCCCGTCCCACCCCGGCGCGGGCTCATACGCCCCACCTCCACCGGGCTCCGCGTTCGCCTGCGGCTGGCCCCGGGGCAGGAACCGGCGGATGTCGGGACTTCGGCCGAACGGCTGCGTCACGCCTGGGGCGTTCACGGCGTGTACGTGGAGGTGGTGAAGCCCGGTGTCGTCGAGCTGCGGCTGATCGGCTTCGACGTACTCAGGAAGGTACGGATGCCACGGAAGACCGGTGGCGGATTCCTCAAGGTGCCCGTGGCGCTGAAGGAAGATGCGACACCGTTCATCCGGGACTACCGGACCATTCCGCACCAACTCACCCTGGGCGCCACGCTGTCGGGGAAGTCGATGTTCCTGCGCCACCTGATAGCCGGGCTGGCTCGGCAACGGGTCGCGCTGGTCGGGATCGACTGCAAGCGCGGCGTGGAGCTGGCGCCATTCGCTCCCCGGCTGTCGGCGCTGGCCACCGACCCTGTACAGGCGGCTGACCTGCTGCCTGTCCTCGTTGAACTGATGGAGGACCGATACGACTTGATCAAAGCCCGACAGGGCATCGCCCCGAGCACGCCGGATGAAGAGATCACCTCTGACGTCTGGGGCCTGCCGGAGGATGAGCTGCCCGTGCCGGTGGTGCTGCTCGTGGACGAGGTGGCCGAACTCTTCCTCGTCGCCACGCGGAAGGACGAGGAACGGCGGGACGAGATGGTCACCCAGCTCATCCGGCTCGCCCAACTCGGCCGTGCGGCAGGCATCTACCTGGAGGTCTGCGGACAGCGCTTCGGCGCCGAACTGGGCAAGGGCGCCACCATGCTCCGGGCCCAGCTGACCGGCCGTGTCTGCCACCGCGTGAACGACGAAGCATCCGCCAAGATGGCACTGGGCGACATCGCCCCCGAAGCGGTCGGGGCGGCCTGCGCCATAGCTCCCGAGCGGCCCGGCCTCGCGGTCGCTGGGGACACCTCCGGCGGCTGGTCCCGCATCCGCACGCCGTATCTCTCGCTCGGTGACGCTGCCGAAGTCTGCCGCGATACTGCGCACCTCGTTCCGGACCTGCCCACGCTGGAACCGTTCCGGCCCGATGTGCCGGCCGTTCCGGTGAGCGCTCTGACGTCAACGCTCCCAGCAAGCAAGTAGCCCACCCCTTCTCACGATCGGCGCGACCGCACCGCGCCATGTCCCTACCCCCGCCATGCCTGAAACCGATTGGAGTACCTGTGTCCCGTCCCTCCATCTCCGAGGTCTCCGCTCTTCTCGCTGACCTGGCCGACTTCCGCACGTCCGGCGCCGGGAATCACGCGGAGCTGATGAGCCGCAAAGCGGACCTGCTGGAGCGCATCGCCGCTGCCCGGCCTGGCGACCCCGAGGCCGCTGAGGTCGCAGCAGCCGCCCGCGCGCGTGCCGACGAACTCACGGCGGGCGACTGAACGGACTGAAAGGAGTCCCACCCATGCGCGCTCATCTGGCGCGGGTCGACGCGGTGCTTGTACAAGCGGTCATCGCCGCCGCGCTGTCCTTCGCCCACCTGCACGACTTGGCTTCGGCCGCCGGACAGGACGGGTGGAAGGCGTGGGCCTATCCGATCTCCGTGGACCTGCTGCTCGTAGCGGCCTGGAAGCGGCTTCGGTCCGGATCGTCCAAGGCGGCGGGCTGGTGCTGGTTCGTCGTCGCCTTGGCCGCGTCGCTCGGCGCGAACGTCGCCACTGCCGGACTGCTCGACCTGGCCGACGTCCCCGACTGGCTGCGCATCCTCGTCGCCGGATGGCCCGCCGTCGCCTTCCTCGGCGGAACGCTTCTCGCCCACACAGCACCAGCGGCCGAAGTCGAGTCGGCCCCGGTCGAACCGGAAACCGCGGGGCCACCCGCCGTCCCGGAGCCTGAGCCGAAACAGCCCGCTCCGCACGTCCCGGCCGCCCTCGTAACCCACGCCCGCAAGCTCGCCGACGAACACCACGCCCGTACCGGCTTGCCCATGGACACACCGATGCTCCGCGCCCGCCTCGGCGTCCCGGCGCCCCTGGCCGACGCCATCGCCGCCCACCTCTGAAAGGAGTCCTCCATGCTCCGCCGCTTCCGCAACATCCTCCGCATCGGCCCGGTCCGCATCGGCACCGCCAACGACCAACGGGGGCGTACGAAGCACACCGCCGTGTGCACCGCTCCCCGCTGCGACTTCTCCGCCGACTACGACACCCGGGCCGCCGCCGAACTGGCCGCCCGCACCCACCGCTGCCCCGTCCGCTGAAGGGAGTTCGTCCGTGACTGTCAGCCTGCCTCTGGTCTTCGTCCTGGGCGCCATCGCCTGGTTCGCGATCAAGTTCCTCGGCGTCCGCGTGTGGATCGCCGTCGTCATCGCGCTGTTCGGCTTCTGGCTCGCCCACACCGGGCTCGCACCCCTCGTGGAGTCCGGTACGCGCTCCGGAGTCGACACCGTCAACCGCGAACACGACTAGACGAGTAGCTGAGAGGAGACCACCGTGTTCCGACCGAAGTACCCCGAGGCTCCCACGCTGCCCACCGTCCACCTGCCCGGCCCGACTGCCCAGCACCACCACACTCCGACGGCCTGCGGGTGCCAGCACACCCACACGCCCGCTCCCCGGACTCCACTGCTCGGACTCAACGCCGGAACCGTCGGCGCCGTGATCACAGTCGGCATCGTCCTGACCGCGCTCCTGGCCGCCGTAGCCGTCACGGCCATCTCCGTCGCCGTGGCCGCCGTCGTCATGCGCTCGCTGCTCACCCGCCAGCGCCGCCGCTGACCCACACGAACACGACTGCCGGGGCGGCCTCGATACCGCCAAGCATCCGCCGCCCCGGCAGCCCAACCCCTTCTCGACCACAGCCGAAAGAGGTGACCCCCATCATCACCCGCACCACCCCGCCACCGCTGCCCCAACTCGGCAACCTGGCGGCACTCGGAACCATGCCCGCACTGCTCCGCCAACTCTCCGGCCTCGGCGGCTGCACCCACCCCATCCGCCTCGACGGTCACCGTACCGAGCACGAGGTGAACCAGGAAACCGGCGAGATCGGCCGCGTCCTGCACCACCTGAACTCCACCGACCTGCCCGCCGGGCACCTCCTGGTCCGCTGCAACAACCGCCGCACCACCCGCTGCCCGGCCTGTGCCGAGACCTACCGCCGCGACACCTTCCACCTGATCACCGCCGGACTGCGCGGCGGCAAGGGCACCCCGGAGACGGTCACCACCCATCCACGCGTCTTCGCCACCTTCACGGCGCCGAGCTTCGGCCCCGTTCACAATCGACCCTCCGGCCCGGCCGGTACCCACCGCCCGTGCCGCTGCGGCACACGACACGACCAGGAGGACGACGCCCTTGGCACCCCGCTCAACCCGACCACCTACGACTACGAAGCCGCGGTTCTCTGGAACGCCCACGCGGGGCTGCTGTGGCGGCGGTTCTCGATCTACCTGCGCCGGGAAGTCGCCAAGCGTGCCGGGCTCACTCAACGGGCCTTCCGTGACCATGCCCGGCTGTCCTTCGCCAAGGTCGCCGAGTACCAGAAGCGCGGCGCCGTCCACTTCCATGCCGTGATCCGCATCGATGGTCCTGGTGGCGGTGACACCCCGCCTCCGGCCTGGGCCACGGTCGAGCTGCTGACCGACGCCATCCGCGCAGCCAGCACCAGGGCCCAGGTCGACGGACCGGTGATCAACGACCGGGCCCACACATTCGCCTTCGGGGACCAGCTCGACGTACGCCCCATCCGTGGCGCGGACTTCAACGGCGGCCAGGAGCTGACCGATCGGGCCGTTGCCGCATACATCGCGAAGTACGCGACCAAGGGCGCCGAGACCGCCACCGGTGCCCTGGACCGGCCGATACGGCTCATCGCCGAACTCGCCCAACTCGACATCACCGACCACGCCCGCCGCCTCATCCGCACCGCTTGGGCCCTCGGCGCTCGGAAAGGCCTGGAACACCTCCGGCTCCGTGCCTGGGCTCACATGCTCGGCTTCCGGGGCCACTTCTCCACCAAGTCCCGCCGCTACTCCACCACCCTCGGCGCGCTCCGCGACGCCCGCGCCGCCTGGCGACGTGCCCAAACAGCCGCCGAGTTGGAGCAGGACGAGACCACGCTCGTCCTCGCCCACTGGGCCTACGCCGGTACCGGCCTCACCCCCGCCGAGGAATGGCTCACCGCCACCATCACCCCCGCTCCCGGAACGGAAGGAGAACCGACCCATGCATGACGACGAGCTGTTGACCGTGCGCGAAGTGATGGCCCGGCTGCGGCTCGGCCGCTCCACCGTCTACGACCTGATCCGTTCCCGTCGTCTGCCCTCGCTCACCATCGGCCGCTGCCGCCGCATCCCGGCTCAGGCCGTCCGCGACTACATCGCCAACGGACTGGAGGCAGCTGCCTGATGGCCGGACAGCGCAAGCGCAACCCCAACGGGGCAGGAACGATCACCAAGCGCAAGGACGGCCGGTTCCACTGCGCCGTGTACGTGCTCCAGCCGGACGGCACCCGTGCCCGGAAGTTCGCCTATGGCAAGACCTGGACCGAGTGCGACAACAAGCGCCGTGAGCTGCTGGCCAAGGTCGACGGCGGCATACCTGTGCCCACTCGTTCGGCCAAGCTCGCCGAATGGCTGCCGTACTGGCTCGACAACGTGATCAAGCCGAACCGGAAGCGAACGACGTACAGCAAGTACGCGATGCACGTACGGCTGTACTTGGTGCCCATGCTCGGGTCCAAGCGGCTGGAGTCCCTCAGCCCTCGGCACGTCCGGACGTTCCTCGCCGAGCTGGCGCGTACGACCACACCCGCCACGGCCAAGGAGGCTCACCGCGTGCTGCGTACGGCACTCACCGCCGCCTGCCGCGAAGAACTCGTCACCCGCAACGTCGCGTCACTCGTGGAGGCCCCGAAGGTGACCAGCCGAGAGACGACGCCGTGGTCGCTGGACGAGACCCTGAGATTCCTGGAGGAGGCGCGCCACGACTCTCTGTACGCGGCCTTCGTGCTCGCCATCGCGATGGGACTGCGGCGCGGGGAGGTGTTGGGGCTGCGCTGGTCGGACGTGGACCTGGACAAGCGCGTGATCCGCGTCGGCAACCAGGTGCAGCGCATCGGCGGTGAGCTGTACCAGGACACCACCAAGACCGGGAAGATCCGGCCGGTGCCGCTACCGCTGATCTGCTTGGCCGCGCTGCGCTGGCACCGGCTCCGTCTGACCAGCGCCCCCGCGCCCAGCGCCCTCGTCTTCACTACCCGTACCGGACGTCCGATCGAGCCGCGCAACCTCAACCGCTCCTTCTCTCGGCTCACCGACTCGGCCGGCCTCCGACCGATCCGGCTGCACGACGCCCGGCACGGCTGCGCCACGCTGCTCACGGCGGCCGGGGTGGCTCCCCGCGTGCTGATGGAGATCCTGGGGCACAGCCAGATCAGCATGACCATGGACGTGTACACGCACGTCGCGCAGGACACCCAGCGCGAAGCGATCAGCCACATGGACCGGCTGCTGAAACGACGGCCCAACCAAGACTGACCAGCGGCGTTCACCTGCGTTGATGTCACTTGTGGATGTCAAAAGCCCCGGACGGCAGACCGCCCGGGGCTTCTTCCCTGCTCAGACACAGAGCCGACTGTCGGGTTCGAACCGACGACCTTCGCTTTACAAGAGCGGTGCTCTACCAGCTGAGCTAAGTCGGCATCCCCAGCAGTGTACCCATCCCGAAGCGATGATCCATTCGAAAATTCAGACGCTTCGACTAGAGACAGATCACCCCCGCTCGGGATAGCGTCGCGCCAATCCACATGTGTGGAACAACCCACCTTTACTCGGATCGTCCGGCACGTTCCTGCCGGTGAAGGGATCAGATCGCCATGGCTACGGTCACGTACGACAAGGCCACCCGGGTGTACCCGGGGACCGAGAAGCCCGCCGTCGACCAGCTCGACATCGCCATCGAGGACGGTGAATTCCTCGTTCTCGTGGGACCGTCCGGCTGTGGGAAGTCCACCTCGCTGCGGATGCTCGCGGGGCTCGAGGACGTCAACGGGGGCGCGATCCGGATCGGTGACCGGGATGTCACCCACCTGCCGCCGAAGGACCGGGACATCGCCATGGTGTTCCAGAACTACGCGCTGTACCCGCACATGACCGTCGCGCAGAACATGGGCTTCGCGCTCAAGATCGCCGGCGTCAACAAGACCGAGATCCGGCAGAAGGTCGAGGACGCGGCCAAGATCCTCGACCTCACCGAGTACCTGGAGCGCAAGCCCAAGGCGCTCTCCGGCGGTCAGCGGCAGCGTGTGGCGATGGGGCGCGCGATCGTGCGGGAGCCGCAGGTATTCCTCATGGACGAGCCGCTGTCCAACCTGGACGCCAAGCTGCGCGTACAGACCCGTACGCAGATCGCGAGCCTCCAGCGGCGCCTGGGGATCACCACCGTCTACGTCACCCACGACCAGGTCGAGGCCATGACGATGGGCGACCGGGTGGCCGTGCTGAAGGACGGGCTGCTCCAGCAGGTCGACTCGCCGCGCAACATGTACGACCGCCCCAACAACCTCTTCGTCGCGGGCTTCATCGGCTCCCCCGCCATGAACCTGATCGAGGTGCCGATCACCGACGGCGGTGTGAAGTTCGGCAACAGCGTGGTCCCGGTCAGCCGTGAGGCGCTCAGCGCCGCCGCGGACAAGGGTGACCGCACAGTGACCGTGGGTGTCCGGCCCGAGCACTTCGATGTGGTCGAGCAGAACGGCGCTGCCGCCAAGGCCCTGGTCAAGGAGTCCGCGGACGCCCCGGCCGGGCTCGCCGTGACCGTCAACGTGGTCGAGGAGCTCGGCGCCGACGGTTACGTCTACGGCACCGTCGAGGTCGGCAGCGAGGTCAAGGACCTGGTCGTGCGCGTCAACGGCCGCCAGGTGCCGGCGAAGGGCGCCCAGCTGCACGTCGTGCCGCGGCCGGGCGAGATCCACGTCTTCTCGACGTCCACCGGGGAGCGGCTCAGCGACTGAGCCCGCCCCGCAGGGGAGTTCAGAGGGAGTTCACGGCGCCGTCCGTCCGCTCACGCGGGCGGGCGGCGCCGTCGTCATGAACGGGTACTCCCGCGGCCGCGGGTCGCGTTGTCGACAAATCACCGACAATCTCGGCATTTTGGACAGGGTCGTCAATGCCCCGGCTCGCAAACGTGGTATTCCGTCACCCACTTCAGTGACGGAATGTCGCCAAATCGTCGCTCCTCGCTACGATCGCCGCGTACCGCAGTCCCCGACCGACCCGCGAGGAACACCTCCGTGAACACCGCAGCCCGCCGCATCGGCCGAACGCTCGCCCTCGTCCTCCCCGTCGTCCTCGTCCTCTCCGGGACGCTCGCGGTCACCCGCGTCCCGTGGGCCTCACCGAGCTCCGAGTCACAGGTGCTCACCGCCTCCGCCGACCGCGCGTCCACCCAGGCGACCCGCCGGGCCGCCCACGAGGTGCTGCGCGACCGGCTGCTCACCGAGCTCCAGGAGAAGGACCCGGCGGTGGCCCTCACCCACCTCCAGGTGGCCACCAACGAGCGGCCGTCGCTCGCCAAGCACTGCGCGTCCATCGCCCGTGCGCTCGGCCGCGCCGCCGTGGCCAAGTACGGCGGCACCGCGCGCGCCCAGGCGTACGCCCGCCCTGTGTGCGACACCTCGTTCGCCTCCGGCATCACCCAGGCGTACCGCTGACCGCGCTCCCTCCCCCAGCTCCGCCTGCGGCGGTCCCGGCACCGCATATGGTGCGGTTCATGACCGTTGACGACGACCGCAGGCACGGGCACCACCCACACGCCGCGCGCCCCACCCAAGCCGTCGTCCTGGCCGGAGGCCAGGGCTCGCGGCTGCGCCCGTACACCGACGACCGTCCCAAGCCGATGGTCGAGATCCCGGGCACCGGGACCCCGATCATCGGCCACCAGCTCGCCTGGCTGGCCGCCGAGGGCGTCACCGACGCCGTCGTCTCCTGCGGCCACCTCGCCGCCGTCCTCCAGGACTGGCTGGAGTCGGCGGAGCTGCCGCTGCGGGTGAAGACCGTCGTCGAGAAGGAGCCGCTGGGCCGCGGCGGCGGTCTGAAGTTCGCCGCCGCCTCGCTGCCGCATCCGGACCAGCCCTGGTACGCCACCAACGGCGACATCTGGACCCGGTTCTCGCTCCGCGACATGGCGGACTTCCACCACGAACGCGGCGCGGTCGCCACCCTCGCGCTGGCGCGCCCGCGGATTCCGTGGGGCGTGGTGGAGACGGACGAGTTCGGCCACGTCCTCGACTTCATCGAGGCGCCGCCGTCCCCGTACCTCATCAACGCGGGGGTGTACGTCTTCTCCGCCGAGTTCACCTCGCTGCTGCCGAACCGCGGCGACCACGAGCGCACCACCTTCCCCCGGCTCGCGCGCGAACGCCGCCTGGCGGGCTTTCCGCTGCCGCACGGGGCGTACTGGCGGGCGATCGACACCGCGAAGGACCTCACGGAGGCGGCCAAGGAACTGGCCGCCGGCCCGGCCCCGCACGGCCACGCCCCGCTGAGCTCCTCGCCCCCCATCCCGAGCGGCTGAGGCCGGCAGCACGCCTGAGACCAGGACGCGCCGGGGACCTGACTAACCGTCCGCCGGGGCCCCTCCGCCCCGGGGCAACGCGCCCTCGCGCTCCAGCGTGCTCAGCCACTGGGTGACCACGGTGTCGATGAACGCGTCGGTGACCTCGCCGCGGTCGAAGAAGAGCCGGGCGAGGACCGGCCCGTAGAGCAGCGTGTACTCGTCGTCGGTGATCTGTACGCCGGAGGGCTCCAGCAGCCCGTTGAGGGCGGCGCGGCGGTCCTGGCCGATGCGGACGAGGGCCTGGGCGCTGTCGGGGTCGTGGTCGGACTGGGCGATGACGGCCAGCACCGCGGTACGGGTGGCCGGGTCGCTGATGCCGTCGCGCAGGCTCGTCAGCCAGGCGGTGGCCACGGTCCGCACATCGCCGCCCCGCTCGGGGTAGCCGCCCACGTCCGGGCCCTCCAGGATCAGGTCGAAGAGGAGCGCGGCCCGGGTGGGCCAGTGGCGGTAGAGGGTCTGCCGGGTGACCTCGGCGCGCTCGGCCAGCAGCGCGTAGGTCAGCCCGGTCGGTCCGACCTCGGGCAGCAGGGCGCGGGCGACGGTCAGGACGCGGCCGCGGGTGCGCTGCACCCGCGGGTTGTCCGGGGTCGGCTGACGGCGGTGGAGGGGCGGCTGCATGGGCGCCATCCTAACCTTGAATCATACGTACCGTGTGATTCAAGCCATACGGTACGGCCCGTACGCCGTGCGAGGCCGCTGGACGGCGCCGTCCGCGCCGATGCGGCGCACCCCTGGGCGCCCATGCCGAGGGCCCGCACCGGACAACGGTGCGGGCCCCTGGCCGCGTGGCGCACCCGGACGGCCGGACCGGGTGCCTCGTATGCCCTCGGCTCTCAGCCCCCGCCGAGCAGACCGCCCAGGCCGCCGCCGCCCTCGCCACCACCCTCGCCGTAGCCGCCGGAGCCGCTGTCCTCCTCCGGAGCGCCCTCCGGTTCGCCGCCGGTGGTGCCGCCCCCGGCACCGCCGCTCAGCGACGGCGGGCTCATCGTCGTCCGCGGGGCGACGGGTGCCCGGCCCGGGGACTGCGGGGTGACGCGGGCGCCGGGGTGGGACTGGCTCGGGCTGCCCGTGTCGTCTATGGTCCCGGTCGCGTTCGCCTCGCCCGGGTCGGTGGGCGACGCCGAGCCGGACGGGCTCGGACTCGTCCGCCGTCGCTCGCTCGGGGACGGGGAGCCGCTGGCGTCCACCGGACCGCGCGCGCCGCCGCGCGGGCTCTCCATCGACTTCCGCGGCACCGGCGAGCCCGGCACGCTGTTCGTCGGGATGTCCCTCGGCTCCGGCGCGCGCACCGTCTCGGAGGACCGCACGGCGCCGCCCAGCGACGAGCCGACCAGCAGCGTCAGCCCCGCCACGACCAGCGCCATCACGGAGCCCCGGCGCAGCACCCGGCGCCGCAGGTCCCACAGCTCGGCGCGCGGGCCGAGCCGCCGCCACGCCTCGCCCGCGAGACGGGCGTCGGCCGAGTACACCGGGGCGCCCGCGATGACCAGGGGGCTCCAGGCGGCGAGGTAGATGATGTCCGGGGCGTCGTAGACGGGCACCGTACGCCAGCTCACGGTCAGGATCAGGGCGGCCGAGAGCAGCGCGCCGAAGGCCGCTGCCAGTCGCTGCCACAGCCCCAGGATGGTGAGCACACCCACCACGATCTGGAGGAACGCCACCGTCAGCCCGGCGCCCACCGGGTGCGCGAGCGCCAGCTCACGCAGCGGTTCGGCGATCGGCCAGGGGTGCAGCGAACGCAGCCAGGTGACCATCGAACCGCGCTCGCCGCCGTCGAAGTAGACGGGGTCGGACAGCTTGCCCATTCCCGCGTAGACGGAGATGAGGCCGAGGAAGATGCGGAGCGGGAGGAGGACGATGCCCAGGTTCATCCGCCGCCCGGGGTAGTAGGCGTGGCGCACCGAGTCCGCGTGACGGCGCGGGCGCGGCGCGGCGGCCTGCCGGGGCGCGTCCTGCTCGTCGTACCGGTCCCCGGTACGGCCGGGGGCGCGGTCCTGCCCGGACGACTCCCCCGCCCGCGGCGGGCGTTGTCCGCCCCCGGCTCCGGTCCGCGGCACCGATTCCGTCCGCGGGCTGCGCGGCCCGATGACGGTGGGCGTGCCCTCGTCGAGTGCGATCCGCGGCAGCACCTGGGTGGCGCCCATGTCCCCGCCGCCCCGGCCGCGGCCCTCGGACAGCCCGTCCTCGGAATACCGCACGGCCTGGAGGAGCCGGGTCGCCGCGGTGTCACCGCCGGGCCGGGTGCGCCCGCTCCACACCACCGGCGGACGGCGCCGGGCCGGAGCGGGAACGCGGGTGAACCGGGCCGTGCCCGCCAGTGCGCGGCTCACCACCGGGGCGCTGAGCTGCACCCGGAAGCTGGGGGCGTTGACGGCGACCTGCGCCGGATCGCATGGCACCTTGGCCATGGTCAGCTGCGGCTCGTCGTCGAATCCCGGCGCGCGTCCCGCCAGCGGCCTGCGGGCTTTTCTGGTCTCCACACTCAACTAACCGAGTGACGGACGGGAAAGACACTGGCCGTGACCGTCTTGTGCTGTCCGAGGCCCGTCAAGTCAAGATCGTCGAGCGGGAGAAGCGGAGGCGGCGCGGTACGGGGCACCGCGCCGCCTGCGTCGCTCTGCCCGGCGCGTCCTGCCATCTACCCGCCCCCGACAGCGCCCCATGCGCCGGCGCCGGCCCCGGGCAGTACGCCGCCCCACCGCCCGGGGGCCACGCACCGTCTCACCGCGCACCGCGCACCGCGAGCACGGATCGCGCCACGCGTCCGGTCGCCGTCGCCCTGCCCGGGGGACACACGTGCAGCATGGCTGGCGCGCATCGCCGCACCGCGGGCCGAGAGGCAGAACAGCCGATCCCGCCGGAACACCCGACGGCAGCGATCGGCACCCCGTGCACACCCCCACCAGGCACCCGGTCGCACCGAGCGCAGCCGTGGCAGCCCGTGCGGCCGGCGGCATGTCTCCGGTCGCCGCGGCACCCCGGCAGCCTGCCCGGGGCGCAGGACGGGACCGGCCGGCCGGGGCGTGGCCGAGCCCGCGCGCACCGGCGGCCGGGCTCGCGGGAAGCCGCCCGCCGGTCGCACGGGCGCGCGCCCGGCTGCGTCCCCGCGGCCGTCGGGCTATCCGCGGCGGCGGGTCACCTCGTAGAGGACCACGCCCGCCGCGACACCGGCGTTCAGGGACTCCGCACCGCCCGGCATCGGGATCCGGACGCGTACGTCACAGGTCTCGCCGACCAGCCGCGACAGGCCCTTGCCCTCGCTGCCGACGACGATCACGACCGGGCCGTCCAGCACCTCCAGGTCCTGGAGCTCGACCTCGCCGTCGGCGGCCAGGCCGATCACCGTCAGCCCGGCCTTCTGGTAGGACTCCAGGGCGCGGGTGAGGTTGGTGGCGCGGGCCACGGGGGTGCGGGCGGCGGTGCCCGCGGAGGTCTTCCAGGCACCCGCGGTCATCCCGGCCGCACGCCGCTCCGGCACCACCACACCATGGCCGCCGAAGGCGGAGACCGAACGCACCACGGCACCCAGGTTCCGCGGGTCGGTGACCCCGTCGAGCGCGACGATCAGCGGGTCCTCGCCGTCGTCGAAGGCGGCGGCGCTCAGGTCCTCGGGGTGGGCGTACTCGTACGCCGGGACCTGGAGCACCAGGCCCTGGTGGTTCAGCCCGTTGGTCATCCGGTCCAGCTCGGGGCGGGGGGCCTCCATCAGGTGGATGCCGCCGCGGTCCCCGGCCAGCTTCAGCGCCTCGCGCACCCGGTCGTCGCTGTCGATGAACTGCTGGACGTAGAGCGTGGTCGCCGGAACGCCCTCGCGCAGCGCCTCGACCACCGGGTTACGGCCCACCACCAGTTCATTGGTGCCCTTGCCGCCGCCCCGGCGCTGGGTCGGGCGTCCCGTGGCCTTGCGGGCGCGGGCGTTGGCGATGCGCTGCTTGGCATGGCCCTTGCGCATCTCGGCGGGCGGGGTGGGGCCCTTGCCCTCGAGCGCCCGGCGCCGCTTGCCGCCGCTGCCGACCGTCGCGCCCTTCTTGTTCGAGGTGCGTCGGTTCCTGCGCTGGCTGTTGCCGGCCATGAATGTCACCTATCTCTTCACTGCTCAGCGCTGCGCGGCAAGCGGGAAACGTATGTACGGTCATCAGTGTGCCGCCCGGCGCACCGGGCGGCACAAAGTGGGAGGTCAGGAACGGGCGGATGCGGGGCGCGGGCGGCGCCTCAGCGGTTGCCCAGCTCCCACCGCGGCCCCGACGGGGTGTCCTCGATCACCAGCCCCGACTGCTGGAGCTGATCGCGGATCGCGTCCGCCGTCGCGTAGTCCTTGCGGGTCCGTGCGGCCTGCCGCTGCTCCAGGACCAGCCGGACCAGCGAGTCGACCACACCGTGCAGATCCTCGCCGCGGTCCGAGCCGCCCGACCAGCGCTCATCGAGCGGGTCAAGACCCAGGACGCCCAGCATGGCCCGCACCTCGGCCAGCCGTGCGACGGCCGACTCCTTGTCGTCCGCGGTCAGGGCGGAGTTGCCCTGCCGGACGGTGGTGTGGACGACGGCGAGCGCCTGCGGCACCCCGAGGTCGTCGTCCATCGCCTCGGCGAAGGCGGGCGGCACCTCGGACGCGGGAGCGACCGCCTTCCCCGCCTTCTCCGTCACCCGCTGGATGAAGCCCTCGATCCGCGCGAACGCGGACTCGGCCTCGCGCAGGGCCTCCTCGCTGTACTCGATCATGGACCGGTAGTGCGGGGTGCCCAGGTAGTAGCGGAGCACGATGGGGCGCCAGCGCTTGACCATCTCGGAGACCAGCACCGAGTTGCCGAGCGACTTGCTCATCTTCTCGCCGCTCATGGTCACCCACGCGTTGTGCGCCCAGTACGCGGCGAAGTCGTCGCCGAACGCCTTGGCCTGCGCGATCTCGTTCTCATGGTGCGGGAAGATCAGGTCGATACCGCCGCCGTGGATGTCGAAGGCCCGGCCGAGGTACTTGTGGGCCATCGCCGAGCACTCCAGGTGCCAGCCCGGACGGCCGCGGCCCCAGGGCGTCTCCCAGCTGGGCTCGCCGGGCTTGGCCGACTTCCACATGGCGAAGTCGCGCTGGTCGCGCTTACCGGTCTCGCCCTCGCCGGAGGGCTGGCGCAGCCCGTCCAGGTCCTGGTTGGAGAGCCGGAGGTACTCGGGGAACGAGCGCACGTCGAAGTAGACGTTGCCCTCGGCGACATAGGCGTGACCCCGGTCGATCAGGGTCCGCATCATCTCGACCATCTCGGGGACGTGCCCGGTGGCCCGCGGCTCGTAGGTGGCGGGCAGGCAGCCGAGGGCGTCATAGGCGCTGTTGAAGGCGCGCTCGTTCTCGTAGCCGATCGCCCACCACGGACGGCCCTGCTCGACCGACTTGGCGATGATCTTGTCGTCGATGTCCGTGACGTTCCGGATGAACGTGACGTCGTAGCCGCGGTGCAGGAACCAGCGGCGCATGATGTCGAAGTTCAGATTGGACCGGACGTGACCGATGTGCGGAGCGGCCTGCACGGTCGCGCCACACAGGTAGATCGAGACGCAGCCCGGCGTGAGCGGGATGAAGTCACGGATCTGCCGGGCGCTGGTGTCGTACAGGCGAATAGTCACGCATCAAGGGTAGTGGGAAGGCGGGAGTGCCTTGCGCCCGATCCGCCCAGGGACACAGAAGCGTGACACTTGGGACGCCCGGGTCGGCTCAGAGGCTGCCGACGATCTTGCGGGGCGTGATCCGCACCACGATCCGCTCGGCGTCCTGCCCGGACGCCGGGTTGAACTCGGCGTAGGGCTTGCCCGTGTACTTCACCGACAGTTCGTCGATCAGCTCTTTGCCGCCCGCGGTGGTGTACGCGGCGGTGCCGCGGATCTCCGCGTAGGTGTACGGGGCGTCGGCGGGCTGGACCAGGACCGAGACCCGCGGGTCCCGGTCGATGTTCTTCTGCTTCCGCCGCCCCATGGTGGTCGAGAACAGCAGCTCGTCCCCGTCACGCTTCACCCAGACCGGTGACAGCTGGGAGCTGCCGTCGGGCTGGACGGTGCCGACGACGATGAAGACGGGGCTGTCGAGGAGCTGCTTGAGGCTCTCGGAGAGTGCGGTGGCCACGGCGGATCCTTCCCTCACGACCCTCACGAGGGTCGTTCACGGTGGGCTGGGCTGACGGAGCACGGACGGAAGCGGGTCGCGGGTACCCGCTTCCGTACGTACCCAACGCACCGTCAAAGGTCAGCACCGTCTCCGGGAACAGGGCCCGTACGGACCACCAGCGCGGTGGCGACCGCCGCCAGCCCCTCGGCCCGGCCGGTCAGCCCGAGGCCGTCGGTCGTGGTGCCGGACACCGAGACGGGGGCACCGACCGCGGCCGACAGCGCCTTGACCGCTTCGTCCCGGCGCTTGCCGATCTTGGGGCGGACACCGATCACCTGGATCGCCACATTGCCGATCCCGAACCCGGCCGCCCGTACGATCCGGGCCGCCTCGGCGAGCAGCGTGACCCCGGCGGCACCGGACCACTCGGGGCGGTCGGTGCCGAAGTGGGCGCCGAGGTCGCCGAGGCCGGCGGCGGAGAAGAGCGCGTCACAGGCGGCGTGGGCGGCCACGTCACCGTCGGAGTGCCCGGCCAGGCCGTACTCCTCGCCCTCCCACAGCAGACCCGCGCACCACAGCTCGCGGCCCCGCTCGAAGGCGTGCACATCGGTGCCGATGCCCACCAGGGGCAGTCCCGCCGTGGACGGCCGGGGGGTCTCAGAAGCCATCGTTGGCCCTCCTGCGCGCGAGAACCGCCTCCGCCAGCACCAGGTCCAGCGGGCGGGTCACCTTGAACGCCTCCTCGTGGCCGGGCACGACCACGACCTCGACGCCGAGCCGCTCGACCATGCCCGCGTCGTCCGTCGCCCCGTCGCCCTCCAGGACGATCTTCTCGTGGGCCTCGGCCAGCGTCGCGCGGTCGAAGCCCTGCGGGGTCTGGACGGCGCGCAGCCGGGCGCGCTCGGGGGTGCCGACGACCGGCTCGGGCTCACCGGCCCGCTCACCGGTGCGCGGCTCGACCTGCTTGACGGTGTCGGCCAGCGGCAGCGCCGGGACGACGGCGGGCGCCCCGTCCCGTACAGCGGCGATGACCGCGTCCACCGTGTCCACCGGGACCAGCGGCCGGGCGGCGTCGTGGACCAGCACGGTGGCCACGTCCTCGGGTACCGCGGCCAGGCCGAGGCGCACCGACTCCTGACGGGTCTCCCCGCCGGGGACGACGACCACATCGGCGCCGCGGCCGGTCAGCGGATAGGCGTCCAGCAGCCGCTGGACCTCGTCGGCACCGTCCGGCGGGGCCACGACGACCACCAGGGAGACGGAGCGGGATCCGGCCATCGCGCGGACGGCGTGAACCAGCATCGGCGTACCGCTCAGGGGCCGGAGCGCCTTGGGCGCTCCGGGGCCCAGCCGCACGCCACGGCCCGCGGCCGGGATCACAGCGGCGGTGCGGGCGGGGCGCTCGGGCGCGCCGGAGCCGCCGGGACTCATGGTTACGGACATTGAGTTGGCGTTCAGGTTTGCTTCCTCGACCGAAATGGGTATGGCCACAGCGTGCCGGGCGCGATGCCTTGACCAGACCCTTCCGTGACGACTGGTCGAGCCAGTGCCCAGGGCCCGGCACACCTTCACAACCGCCGCGGGGCGGTTCCTCCGCACCGCGGCACCAGCACAGCGCAACACCGGCACAGAGCGACACCGGAAGAGACCGACCGGCAGACAACGGCCCGGCACACGGTGCAGCGGACCGGGACCCCAGGGTCCCGGTATGCACACATGCCGCAGCGCCCGGCGACAGACGGCTTAGAACATCAAGTCTGAGTCACTCGGGCACCGCGGCATTGATGTGTCAGGACGCGAGAACCTCATCAAGCAGGGCCTCGGCCTTGTCCTCATTGGTGCTCTCGGCGAGGGCCAGCTCGCTCACCAGGATCTGGCGGGCCTTGGCGAGCATGCGCTTCTCACCGGCGGAGAGTCCGCGCTCACGCTCTCGGCGCCACAGGTCGCGCACCACCTCGGCGACCTTGATCACATCGCCGGAGGCGAGCTTCTCGAGATTTGCCTTGTAGCGACGGGACCAGTTCGTCGGCTCTTCGGCGTAGGGTGCGCGGAGCACCTCGAAGACCCGGTCCAGCCCGTCCTGGCCAACCACATCACGCACACCGACGAACTCCGCATTGTCCGCCGGCACACGAACCGTCAGGTCACCCTGAGCGACCTTCAGCACCAAGTAGGTCTTGTCCACGCCTTTGATCTGGCGAGTTTCGATGGCCTCGATCAGCGCGGCCCCGTGATGGGGATAGACCACGGTGTCGCCAACCTTGAACGTCATGTGACAGGTACCCCTTCCGTGGCTATCCAGGGTAACACGGGAACGCCTTGTTCTGAATGGCGTTTTCGCAGGTCAGGGCATATCTCGGGGCTTGACAACAGCGCCCGGAACGTGCTGCGGGAGGTAGACGGAACCGGGTATTCGCAGGTGGGAGCCGCTGTACGGGCGGACTGAAACCCGCGCGTCACCTGTCCCGAGAAGGTGCCCCGAGCGGCCGTACGTCCCGTTTTGCCGGAGTCCAGTCGATGGACTTCCGCTACTCCGTTCGGGCCGGCAGGCGTCAGATCCGGCCCTGATTCACGAATTGATCACCAGCGGACCGGATCACTCCCGTGATCAATTCCAGGACATCCACGGATTCCTTACCGATAATCTCCCGGCCGGGCCACCGAACCGATATTCAGCGCGGCTCCGGAAGGAGCCCGCGGACCGGCGTCGCGCTCAGGAGGCGGGTCGGGTGCGGCCCCAAGTGGGCGCATCGGTAACCTAAGCCCGCTGATCCAACTTTTACTCGTCCTAGGAGATGCCGCCGCCGTGAGCAGCAGCCTTCGACGCGGCGCCCTCGCCGCCGCCGCCATCGTGGTCTCGGTCGCCCCGCTCTCCGCCTGCGCGGCCGGGAACAACGCGCAGACGCAGGAGATCAAGCCGGACAACGCCGCGACCTCCGTCGGCACCATCAAGATCCAGAACGTCAATGTGGTGACCCAGCCCGACGCCAAGGCCAAGGGCCCCGCCGTCGTCACCGGCAAGATCTTCAACGAAGGTGCCCGCAACGAGACCCTCAAGGCCATCACCCTCCCCGGCACCAGTGCCCGGGTGAAGCTCGCCCCGGCGAAGAAGGGCTCCGGCCCGATCGTGGTCCCGGCCGGTGGCTCGGTGATCCTCGGCGGCAAGGGCAACCCCTCCGCGGTCATCGCCAACGGACGGGAGGCCGCCCAGGACGGCAACGCCGAGCGCGTCGTGTTCGACCTCAGCCGCACCGGCGACGTCCCGATCACCGCGTTCGTCGTCCCGGCGCGCAGCTACTTCGAGGAGTGGGGCCCGCCCGAGGTGCCGACCGCCACCCCGGGCAAGCCGACCGGCACGCCGACGGGCACCCCGTCCGGTTCGGCCACCACCGAGCCCGGTGAGCACCCGTCCGGTTCGGCCACCAAGCCCGGTGGCACCACCAAGCCCGGCGGTGAGGACCAGACCAGCCAGCCGGGCCACGACAACATCGCGCCCGGTGAGCCGACGCCCAACGGCGCCCACTGAGCACGTCGTGAGCGCGGAGAGGGCCCCGGGAGCCTCAACGCTCCCGGGGCCCTCTCGCTGTGCCCTCAGCCGTACGCCAACGGCCGCCTGGGCCGCGGTCCGGCCTACGGCTCGAACTTGTAGCCCAGACCCCGCACCGTGACCAGGTACCGCGGGGTGCCCGGGTCCGGCTCGATCTTGGCCCGCAGCCGCTTCACATGGACGTCCAGCGTCTTGGTGTCGCCCACGTAGTCCGCCCCCCAGACACGGTCGATCAGCTGCATCCGGGTCAGCACCCGGCCCGCGTTCCGCAGCAACATCTCCAGCAGGTCGAACTCCTTCAGCGGGAGGTCCACCTTGCCGCCGTCCACCGTGACCACGTGCCGGTCCACGTCCATCCGGACCGGTCCGGCCTCCAGGGCCGCGGGGGTGACCTCCTCGGGCTCGCCGCGGCGGCGCAGCACGGCTCTGATCCGGGCCACCAGCTCGCGCGAGGAGAAAGGCTTGGTGACGTAGTCGTCGGCTCCTATCTCCAGCCCGACGACCTTGTCGATCTCACTGTCCTTGGCGGTCACCATGATCACCGGGACATTGGAGCGGCCGCGCAGCTGACGGCACACCTCGGTACCGGGCAGCCCCGGCAGCATCAGGTCGAGCAGCACCAGATCGGCGCCGTTCCGCTCGAACTCGTCGAGCCCCTCCGGGCCCGTAGCCGCGATCGCGACCTCGAATCCCTCCTTGCGGAGCATGTACGACAGCGCGTCGCTGAACGATTCCTCGTCCTCGACGACCAGAACTCGGGTCACGGAAGGACCTCCGGGGCTGAAAGTGGTTCGTTGGAGAAGGTCTCGTACGGCCGGTCCTGGTCCGCTTCCTCGCCATCGAGGTCGGCCCCGGTCTCGTACGACTCGCTCGACGAGCGGTCCCGGTCCCTCGCCGCACCGGCTTCCGGGAGTCTCAGGGTGAAGGTGGAGCCCTGTCCCTCGGCGCTCCACACCGTGACCTCCCCGCCGTGCGAGGCGGCCACGTGCTTGACGATGGCCAGGCCGAGCCCGGTCCCGCCGGTCTGCCGCGAACGGGCCGGGTCGACGCGGTAGAACCGCTCGAAGATCCGCTCCCGGTCCTTCTCGGAGATGCCGATGCCCTGGTCGGTGACGGCGATCTCGATCAGGTCGCCCCCGGTGGCGGGGATCCTGCGGGCGGCGATGCCGACGCGGGTGCGGGCCGGGCTGTAGTTCACCGCGTTCTCGACGAGGTTGCCGAGCGCGGCGGCCAGCTGGCCGCGGTTGCCCCACACATGCAGTTCGGCGGCACCACCGGTGGCCATGGTGATGTGCTTGGTGCCCGCCTGGTGGCGGCAGCGGTCGATGGCCTCGGCGACCAGCTCGTCGACCCGGACCGGCTCGGCGTCCTCCAGCGGGTCGTCGTTCTGCACCCGGGAGAGATCGATCAGCTCCTGGACCAGACTGGTCAGCCGGGTCGCCTCGACCTGCATCCGCCCGGCGAAGCGGGTGACCGCCTCGGGGTCGTCCGAGGCGTCCATCACGGCCTCGGAGAGCAGCGACAGCGCGCCGACCGGGGTCTTGAGCTCATGGCTGACATTGGCCACGAAGTCGCGCCGGACCGCTTCGATCCGCCGGGCCTCGGTGAGGTCCTCCACCAGCAGCAGCACCAGCCGGGAGCCGAGCGGGGCCACTCTGGCCGACACCGCGAGGGCGTCGCCGCCGCGGCCGGTGCCGCGCCGCGCGAGGTCCAGCTCGATCTGGCGGATCTCACCGTCCCGCCGGGTGTCACGGGCCATCGCCAGCATGGGCTCGACGGCCAGTTTGCCGCCGCGCACCAGGCCCAGCGCGTACGCGGCCGAGCTGGCCTTCACGACGGCGTCCGCCTCGTCGAGGACGACGGCCGAGGAGCGCAGGACCGACAGCACGGTGTCCACACCGGGCGGCAGCACGGCATCGGTGTGCAGGGAGGAGCGCGTGGGCTTCGCCTGCTCGCGCTCGCTCCAGCGGAACGCCAGCACGGCGATCACACCGGTGCAGAGCCCGGCGAGCGCCGCCACTGCGGCGATCGCCGCGTTCACGTTCATGTATCCAGGTTATGCGGGGCACCGGCCCCCTCCACAGCCCCGCAGCGGTCCCCTCGAACAGACGTTGCCCAGAGTTCACCATGGGGTCGGCGCCGGTTCACCCCCGGCCGTCCGCCGAGGGGGCCGGGCACGGCCCGGCGGGGGGCATGTTGCCGAGAGTTCACCGAGGGGTCGGACGTGGTTCACCCCCGATGCCGGAGCACGACGCGTTCCGGACGGAACGTGGGAGTGTGGGGCGCGGGCGCGAGTCCACGCCGACCGGTCGGGGACCGGCCGGAGATCGATCAGATCTATGTGACAACCGATGAGAACCGACGAGAACCGATCCACGGAGATGACCGAGATCTCTGGAGATCAACAGAGATCCGTCAGCAGAGATCCGTCAGCGAAGTCAGTGAGAGAAGGTCAGTGATGCGGGACGCGTACCACGAGGAGCTGGATTCGATCGGGGAGGGCCTGGTCGACATGGCCCGGCTGGTCGGTTCGGCCATCGGCCGTGCCACCACCGCCATGCTGGACGCGGATCTCAAGCTGGCGGAGACCGTCATCGCCGCCGACGAGAAGGTCGACGATCTCCAGCGCGAACTGGAGAACCGCGCGATAGCCCTGCTGGCCCGGCAGCAGCCGGTCGCCACCGATCTGCGCATCGTCGTCACCAGTCTGCGGATGAGCGCCGACCTGGAGCGCTCCGGCGACCTCGCCCAGCACGTCGCCAAGCTGGCCCGGCTGCGCTTCCCGGCCACGGCCGTCCCCCGCGACCTGCACGCCACCATCCTGGAGATGGGCCAGCTCGCCCAGCGGCTGATGGCGAAGGCGGGCGAGGTCATCATCACCAAGGACGTCGACCTCGCGCTCCAGCTGGAGCAGGACGACGACGCGATGGACATGCTCCACCGCACCCTCTTCCAGCACCTGATGGACGACCGCTGGAAGCACGGCATCGAGACCGCCGTCGACGTGACCCTGCTGGGCCGCTACTACGAGCGGTTCGCGGACCACGCGGTCTCGGTCGCCAAGCGTGTCGTCTACCTGGTCACCGGTGAGCACGCGGACGAGATCGTCCAGCAGCAGGACCCCGTCGAAGGGGCGTGACACGGGGGGGGTGACGCCCGGGCGTGACGCCGTGGCGTGACACGAGGGCGTGACACCGGTGTGTCACACCGGGGCGCGAAAACCGGGGCGTGACGCCGCCTCGGCCGTATGCCTCCGCGCGCCGTCCGTGCGCCCCTGCGCACGGACGGCGGATCGGCACCATGAGCAGCAGGTGACCCTTCTCGAGGAGGCGACACATGGCGGACCTCGCCAAGCCCAGCCCCACGACCACCCCAGCCACCACCCGCCCGCCGGCCGACCGGCGCCCGGCGCACCCCCCGCTCGCCGCCTGCGGTTGCAGCTCGGGCTGCGGCTGCGGCTGCCAGTCCGGCGGGCCCTGCCAGTGCGGTGGGTGCTGCGGCTGACGCGCGCGTGAAGGGGCCCGGGGGGGGGGGGGGGGGGGGGGGGGGTCTCCCCCCCCGCCCCCCCCCGGTTGGTTTGGGGGGGGGGGGGGGGGGGGCGTGGGGTTTTTCCGTAGCCGCCCGGGATGGTGGGGGGTGGGAGTTGGGGGTGGGGTGGGGGGGGCGGGTTGGCGGTACCGGACGGGGGGGGGAGGTGTTGAGGAGGACGCGCGCGCGAAGGGGCCCGGGACCGCGAGGCGGTCCCGGGCCCCTTTCCCGCGCGGCCCCGCGTGGGTTCATGCGCGGGGGCGCGGCTGATGTACGCGGCTTCTGCCGGATGCCGCTGGGCGGCGGTGCGCCGCCGGGCGAACGGGCAGCCAGGGCAGCTGGCGACCGCTCGGACAACGTGCGCCACCCGGCGACCGTATGCCGCTTGACCAGCGTGTACCGCCGGACGACCGGCTGCCGCTCAGGCGGCGGTGCGCCACCCGGCGGCCGGGTGACGCTTCGGCGGGCACGGGCCGCCTCGGCTGCGGGCCGTCAGGCGATCCCGTACCGCTAGGCGACCTCGATGCCGTATGCCTGGACCAGTTCCTCCAGACCGCCCTCGTATCCCTTGCCGCCGATGACGAAGTCCCAGTCGCCGCTGGCGCGGCGGCGGAACGAGCCGAGCACCAGGGCGGTTTCGCCGCGGCGCCCCTCGGAGACCTCCAGTCGTCCGAGCTCGGTCCGCGCGGGGTCCAGCAACCGGATGTGCGCCTCGGTGAAGCCGGACAGATCGGCCGCGGGATCGGCGTCCGGATCGACCGCGGCGACGATCACGAGCCGGTCGGCACCCTCCGGCAGCGCGTCGAAGGACACCCGGATCGCGGCCTTGTCCGGTGCGGCCGCGGGCAGCGTGCGCACCGTACCGTCCGGTGTCCGGGGGTTGTTGAAGAAGACGAAGTGTTCATCGCTCAGCACCCGGTTGCCGTGGCAGACCAGTGCGCACACATCCACGGCCACCCCGCCCGCCCAGGACATGCCGAGCACGTTGTGGTCACCGTTGTCGTCCGCCCCGTCGCCACCGCCCGCGTCGGCCACGGTGGCCGGTCCCGGCGGTGGGGCGGTGGCCGCGGTGGCCGCGGTGCCACCGGCGCCGAGCCGTCCGCGCAGCCCGTGGCGCTGGAGCAGATCGACCAGTTCACCGCCCGACACCAGCTCCAGCGGCTTGCCGTGGGCGAAGGCGTGCGAGCCGGGGCCGAAGCGGGACGTGGTGACCAGGACGCCCTTGTTGGCACCGGCGTCCTGGACCGTCCCGTACAGATCCCGGACGGCGGTCGGCGGCACGGTGTTGCGGTAGCGCTTCACCTGCACGACGATCTTGCCGCCCCGGATCGGGGCCGGGTCGAGCGCGTCGACGTCCACTCCGCCGTCGTTCGAACGCTGGGTGGTGACGGCCTGCATGCCCATGGCCCTGAAGAGCTCCGCGACCAGCGACTCGAAGGCGACCGGATCCATCTCGTACAGATCCGGCTCCTCGTCCCCGCCGTGCGTGACGACGCCGTTGCCGACGTCACCGGGCACCCGGCCGGGCCGTACCGCCGCGCGCTGGTCGGGGCGGGCCGACAGCCGGCCGCGGAGCCCGTCCACCAGGCAGTCGACGGGGTTGACCTGCTCCAGGTGCAGCGCGTCGAAGGCGGTGCGCGAGGCCATCACGGTGGCCAGGAAGATGTGTTCGCGCCGGCCGGTCGCGGGGTCGTGGTCATCCACGAACCCGTTCAGCGCGACCGACTCCAGCGCGCCGAACTCGTCCGCCGCGAACAGGTCGCGCAGTACCAGCAGCACGCACTGGGCGAGCATGTCCCGGTAGAGCGCGCGGCGCTGGGCCGCCGGGCGGGCCGTCTCCTTGTCCTGGTCCGCGGTGGGCATGTACCGCACGGACTTCGTCTCCGGGACGACGTCGTACTTGGGCAGCTCCCAGTCGAGGACCAGCTGCCGGGCCCCGGAGTCGTACCCCGCGGACACCTGGCGTGGCAGCCCCTCCGGCCAGGCGGAGGACGCGTAGAGCGCGGCGGAGAAGTACTCCACGGCGGCGCCTGAATCGCCGTCGCGCAGTCCCGAGGTCATCTCGGTGATGCCGTTGTTGTGGCGGCGTATCGCGCTCAGCTGATCGTCGGCCCACTGCTCGTACTGCTGCCGGTACGCCTCCAACTGCCGCTGCCGCTGGGCCTCCGCGGCCTGCGCCGCCTGCCAGTCCCGCTCGAACCGGGAACGCGCCTCCGCCTGCGCCTGGGCGCGCCGGTTCGCGCCGAACCCCCAACCGCCCTGCGGCTGGTACGGGTACTGGTTCGGATCCGGCATCGGCACCGGCGTGGCCAGGGCACCCGGGGCGAACGGCTCGATCCGCTCGGGGCGGGTGAGCGCCGAGGCCCGGAACGCTGGTGCCCGGCACCCGGCGACCAGCAGCCCCCGCAACGCCTCGACCCGCGACTCCAGTTCCTCCGTGCGCCGCCGCGCCTCGGCCTCCCGCTGCTGCCGGTAGGCGGCCTTCTGCTCGCGCTGACTGCGTGCTAATTCCCGCTGCCAGGCCCGCTCCTGACGTTCCCGCTCCCGCTGCTCCCTGGCCCGCGCCTCCATCTGGCGCTGCTGCTGCCGCTGGGCCTCGGCCCAGACCCCGACCAACCCGCTCGAGCGACGACTCATGCTCTCCAGGCCCTCCCCCCAGAGTCCCGATGCCCCCGCATCGAACCCCTGACCCCATGTTCCTCACGAATGAGACAACTTTAGTGCTCAACCACTGGTTCGCCCATGCACGGGCAGATAACAACCTGGATGCCCGCAGGGGGGCGTTGCGAAGCACGAGGCGAAGGGCGGGAGCGCGCTGGCGCCGACGGCTTCCCTGCCTGCACAGTACTCACCGTGGATCAAGGAGCCGCGGCGATCATCGCTGCCATCGCGGGTGTCGGGGGAACGGCCATCGGGGCCCTGATCGCGGCCCGGGCCGCACGACAGCAGGTCCACCAGCAGGCGGTCACCGAACACCGGCACTGGCAGCGCCAGGCCCGGAACGACGCCTATGCGACCTTCCTGACCCGCCTCGACGCCATGGGGCGGGCAAGTGATCACGCGACGGTGGAAGTGGACCACCAGCCTCAGGCGGATGAGACCGATGACGCGGTGGAGGCATGCCTGACCGCGACCCGCGAAATGCGCGCGGCGGTGGCGCTGGTGGCCGTGGCGGGGCCCCACCGGATGGCGGACCTCGCCCGGCAAGCGCAGGACGCCGCGGAAGTGATCTCGGACAATATCGTCTATTACGCGGGGCTCTTGGGGGAAGACCCCGGTCGTGGCCGCGAATTCTGGGATCTGATGCGTGAGCTCAGAGACGAACTCAATGCCCTGGAGGGCGATTTCATCCGCGGCGCGGGCGACGTGCTGTCGCCGCCGAGCACGGCGTAAGGCAGCCGGAGCCCGGCCTATCGCTTCAGCGCCCGGTAGCGCTTCATCAGCGCGATGATCCGAGCCTGGTCCGCCCGGCCGTTGAGCTCGGTCAGGAGATCGTCGGGGCACAACTCATAGAAATCGCCCCACCATCGACGGCCATGGTTGTCCCAGATGCGGTAGCCGCCCGGCACCCCTCTGGCAACGTAACGCCTT
This sequence comes from Streptomyces sp. NPDC045899, assembly GCF_056431485.1. Lineage (NCBI taxonomy): Bacteria > Bacillati > Actinomycetota > Actinomycetes > Kitasatosporales > Streptomycetaceae > Streptomyces > Streptomyces sp. NPDC045899. The sequence continues at coordinate 32,549 of NZ_JBWKKP010000038.1, forward strand.
CTGCCCACAGACCCCCGCTTCCCCGTACGGCTCATACCGTTGCAGACGATACGGAGGCGGGGCCGGCCGTTAAAGGCAATATCCGACAGCCGGCCGGCACGCTTTACTGCTGTCGCTGGCCAAGGATGCAGAACTCATTGCCCTCGGGGTCCTCCATGACAACCCACGACTGTTCGCCCTGACCGATGTCGACACGCTTCGCGCCATGAGCCTCGAGCCGGGCCACCTCGGCGGCCTGGTCATCCGGCCTGAAGTCCAGATGCAGCCGGCTCTTGGTCTTCTTGGCCTCCTCGATCCGGACGAAGTCCAACCCTGGTGTGCGATCCGGCGCCGGGCGGATCTCGAACTCGTCATCATCGGCGTGAACGACCACCCAGCCGAGCGCCGTGGCCCACCACTGCCCCAGGGCCGTCGGATCCACCGAGTGAACGATTACCTGTTCCCATTCCAAGGTCATCCGCGAAGTCTAGGCACACCGGGGCTTCCGAAACAGGCACGTGACGTGCCTGGGGCCCGTCAAGCGAGGCTTTCCAAGCCGAGCTTGGCCAGCCGCGATCGGATGGCGCCGGGCTTTCGGCCGAACTGCTTCCCGAGAGTGTCGAAGTCACGCTCCCCCTGCTGGTAGAGCGCAAGGAGGCGAGCGTCGTCCTCCGGGGACCAAGAATGGCCCATCTGCGGATAGCGAGCACGCAGCTCTTCCGGTGACTCTCGCCTCCTGCCGGGCTCGCCCTGGGGGCAGACGGACTCGATGATGTCCAACGGAAACTCTCCGACGTGGGTGCCTGCGAGCCAGAGGTTCAGGTGACTGTCGTCGAACGTGATCCGGTCGGCTTGGACAGTGACCGCTCGTCGAAGGACGTCGCTGTCGTTCGGGTCCTGGTGGTAGTCGGTGAACGTCAGACGGAACGCTGTGCGCACGGTGGATTCCCCCATGAGGCCATCCTGGCGCGGCCGTTGCATACACGGAAGATCGTTTCTCGCCCTTACCCGACGTACGCGGCGCGGCGCCGGGCGGGGCACGCGCGCTGGCTGGGCACCTAAACGAGGGGCACGCCGTCACGCAGATACCGGGGCGCGCCTTCCGCGGGTCGTATGGATCGCGGCTTCGAACCTGCTCCTCAGACGGCCTCGCAGGACATCGGCGACCTGCGCGGGAGAAGCGAATCGCAGCTCCGACAGCTCGTCGTCATGGGGGCGTACGGATGCGGCTTGGTCGTGGGTGAGGGTTCCGCCGTCGAAGATGAAGGCGCTCTGATCGTCCCAGGGGCCATGGGGTGGTACCCAGTCGATGACGAGTGGGCGCAGCCGTATGAGGTCGAGCCCCAGCTCTTCCTTGATTTCACGCCGCGCCGTTTCGTCGGGGGCTTCGTTGGCCTCGGACATACCGCCGGGGAGGTCCCACCCAGGCTTGTAGGTGGGTTTCACCAGCAGAACACGGCCGTCCGGGTCGCGGAGGAGGACATCGGCGGCGACGCGTTTGCGGGCCTGGGTGGCGTTGCCCTCGGCGAGATAGGCGTTCCAGGCGGCGGGGTCTGCGGGAGTGGGCCTCATGGGGGCGCCTTGCTGGGCGGCTGGATGTCGGCGAGCAACAGCATTCTGGCGCGCCTGGCTTCGTCGCAGCGGGTCGGATCGGCGGCGATCAGTTCGTGTCGGCAGGTTTCTCATAACCGCCCACGGGGGCCGACTTGACCGTGAACCACACCGTCTTGCCCACCGCATGGTCGATGCTTCCCCATGCGTCGGAGAGTTCGCCGACGAGCAGCAGACCACGGCCGTGCTCGTCGCCCGCGCGGGGCGTTTGGACGATGGGTTGGCCGGGGCCGGAGTCGCGGACCTCGATGCGCACCTGTTCCTGGTCGGCCGTGATGTGAACGGCGAAGAAGCGGCCGGGCGGTACGCCGTGGAGGAGAGCATTCGTGGCGATCTCCGATACGCATAACCGGATGTCGTCCAATCGGTCGATGTGGCTCCACTCGGTGAGGGTGTGGGCCACGAACAGGCGAGTTGCGCGGATGGAGGGCTTGCGCCGTGGGAACAACTGCTGCCGCGTCAGAAGCACGGTGAGTCACCACCTCAGAGCTGTCTGCAAGTTCGGCTCACCTTATTGCCTTTCGCGAAAGGCGGCAAGGTAGTCTCCAGTGGTGGCCACCAGTTCGCTTACTGTGTAAAGCGGCAAGGCGGGCGGAGGCCGATCAGGCACCAAGGGAGGGGCCCAGTGGTCAGCGGCGCGTGGATCAGCACCTCGATGCCCTATCTGCAAGCGGCCCCGGGAGGCCAGGGCGACACATGGGGCGCGGAGGCGGCTGCGGGCGGCCGACGCGGGACACAGCGGATCGTGCACGCGGGCGAAGTCCCGGCATCGGCCGTCGTGGCCCGCCTTCTCGGCGTGGACCAGGGGGACGTGGTCGTCGTGCGGCGGCGGATCATGTACCTCGACGACCAGCCCTGCGAGCTGACCGACTCCTACTACCCCGCCCGCATCGCCGCGGGAACCGCACTCGCGGGCACGGCCAAAATCCGCGGCGGCGCCGTGCGTCTGCTCGCCGAACTGGGCCACGTGGGGCTCCGGGTGCAGGAGGATGTCACCGCGCGGATGGCGGACGAGCAGGAACGGGACCTGCTGCGGATCGCAGAGGACACCCCGATCCTGTGCCTGGAACGCGTCGTCCTGGACGGGAGCGAGCGGCCGATCCAGGCCGACCTGATCACGATGCCCGCCGACCGCCAACGCCTGCGCTACGAACTCAGGATGGGATGACCGTGCCGAAGGCTGAACAGGACGCGTCCGACCGCCGGTCGCTGCATGAGCGGATCGCCGCCGACCTCCGGGACGAGATCATGTGCGGCGACCTGCCTCCCGGCACCAACCTGCCCTCGACCGCCCAGCTCAAGGAACGCTTCACCGCATCCAACGCCACCGTGCAGAAAGCTCTGCAACTGCTGAAGGACGAGGGCCTCGCGGTCGGCCGCGCCGGAGCCGCCGTCACCGTACGCGAGCACCGCCAACGCACCATGCGCCCCGCCTCCTACATGGCTCCGGCCGCGCCCGGCGAACCCTATCGCTGGATCACCGAGGCCGCCGGTCACCAGGCGCGCGGCAGCAGCCGCCTCCTCGACGTCACCGAGACCCGCCCACCCGCGGACGTCGCCGAAGCCCTGCGGCTCCCCGCCGCCGGCACCGCCCTGATGCGGGCACAGGTGCTGCTCATGGACGACGAACCCGTGGAACTCGTCACGTCCTACTACCCGCTTGACCTGGCCCGCGGCACCGCGATGATGCACCGCCGCAAGATCAAGGGCGGCACCCCGGCCCTCCTGGCGGAGCTGGGTCATCCACCGCGTCTCAGCGTCGACAAAGTGTCCGCACGTGTCCCCACCCAGGAGCAGTACACCGTGCTCGGCCTCACCGGGAACCTGCCGGTGCTGCGGACCCTGCGCGTCGTCTACAGCGACGGCGACCGCCCCATCGAAGCCACGGTCATGGCCAAGGCGGGCCATCTCTACGAGCTCCAGTACGAGTTCACACCGTCGTAAGGGGAATGGCCCACTCGCCGAGGAAAGTCGTGGTCCGGGGAGTGGACGGACAGCCAACTGGAGTGTGAACGCTGTGCTATCGCCCGTGGGTCCGGCCGGGACAACACTGGGAGGGTGCTCCGGCGATCCGCGACATCACCGAAGCGCGAAGTTCACTCCGCAGTTCCGCCCCGCCGACTCCGGCGGGGCGGTCTGCTCCAAGCGATATGAAGGTGCACCACCTGATGCGACTGAAGAAGGCTCTCTCCAGCCTGGCAGCGGCAACGACGATCAGCGTTGCCGGTGTGGTCGGCCTGTCGGCTTCTCCCGCCGCGGCGGCCGCCGTGGACTTCAACTACGACCGCCCCGCCGTCGGCGACCTCGACGCCACGATCGACGCGTGGAAGGACAGCAGGATGCTCGGTTCCGTCACGTGGCAGGCCGATCCCGGCTCGGGCGGCACCAAGGGAGACACGCTGTGCGTCCGGGACAACTGGGGTGACGGGCGGTACATCGTGGGCACCACCGGTGAAGGCCACACGGCGAGCACCAAGGGGCACACCGCGGGCTACACCAAGTGCGTGACGGTGAACGTGCCCGAGGGCATGCCCATGATGATGCGGATGACCATCCACGGATCGAACGGCACCGTGCAGTCGTCCCCCTTCGAGATCAAGGGCTGATCTCGTTCCCGGTCAGTGACCCAGCGGCCCAGACGCCGTGAAAACGCCCCCGATCCGCGCCGTAAGCGCAGGTCGGGGGCGTGATCGTGAGGCTTACTTCTTCTTGCCCTGGTTCTTGACCGCCTCGATGGCCGCCTTCGCGGCGTCCGGGTCGAGGTAGGTGCCGCCCGGGGTGAGGGGGCGGAAGTCGGCGTCGAGCTCGTAGGAGAGCGGGATGCCGGTGGGGATGTTCAGGCCCGCGATGTCCGCGTCGGAGATGCCGTCGAGGTGCTTGACCAGGGCGCGCAGGGAGTTGCCGTGGGCGGCGACCAGGACGGTGCGGCCGGTGAGGAGGTCGGGGACGATGCCGTCGAACCAGTACGGGAGCATGCGGACGACGACGTCCTTCAGGCACTCCGTCTGCGGGCGCAGCTCCGGCGGGAGCGTGGCGTAGCGCGGGTCGGAGAACTGGGAGTACTCGGCGTCGACCGGCAGCGGGGGCGGCGGGGTGTCGAAGGAGCGGCGCCAGAGCATGAACTGCTCCTCACCGTACTCGGCGAGGGTCTGGGCCTTGTCCTTGCCCTGGAGCGCGCCGTAGTGGCGCTCGTTGAGGCGCCAGCTGCGGTGGACCGGAATCCAGTGGCGGTCGGCCGCTTCCAGGGCGAGCTGCGCGGTGCGGATGGCGCGCTTCTGGAGGGACGTGTGGACCACGTCGGGCAGCAGGCCGGCGTCCTTCAGCAGCTCACCGCCGCGGACTGCCTCCTTCTCGCCCTTCTCATTGAGGTTGACGTCCACCCAGCCGGTGAACAGGTTCTTCGCGTTCCACTCGCTCTCGCCGTGGCGGAGGAGGATCAGCTTGTACGGTGCGTCGGCCATGCGCTCGAGCCTACTGGACCCGTCTGAGGCGGCCGAGGGGCGGACCATTTCGTTCCGGTTGTGAATTCAGTAGCGGTGCTCCGATGAGATCGGTAAGGTGCGCTTGCTGGATCCGATACTTACATTGCGGGTATGCGGGGGGTCGCCGATGTCGCCGAAGTCCGTCGTCCGGCTGCGGCAGGCAGCGAAGGAGACCGTCTCGGGGCTGCCCCGGGCGTTCTGGTGGCTGTGGGTCTCCACGCTGGTGAACCGGCTGGGAGGTTTTGTCGCCACCTTCCTTGCCATGTACCTGACTGTAGAGCGCGGCTACTCGGCGACCTTCGCCGGTCTGGTGGGGGCGCTGTACGGACTGGGCGGGGCGGTGTCGGCCGTGGTCGCCGGGGTGCTGACCGACCGGCTGGGGCGGCGGCCCACGCTGCTGGTGTCACAGCTCTCGACGGCGGTCACGGTCGCCGTGCTCGGCTTCGTCGAGCACCCGGCCGCCATCGCCGTCGTGGCCTGCCTGGTGGGCATGACGAGCAACGCGTCCCGGCCCGCGGTGCAGGCGATGATGGCCGACATCGTGGCGCCCGGGGACCGGGTCCGGGCCTTCGCGCTCAACTACTGGGCGATCAACCTCGGCTTCGCCTTCTCGGCGATGGCCGCCGGACTGATCGCCAAGCACGGCTATCTCACTCTGTTCCTGACCGACGCCGTGATGACACTGCTCTGCGCCGTCATCGTCTTCGCCAGGCTGCCGGAGTCCCGGCCGGAGCGGGACGCCGAGGGGTCCGCCGGGGACGAGCGGGCGACCGGGCTCGGCACGGTGCTGCGCGACCGGCGGTTCATGGCCGTGGTCGCCCTGTCGTACCTGCTGGCCAGTCTCTTCCTCCAGGGCTTCGTGGCCCTGCCGGTGGCGATGGGCGAGGACGGGCTGTCCAGCTCCGACTTCGGTCTGGCCATCGCGACCAACGGTGTGCTGATCGTGGCCGTGCAGATCCCGGTGACGCGCTTCATCGAACACCGCGATCCGGCGCCGCTGCTCATCGTCTCCGCACTGCTCACCGGATGCGGTTTCGGGCTCACCGCCTTCGCCGGATCGGTGGGCGTCTACGCACTGGCCGTCGCCGTCTGGACGCTCGGCGAGATCATCAACTCTCCCACCCAGATGGGCCTGGTGGCCCGGCTCTCCCCCACTCACGGCCGCGGGCGCTACCAGGGGATGTACGTGCTGTCCTGGTCCCTCGCCTCGCTCACCGGACCGCTGATCGGCGGCGCGGTCATCGACCGCTTCGGCGCGGACACGCTGTGGACGGCCAGCGCGGTGGTCGGCCTGATCGCCGCCGCCGGATACGCGGCGCTGGGACGTACGCTGCGCGCCCGGCCGGTGGAGGACGGCCACCGGGACACCGTCGCCATGAGCCTGGAACCGGACCCGGAGCGGGTCGTGAAGGACGTCGTGAAGGACGGCGCCGGGAAGGACGCGCCGGTCGCCCGGGACGCCGACACCGTCGGCTGACGGACGGACGGATGGACGGACCACGACCGCGGGCTACGGCGTCCGGCGCGGCAGGAGCGATCCGACGTCGATACTCGGCCGTGGCGGCGACGGCAGCGGACGGCCCGTGATCGGCGGCCGCAGCCCCGTCGGCAGGAGCGGCCCCGTCGGCAGCGCCGTGGGGAGTCCTGTCGGCAGGCCCGGTCCGGACGGCAGCCCGTACGTCGGCACCGCGCCCGGCGTCTGCGTCCAGCTGTTCACCGGCGGCCGGTAGTACGAGGGTTCGTCCCGGCCGCTCCACAACAGATACGCCAGCCCCGTCACCCCCAGCAGCACCGTGAGCGCCAGCGCCCGCACCGCGCCGATGCGCCGGCGCGCGGGCTCCGGCACCCCGGGGGTGATGCTGACGTTGCGCACCTCGTCCCGGGGCGCGCCCGGGGACGCCTTCGCCTCGGCCCGGTCCGGCAGCGGAGCCCGTTCCGCCACGCCCAGCGCGGCCAGGTGCAGTCCCAACCGCTGGGTCCGGCCGGGCATATGGACGGCCGTCTCGGCCCAGGAGTGGATCGTCTCGGGTGCGAGGCCGTCGGGCGGGACGAGGGTGCCCGGTCCCGTCCAGTGCATCGCCCAGTACGCGGTACCGCCCGCCACCAACTGCGCCCCGATCAGCACGGACAGGGCGGCGGCCAGCGGTTCCAGCGGCTCCCGCCCCGCCGACTCGGCGGGTTCGAGACGGGCGTTGAGGGCGCGGGCCAGCGGCATCCGGCGGCCGCTGTCCACCAGCCGCAGCACCCGGTGGATGGTCAGCGGACCGGTCCGTTCCCCGTCCGCCTCCTCCCGCTCGACCGTACGCACCGCGTCCGCCAGCGGTGTCAGGATCCGGGTCGCGCGCTGGGCGGCCAGCAGCGCGAGCCAGTCGCGCCACGGAATCGTCGCCGCCGCCCCGGGACACAGCGACCGGCCCAGCTCGGCGGCGTAACGGGCGGGTACGGCCGGGGCGGCCGGAGCCGGCGGCCGGTCGGCGCGGCCCGCGGCCACGTCCGGGTCCGCGGGCAGGGTGCGCAGCCGCCGCAGCCGGGTGGCCAGATCCGGATGCGGATCGTCGGGGTCCGCGGGCCGCCGGACCGCCTCGTCCAGCACCTCGGCCCTCAGCTCCCGCAGTTCGGGGGCCTCGACCATCCGCGAGAAGATCCGGAACGGATCGTCCGGGACACAGCCGCGCGCCCGGCGCATCGGGACCAGGAACTCCACGACGAACTCCGGCCACAGCCGCTCCAGTACGGCCGTGGAGCGCAGCGCGTCGGCCACCGCGTCCGCACCGGCCACCCGGGCGGCCTCGCGGTCCGCCTCCAGCTCCTGCCGCCGCCGGACCGGCCGGGTGAGCCGGCGGAAGACCCGGGCGTAGAGCCCGACCAGTCCGAGCGGTCCGCCCGCGTACAGCCGGACCAGGTCGTTGGCGGACGAGGCGTCCCGGATCGCCTGCCGGGCGGCCTCGAGTCCGGCCGTACCGCGCTGGGCGAGGGCGCCGAAACGGTTGTGGCGACGGGAGAAGTGGCCCAGCTCATGGGCGAGGACGGCGCGCAACCGGTCGGGCGGCAGCCCGGCCAGCAGGGGCAGTCCGAGGTAGAGGGTGCGGGAGCCGGGCACCAGGCCCAGGAACGAGGCGTCCTCGGTGACGGAGGCGTTGACCTCGGTGGTGAGCCGGATGTGGTCCGGCCGCCGGGTGCCCACCGCGAGGGCCAGTTCCTCGACCACGGCCCATAACTCCGGTGCACCGCGCCTGCTGACCCACACCGTGCCCGCGGGCGGTCCGGCGGGGCGGGCGGTACGGATCACCGCCCACACCATCCCGGCGATCGCCGGGGCGAACGCCGCGCAGAGCAGGATGACGTTGGTCGGCGGGGTGGTCGCGGTCGGCTGTGTGGAGCCCCATAACGCCAGGACCAGGAAGCCCACCCACAGCAGCACCAACACCACGACCAGCCCGTAGAACCCCGCGAGCAGGGCCACCGCCAGCAGGGCCCGGGCGGCGGCGATCACCGCTCCGCCCGGCGGCGTCCGTCGCGCGGACCGTCCCCGCGTCCCCGCTCCTCCGCGCGCAGTCCGTCCAGCAGCCACGCGGTGGCGGCCGACAGCAGCGCGCACAGCGGGTCGCGCGGGCTGAGGCTCAGCAGCCGCTCGCCCTCGCGGTCGGTCCCGGGCCGGACGTCCAGCAGCAGGGTGAGCCGGTTGCGGGCCTTGTGCAGATTGCTGCCCACGCCCCGTCGGCTGATCCCGAGTTCGATGGATATCTCCTGGTAGCTCATGCCCGAGGTGGCCATGACGATCACCTCGCGCTGCCGTGGCGGCAGCGTGGTGATGGCGCGCAGCGTGGCCAGCGCCTCGGAGGTCTCCTCCACGGTGGCGGCGGGCGAGGCCGGGACGACCAGCTCGACCGGCTTCCAGCGGTACCGCCAGCGCTTCCCGTCCCGTGCCAGCTTGCGCCGCATGGTGGTGAGGATCCAGCCCTCCGGGGAGGGGCAGGACCGCACCGCGGGCCAGCGCTTCAGGGCCTCGATATACGCCTCCTGGAGGGCGTCCTCGACGCCCTGCCGGTCGACGCCGAACCGCATCAGCGCGGTGGCCATGAGCGCGCGATGGGTGCGGGCGCAGAAGGCATCGAACTCCTCGTCGGACTCCGATACCCCGTCGGACGCGGGCGTCCCGCCGAGGGCGGGCCGCTCGCCGGAGGCGGGCCGCCCGCGCTCCCCGGCCAGGCCGCTCATACCCGGCCCCCGTCCCGCGCGTCGGCGCCGCCCGGACCGCCCCGGCCGCACTCGGCCTCCCCGGGGCGGCGGACGGTCAGCGCCGCACCGTCCGCCCGGTGGTCGGTGAGCACCGTGCCCGGCCCCGACCCGCGTACCAGCTCCACCACCATGCGCGCCCGGATCCGTTCCCCCGAACGCGCCGCAAGCCAGCGAATGACGTCCCCCATCAGCCGCAGCACCCCCACCGTCACGACCGTTGCCACCGTGAGCCACGGATTGTCCATGAGCACCGTTGTGTCTCCCCTTCATGGTTCCCGGCTGGAGCCGGTTCACCATGAAGAGCCCTCGGAGAACGGTTTTCTTCACCGCGACTTCCGGGGAATCCCGCGGCGGGTGGCAGCGGTGGGGGGTCAGCCCGCCGCGTCGCGCGTCAGATGGGCGAACGCCTCAAGGTTCCGGGTGGACTCACCGCGCGCCGTACGCCAGGCGTACTCCTTGCGGATCGCGGTGGCGAAGCCCATCTCCAGCAGGGTGTTGAAGCTGCCGTCCGCGTTCTCCAGGACGGTGCCGAGCAGCCGGTCCAGCTCGTCGGGGGTGACGGCGGCCAGCGGCAGCCGTCCGACCAGATAGATGTCGCCCATCGAGTCGATGGCGTAACTCACGCCGTACAGACGGGTGTTGCGCTCCAGCAGCCAGCGGTGGACGGCATCGTGGTTCTCGTCCGGGTGCCGGATGACGAAGGCGTTGATCGAGAGGGAGTGTTTGCCGACCCGGAGCGAGCAGGTGGTCGACAGCTTGCGGGTGCCCGGGAGCGTGACGACGTACGTCCCCTCGGACGGACTCTCCCACTCCAGCTCGGCGTCGCGCAGCGTCCGCTCGATCACGGTCCCGGCGCTCGCGGCGCCGTCGGCGTTGGTGTTGGCGTCACCCATGGGCCGATCGTAGGCGACGCCGTTCGCGCATCGCCTCCATGTAGACCTCCGCGGTCGCGGCGGCGGCCGTGTCCCAGCCGAAGGACCGCGCGTGCCGGGCCGCGGCCGCGCCCATCCGGTCCGCACGTCCCGCCTCGTCCGCGAACGGCCGCAGCGCGCGGGCGTAGTCGGCCGGGTCATGACCGTCGACCAGGGTGCCGCTGACGCCGTCGCGCACGGCCACCGGCAGCCCGCCCACCGAGGCGGCCACCACCGGGGTGCCGCACGCCTGCGCCTCGACCGCCACCAGTCCGAACGACTCGCTGTACGACGGCATGACCAGTACCGAGGCCGCCCGGTACCAGTCGGCCAGCTCGTCCTGGGCGACCGGCGGCTGGAACCGCACCACATCGCAGATCCCCAGCCGCGCCGCCAGTTTGTGCAGCCGCTCCGGTTTGGTGAGCCCGCTGCCGCTCGGCCCGCCGACCACCGGCACCACCATCCGCTCGCGCAGCGAGGGGTCCTCCTCCAGGAGGCGGGCCACCGCGTGCAGCAGGATGTCGGGGGCCTTCAGCGGCTGTATCCGCCCGGCGAAGAGCGGTATCAGCGCGTCGGGCGGCAGTCCGAGGCGGGCGCGGGCGGCCGCCCGGCCGTCCGCCGGGCGGAAGCGCTCCAGGTTGACCCCGGGGTGCACGATCGCCAGCCGCTCGCGCGCCGCCTCGTAGTGGCGCACCAGCTCGTCCGCCTCCTCGGCGGTGTTGGCGATCAGCCGGTCGGCGGCGCTGACGATCTGCTGCTCGCCGATGACGCGGGCCGCGGGTTCGGGGGTGTCACCGGCCGCGAGGGAGGCGTTCTTGACCTTGGCCATGGTGTGCATGGCGTGTACCAGAGGGACGCCCCAGCGCTCGGCGGCCAGCCAGCCGACGTGTCCGGAGAGCCAGTAGTGCGAGTGGACCAGGTCGTAGTAGCCGGGGCGGTGGCCCGCCCACTGCTGCATCACCCCGTGGGTGAACGCGCACAGCTGCGCCGGGAGGTCCTCCTTGGCCAGCCCCTCGTACGGGCCCGCGGCCACGTGCCGCACCAGCACCCCGGGTGTGAGCTCGACGGAGGGCTCCAGCCCGCCGGTGGTGGCCCGGGTGAAGATCTCCACCTCGATGTCGAGGGCGGCCAGCCGCCGGGCCAGCTCGACGATGTAGACGTTCATCCCGCCCGCGTCGCCGGTCCCGGGCTGGTGCAGGGGCGAGGTGTGCACGCTGAGCATCGCGATCCGCCGGGGCCGCCGCAGTACGCGCCGGAAGCGCGCGTGCGGATGGCCGCCGAACGGCACTGGGGATCGGCCTCGCAGACCGCCGAGGCGGGACGCGTGCTGGCTCACCGCGCGATACCTCCTACCCGGGGGCGAGGTGCCCCTCCGAACCCTCAACACCGGAATGCCTCGTTCCCATTTCCGCTTTGCCAAAGCGTGACGTTCCAGGCGTGGGACGGACGCGCCGCGTGACCGTGCGGCCGGACGGCCGCCGCTCCCGGGTCACCCCATAAGCTCTGGCCATGCCCGCCCGCGTACCGCCACCGACCCGCCCCATCGGTTCGGCGACCCGTGGGACCACCAACCCGAACCGGCTGCGCCGCATGGACCGCTGGATCGCCGCCGCCCACGCCCCCGTGCTGCGCCGCGCCGAGGCTCCCGTCGCGGTCGACCTCGGCTACGGGGCCGCGCCCTGGACCGCGGTCGAGCTGCTCACCCGGCTGCGCACGGTCCGGCCCGGCGCCCGGGTGGTCGGGGTGGAGATCGACCCGGCCCGGGTGGCCGCAGCGCGGCCGTACGAACGCGAGGGGCTGGCCTTCGCCCACGGCGGCTTCGAGGTACCGCTGCCGGACGGCGCCCGGCCCTCGCTCATCCGGGCCGCCAATGTGCTGCGGCAGTACGAGGAGGCCGAGGTCACCGAGGTGTGGCGGCGGCTGTGCGCCCGGCTGGCCCCGGGCGGACTGCTGGTGGAGGGGACCTGCGACAAGATCGGACGGCGGCACGTCTGGGTCGCGCTCACCCCGGACGGCCCCCGCACGGTGACCTTCGCCGCCCGGCTCGGCTCTCTGGAACGCCCCTCCGACCTGGCCGAACGGCTGCCGAAGGCACTCATCCACCGCAATGTGCCGGGCGAGCCCGTGCACACCTTCCTGCGCGACTTCGACCGCGCCTGGGCGGCGGCGGCCCCGTACGCGTCGCTCAGCGCCCGTCAGCGCTGGATACGCAGCGCCCAGACGCTCCGCGCCGCGGGCTGGCCGCTGGTGGACGGGCCCCGGCGCTGGCGGCAGGGCGAGCTCACGGTCCGCTGGGACGCGCTGGCGCCCCGGCCCTGACGGCCGCTGTCCCTACGGCCCCGGCCTCACGACCGCGGCACCGTGTCCAGCAGCGCGTCGATCAGCCCGCGGTCGTGTTCATACGTCAACCGCAGCCGCGCCGCCGAGGGCGGCAGCCAGACCAGCCGGTCGACCTCGCGGTTGGGGACGAAGGGCTCGTCGTGGACGGCCTCCGCCGCCCAGTAGCGGACCTCCTTGGGACGGCCCTTGGCCACGTAGCGGAGGGTGGGCAGCGGGGCGCCCGGGGCACAGCCCATCCCGGTCTCCTCCGCGACCTCCCGCACCGCGCCGCACAGCGCGTCCTCACCGCGCTTGAGCTTGCCTTTCGGATGCGACCAGTCGTCATAGCGGGGTCGATGGACCAGGGCGACCTCCAGCCGCCCGCCGTGCGGGGCCCGCCGCCACAGCACACAGCCCGCCGCGAGGACGGGTGCGGTGGGCGGCCCCGCGCCGCCCCCGGCCGGGCCCCGGTCATTCCGCCGCGTCATCCGCATCCCGCCTCCCCGGTCTCCGTTCGTGTCCTCCGGTGTCCTTCCGCGCCTCGGCCGCGCGTGGTCCTCAGGCCGGCCCGGCCGCCATGTGCCGCCAGATCCGGCCGAAGGCGAACCGGGCCGCCTCCACCTCATGCCGCTGATCGGCGTGCAGCACCCCGAGCGCGTACGCCGTGGCCGGGGCGATCCGCGGGGTGCGGGCCGCGGCCGCCGCGGCGGCGGCCGCCTCGGACGCGTCCCGGTGGCGCTCCAGCGCCCGCGCGGCGGCCAGCAGCCGTACGGACGGCGGGAGCTCCGCCGGAGCGTTCACCGGCCCGGCCGCGCCTCCGGCCGTCCAGGGCTCCTCGTCCGGCGCCCCGGTCACCCATGGCGCCACCCGCGGCGGCTCCGCCATCTCCAGCACCTCCAGCGCGTAGCGGCGCATCCGCAGCAGCCGGCGCACCTGGTGCCAGGGCGCGTCCTGCTGTTCGCTGGCGGGCGGGGCGTCCGCGGCGGGGGTCGCGGCGAGCCCGTGGACCAGGGCCTCGGCGTTGTACGGATGTCCGGCGCGGCCCAGCGGCAGCGCCTCGACGGCCTCGGCCAGCCGCCGGTGCGCCAGTTCGGCCAGCGGGGTCAGCGTCTGCTCGGCGGGGTGCGCGGCGGCGGACTCCTCCAGTGGGACCTCGGAGGCGAGCAGCGCCACGGTGTCGGCGACCGCGTGGAAGCGGGAGGAGCCGAGCGCCTGGAGGGCGGCGGTGTGGGCCCGGGTCCGGGCCAGCGTGAGCTGGCGCTCCAGCAGGGCCCCGGCGCGGGCCGCCCCCACGGTCAGCCCGGCGCCGCGGCCCCCGTCCGCGCCGCCACCGGCCCGCTGGGGGGCGGTGGCCGGTGCGCCTGTGGCACCCGGTGCGTCGGTGGTGTGTGGGGAAGTCTCTCCGGCCGTCTCCGCCGGGGCCGTACCGTCCGCCGGGCCGCCGCGCGGGGCGGGCGGCGCCATGTCCGGGCCGCCGGTGGCGAGGGAGACCGTACGGCGGGCGGCCCGTGCGGGCCGGGCGGCAGCGGCCGTGCTCCCGGTGGATGCCGCCCCCACCGCGCCCACCGTCCCCGATGCCGCCGTCGCCGCCGCTGCCTGCGCCCGCGCCTCCGCCGGGGGCCGGTCCGGCGGACCGCCGGCGCCCGAGAGGCGCTGGAGCGCGCCACGGAGCCGGGACAGCCGCTCGGTGTACGCGTGCTCCAGGGCCAGCGAGCCGGACAGCCAGGCCAGCTCGGCGCGGAGCTCATCGGACCAGACGATGTCGGTGAGCGGACGGTAGACGGACAGCGCGCCGCTGATCCGGCGGGCGGCCCGGCGCAGCTGCCGGGCGGCCTCCGCAGCTGCCTCGACGTCGGAACCGCTCTCCCGGTGCATCCGCAGACTCCGCAGGAAGTCCCCGGCCTGCGCGTTCAGATAGGACGCGAGCACCTCCCCGGCCGTGGGCGGGGGCGCGGCCGGAACGGGGTGCGGGTCCGGGCCCGGCGCCGCGACGCGCTCCGCCGTCTCGTACCCCCCTGGCCCCCCTGGTGCCGCGGGCCGTCCGGGGGGCGCTGAGCCTTCCGGGCCGCCGGGCGACTGTCCGGCACCCGTCATCCCGAACAGCGGCAGGTCATGTCGTTGAACCACGCCGTCGCCTCCGGGCGTCTATGAGCATTTCCTGTACGTTCCGCAGCGGATGTCCATCCGCGTCCACGGCGTGCCGGGTCCACTCGCCGTCCGGGCCCAGATGCCAGGAGGCGGTGGAGTCGGACATCCCGCTCTCCAGCAGACGGTTGAGCGACGCCCGGTGGGCGGGGTCGGTGACGCGCACCAGCGCCTCTATCCGGCGGTCCAGATTGCGGTGCATCATGTCGGCGCTGCCGAGCCACACCTCCGGCTCTCCGCCGTTCCCGAACGCGAATACCCGTGAATGCTCCAGGAAGCGCCCCAGGACGGAGCGGACCCGGATGTTCTCCGAGAGCCCCGGCACACCGGGCCGCAGCGCGCAGATCCCGCGTACCCAGACGTCGACCGGCACCCCGGCCCGCGCGGCCCGGTACAGGGCGTCGATCACGGCCTCGTCCACCATCGAGTTGACCTTGATCCGCACGGAGGCGGGACGGCCCGCCCGGTGGTGGGTGACCTCCTTGTTGATACGGGTGATCAGCCCGTCGCGCAGCGACTTGGGGGCGACCAGCAGCCGCCGGTAGGTCTCCCGGCGGGAGTAGCCGCTCAACCGGTTGAACAGGTCGGACAGATCGGCGCCCACCTTGGCGTCGGCCGTGAGCAGCCCCAGGTCCTCGTACAGCCGCGCCGTCTTGGGGTGGTAGTTGCCGGTGCCGACGTGGGAGTAGCGGCGCAGGGTGTCGCCCTCCTGACGGACCACCAGCGACAGCTTGCAGTGGGTCTTCAGCCCCACCAGGCCGTAGACGACGTGGCAGCCCGCCTCCTCCAGCTTGCGGGCCCACTTGATGTTGGCCTGCTCGTCGAACCGGGCCTTGATCTCGACCAGCACCAGCACCTGCTTGCCGGACTCGGCCGCGTCGATCAGCGCGTCGACGATCGGCGACTTGCCGGAGGTGCGGTAGAGCGTCTGCTTGATCGCGAGGACGTCCGGATCGGCCGCGGCCTGTTCCAGGAACGCCTGGACGGAGGTGGAGAAGGAGTCGTACGGGTGGTGCAGCAGCACGTCCCGCTCGCGCAGCGCGGCGAAGATGTCGGGCGCCGACGCCGATTCGACCTCGGCCAGGTCCCGGTGGGTGCCCGCCACGAACTTGGGGTACTTCAGCTCCAGCCGGTCCAGCGCCGCTATGCCGAAGAGCGCGGTGAGGTCGAGCGGACCGGGCAGCGGATAGACCTCCGCGTCGGAGATCTTCAGCTCGCGCACCAGCAGGTCCAGCACGTACGGGTCGATGGACTCCTCGACCTCCAGCCGCACCGGGGGACCGAAGCGGCGGCGCAGCAGCTCCTTCTCCAGCGCCTGGAGCAGGTTCTCCGCGTCGTCCTCCTCGACCTCCAGGTCCTCGTTGCGGGTGACCCGGAACATATGGTGCGCGAGCACCTCCATCCCCGGGAACAGCTCCTCCAGGTGCGCCGCTATGACGTCCTCCAGCGGCACATAGCGCTGCGGCGACGCCTCCAGGAACCGCGAGAGCAGCGGGGGAACCTTCACACGTGCGAAGTGATCATGGCCGCTGACCGGGTTGCGCACCACGACGGCCAGATTGAGCGAGAGCCCCGAGATGTACGGGAAGGGGTGCGCGGGGTCCACGGCCAGCGGGGTCAGCACGGGGAAGATCTGCTGCCGGAAGAGCGTGAACAGCCGGGACTGCTCCTTCTCCGTGAGATCCGGCCAGCGGATCAGATGGATGCCCTCCTCGGCCAGTGCCGGGGCGACATCGTGCTGGTAGCAGGCGGCGTGCCGGGCCATGAGCTCACGGGACCGGGTCCAGATCTGGTCCAGCACCTCGCGGGGCTGGAGCCCGGAGGCGGAACGGGTGGCCACCCCGGTGGCGATGCGCCGCTTCAGGCCCGCGACCCGGACCATGAAGAACTCGTCGAGGTTGCTCGCGAAGATCGCCAGGAAGTTGGCCCGCTCCAGCAGCGGGGTGGCAGGGTCCTCGCCGAGCTCCAGCACCCGCTCGTTGAACGCCAGCCAGCTGCGCTCGCGGTCCAGGAACCGGCCCTGGGGCAGCTCCCCGCTCTCCCCGTCCGGGCCGGAGCCCTCCTCGTAGGTGTCCGGATCGGCGTCGATGTCGGGGTCGAGCGACCGCACCGGCGGAACGGCGACGGCGTGCGGCCGGTGGGCCGCGATGGAACCGACCGAGGGCTGGGACTGAGGCTGCGGGTGGACCGGGGCCTGACCGCTGGAGTGGCTCATGACCTCATTGTTCCGCGCCGGGACGGAAGACGGCGTGGCGGACGCGTGTGCGACTGCGGCACGGAGCCTCCGGTTCGACGAATGCGGTACAGCGGACTGCATTCCGTGATGCTCGCAACCGAGGTTGAATCGTCGGTAACGAAGACATGGCGCGGAGGAAATCGCGACCCGACCCCCAGGCGTCCCCCGGCAGCGGCCCCGGGGCCCGGCCCGCGGCCGTCGCCGACGCGCGGGGTCCCTCCCGGGGCACGCGCCACGGGGGTCTCCCGACCGCAGGAGGCGCGCCGCGGCCCGGGGGTGCCCCACAGGCGTCCCGCCCCCGGCGCGGGCGCCCTCCCCCCGCCGGGGCTCACAGGGCTCACGGAGCCCGGCCCCGGGGCATGCGAGTCTCATCCGACGCCCGGGGAGGGCTCGGCCCGTGCCGGGCCGAGCGGCGGGGTCCGGCCCGGGTCAGGTCTCCGTGCGGTACATCAGATCCGTCTCGTGGGTCACGAAGCCCATCCGGTCGTAGACCGAGACGGCCGCACCGTTGTCGGCGTCGACGTACAGCATCGCCGTGGGCAGCCCCTCCGCCGCCAGGTGCCGCAGACCGATCGCGGTCAGCGCGCGGCCGAGGCCGCCGCCCTGGGCGTCCGGCCGGACGCCCACCACATAGACCTCGCCCAGTCCCTCCTCGCCGTGCACCTTGGTCCAGTGGAAGCCGACGATCTCGCCCTCGCGTTCGGCGAGGAAGAAGCCGCGCGGGTCGAACCACACCTCCCCCATGCGGTCGTCCAGGTCACGCTGGGTGAGTGAGCCCTGCTCGGGGTGGTGGGCGAAGGCCGCCGCGTTGGCCGCCAGCCAGGCGGCGTCGTCCTCACCGGGCCGGAAGGTCCGTACGGTGATCCCGTCCGGCAGCACCGGCTCGTCGATGCCCGGCTCCGCGGCCGACCCCAGGGGCCGCCGCATCTGACGCAGCTCGCGGAACAGGGTCAGCCCCAGCACCTGGGCGAGGTGGCGGGCGGAGGCGTGGCCGCCGTGCGCCCACACCCGCAGCCGCTTGCCGGACTCCTTCAGCAGCGTCACCCCCAGGGCCCGGCCGTGCCCCTGGCCCCGGTGACCCGGGTGGACGACCAGTTCGGCGGCCGGGGCCTCCACCGGGTCGGTGTCCTCCAGCTGTGCGTAACCGACCAGCTCACCGCTCGGTTCGCGCAGCACCAGATGCCGTACCCCCGGCCGCTGTCCCCGCAGTTGCAGCCGCCCCTGTTCGGACACGGCCTGCTGACCGTCGGTGCGCGCGGATTCCGCGATCAGGCGCAGCACGTCCTGGACCACAGCGGGCGCGAGCTCCTCGAGGACCTCGATGCGCCGGGCGCCGGCCGTCTCGTTCACCACGTCATTCATGGTGCCGAGCCTACGACTCGGCCACCGCGCACCGGCGTTCCCCGAGAGGGGACATTTCCTCCCAATGGGCGAACCACCGGCTGGTGTCCTCCCTTGCGCAACCAGCTCGTAACCTCATCCCCCTGCCCCGCTACGCGCGTTGACCGTATGCTTCGGGCCACCGACCACCACGGGCACATCTGCGCGAATGCCCGCTCCACGGGTCAGACCACCACGCGTAAAAGGGGACGACATGGCAGCACGACCTCAACGGGGCGGGACGGCCCGCCGGTTGGCAACGGGAGTCGCGGTCCTCGCGGCCACGGCCGGGGTCCTGTCCGCCGTGAACACCCCGGCGGGCGCCGACACCACGGCGGCGCCGGGCCACCGGCAGGACCGCACCGTCGATGTCCAGCTGCTGTCCTTCAATGATCTGCACGGCAACCTGGAGCCGCCGCAGGGCTCCTCGGGCACCGTGACCGAGACCCAGGCGGACGGCACCACCAGGTCCGTCCCCGCGGGTGGGGTCGAATACCTCGCCAGCTCGCTGCGCAAGGCCCGCGCGGGCCACCCCTACTCGGTCACCGCGGCCGGTGGCGACATGATCGGCGCCAGCCCGCTGATGTCCGGCCTCTTCCACGACGAGCCGACCATCGAGGCGCTCAACAAGCTGGACCTGGACGTCACCTCGGTCGGCAACCACGAGTTCGACGAGGGCCGCGCCGAGCTCAAGCGGATGCAGAAGGGCGGCTGTCACCCCAAGGACGGCTGCTTCGAGGAGGGCAAGAAGTTCAAGGGCGCCGACTTCCCGTACCTGGCTGCCAACGTCACCGACGAGAAGACCGGCAAGCCGCTGCTGAAGCCCTACACGGTCTGGAAGCACAAGGGCGTCAAGATCGGCTTCATCGGGGTCACCCTGGAGGGCACCCCGGACATCGTCACCGCCGAGGGCGTCAAGGGCCTGAAGTTCCACGACGAGGTCAAGACGGTCAACAAGTACGCCAAGGAGCTGTACCGCAAGGGCGTGAAGTCGATCGTCGCGCTCATCCACGAGGGCGGGATGCCCGCCTCCTCGTCGTACAACTACGACTGCGACAGCCCGGGCGCGGGCAACGGCGTCTCCGGCCCGATCGTGGACATCGCCAAGCACCTCAGCCCGAAGGTGGACGCGCTGGTCACCGGCCACACCCACCAGGCGTACGCCTGCACCGTCCCGGACCCGTCCGGCACCCCGCGCACCGTGACCTCGGCCGCCTCCTTCGGACGGCTCTACACGGACACCACGCTCACCTACGACCGGCGCACCGGTGACATCGTCCGGACGTCCGTGAAGGGCGCCGACTCGGCCAACCACGTGGTCAACCGCGAGCAGCCCAAGGCCGCGGACATGACCTCGCTGATCGGGCGCTGGAACAAGCTGGCCGCGCCGATCGCCGACAAGCCGGTGGGCTACGTCTCGGCGGAGATCCCCGGACGCGGTTCGACCGCGTACGAGACCCCGCTCGGCGACGTCATCACCGACGCCCAGCTGGAGGCGCTCTCCCCGGCCGACAAGGGCGGTGCGCAGCTCTCGCTGATGAACCCCGGCGGCATCCGCTCGGACCTGGCGTACAAGGCGTCGGGCAGTGAGGGGGACGGGGTCGTCACCTACGGCGAGGCGTTCACCGTGCAGCCCTTCACCAACATGATGAACGTGATCGACCTGACCGGTGCCCAACTGATCAGCGGGCTCCAGCAGCAGGTCAGCGGCCCCAACGAGAGCAACCCGAAGATCCTCCAGGTGTCCAAGGGCTTCACCTACACCCTGGACCTCACCAAGTCCGGCAAGGACCGGATCGTCACCGACTCGGTGAAGCTCAACGGTGAGCCGATCGACCCGGCCAAGACCTACCGGGTGGCGATGAACGAGTTCCTCGCGGGCGGCGGCGACGGCTTCCCGGCGTTCAAGGAGGGCAAGAACAAGCTGGTCGGCGCCTCCGACCTGGAGGCCTTCACCTCCTACCTGGGCGCCCACTCCTCGGCGTCCTCCCCGCTGGCCCCGCCGGCCGCGGACCGCATCACCGTCAAGAAGTAGTCCCGGCGCGACGGCCCGGCCCCCGGACGGCGGGGGCCGGGCCTTCGTCGTCTCCGGGGCTCCCTCGTGGCCGGCCCCGCCGAAACCCCCGTGTGGGCGCACACATCCGGCCCCCCATGCCTCCGCCCGCCCTGCGAACCCCCCACGCCGGACCCCCGCCCCGGCCTACTCTGGAGGCTTCGCAACGGCCGACACCGCCACGGGGGGACCGGGGCCCGATGGATCCCGCAGCCAACAGCGTCCGACTCGCGCCCGACGTCGTCGTACCGCTGATCACCCAGCTCTTCGCGGCCGGGGGGCCCGGTGCGCCACCGGCCGACCGGCCGGTCCGGATATCGGCCCTGGTCTCCTTCCAGGGCGACCGGCGGACGCTCACCGAGCGCGATCTCACCCGGATCGCCGCCGCACTGGTCGCCGAGGCGCTGCGGGACACCGCTCCCGCCGGTGCGCGGGACGACGGCGACGGCGCGGGGGAAAGTGCCCTCACCGACGCGCTCGCCCGCAGTCTGCACGCGCTCGGCACCGTCGACATGGACGACGTACGGGCGGTGCGGCTGGGCCCCGAGGCGTTCGCCCGGCACCTGGCGGTCGCCGCCCCGGACGCCGGACGCGAACTGCCGCCCGCCGCCGCCCGGCTGCACACCGCCGTCCTGTACGCGGTCTGCGACCGGATCCTGCGCTTCCTGGTCCAGCGCTCGGCGTTCGTCGCCCGCGGCCTGGCCGAACGGGCGGCCGACGCGGACGCCGCCTTCGAGGAGGTCTACGCCCGCGCGATCATCGCCGCCCATGACCACCTGACGATCTACGGCATCGATCTGGCCCACTCCCCCGACACCTGGCCGCTGGACGCCGCCTACCTCAGCCTGGAGACCGAGACCGACGCGGGCCCCACCGCCCCCGCGGAACAGGCGCTCGCCGGGCGCGACCGGGTGCTGCTGTGGGGCGTGGCGGGCTCCGGCAAGACCACGCTGGTGCAGTGGCTCGCGGTCTCCGTGGCCCGCGGCCGACTGCCCGGCCAGCTGTCCCGGCTGCGCGGTCGGGTGCCGTTCGTCCTGCCGGTGCGCCGGTTCCGACAGGGCGGCTTCCCGCCACCCGACCGCTTCCTCTCCGCCGTCCGCCACCCCCGGGTCGACGCCCAGCCCGACGGCTGGGCCGAGCGGGTGCTGTCCGCGGGCCGCGGGCTGCTGCTGGTGGACGGGATCGACGAGGCGCCCGAGGACGACCGCGAACAGCTCCGGCAGGCGCTGCGCGAACTCCCGGCGCGCTATCCGGGCAACATCTGGCTGGTGACCTCCCGCCCCTCGGCCGTCCGCGAGAACTGGCTGGCCTCCGAACGGTTCACGGAACTGAAGCTGGCCCCGCTCAGCCCTGAGGGGGTTACCGCTTTCATCCAGCGCTGGCACGCCGCGGCGCGCGAGGACGGCACCGATCTGGACCGGCTGGGCTCGTATGAGGAAACGCTGCTGGACGCGGTGCGGATAACACGTGATCTGGGGCGACTGGCGACCAATCCACTGATGTGCGGACTGATCTGTGCCCTGCACCGGGACCGCCGCGGCTATCTGCCACGCGGCCGCAAAGCCCTCTATGACGCGGCCCTTTCCATGCTGCTGGAACGCCGTGACCGTGAGCGCGCCATGGTGCCGCCGGACGGAATCGACCTCCCCCAGGAACCGAAGATCCGGCTGCTCCAGAAGCTGGCGCACTGGATGCTGGTCAACGGACGGTCCGAAATGGACCGGACCGTGGCACTCGAGACCTTCGCCCAGCACCTCCCCGCCATTCCCCATGCCGCACGGCAGGGCGGCCCGGAGGAGATCTACCGGCATCTGCTCCACCGCACCGGACTATTGCGCGAGCCCACACCGGGGTCGGTCGATTTCGTCCACCGCACCTTCCAGGACTATCTGAGTGCGCGGGCGGTGGTGGAACGGCACGATTTCGACTTCCTGATCGACCACGCCCACCTGGACGACTGGGAAGAAGTGATCAGAATGTCGGTCGCCCTCGCCCGTCCCGATGAATGCGCTTACCTCCTGGAAGGACTGCTGGCCGCCCGAAAGGACTCCCGCCCGGTCCATGCCCGCCATCGCAAACTGCTGGCGGCCGCTTGTCTGGAACACGCGACGGAGCTGGACCCCACGGTGCGTTCCCGGGTGCACCGCTATACCCGGGACCTGGTCCGCCCGACCTCTCTGGAGGCGGCGCGCGCACTGGGCTGGATCGGCCCTATCGCACTGGAAATGCTGCCCGATCCCACCGGCGTATCCGATGAGGAAGCCCACCGGCTGGCCGTGACCGCCACCTCGATAGCCGACGACCGCGCCATCGACTATCTGACCCGGCTGCGCGGCCGGACGTCCTGGGCGGTGCGTTCACAGCTCGCACGGGCCTGGCGGCGCTATGACACCGACCGCTACGCGGAGGAAATCATCGCGCATCTCGATGAACGCGAACTCGACTTTCCGGTGTCCGACGCGGCCGAGCTGGGCGCGCTGCACAGACTCGGCGGACGCCCGTGCGTCCAGATCTCCGGGGCCTTCAGCCCGGAGCAGCTCACCGGGGGCCTGGTCGCCGACCGGCTCACCGAGCTGTGGCTCTCCTACGACCTGGGGGACGATCTGGACCTGGGCTGGCTGGCCGCCTTCCCCCGGCTGCACACCCTGCGGCTGAGCCCCCGCAACGCGGCGGTCACCGGGGTCCCCGAGGGCGTCCAGGTCATCGTGACGGGCAACTGAGACCCCGGGCCGGAAACGGCCCCCGGCGGGCCCGTACGGGCAGCGGCCGCCCGTACGGGCCGGATGACGGGCCGGAACGGGCAAAGGGGCCGTGACACCGTCCTGGACGGTGTCACGGCCCCTTCACGGCCCTGGGTCAGGGCCATGAGACGCCGGGAGGGCTTACGCCTCCTTGCTCAGGTTCGGGCCCGCACCACCGGTGGCGGACTCGATCGGCGGGGTGTCGGGCAGCGCCGACTTCTCCTCGCCGCGGAAGGTGAACTTCTTCTCCTCACCCTCACCCTCGGTGTCCACGACCACGATGTGGCCCGGACGCAGCTCGCCGAAGAGGATCTTCTCCGAGAGCACGTCCTCGACCTCGCGCTGGATCGTCCGGCGCAGCGGCCGGGCGCCCAGGACCGGGTCGTAGCCCCGCTTGGCCAGCAGCTTCTTGGCGTCACCACTGAGCTCGATGCCCATGTCGCGGTCCTTGAGCCGCTCGTCCACCTTGGCGATCATGAGGTCGACGATCTGGATGATGTCTTCCTCGGTGAGCTGGTGGAAGACCACGGTGTCATCGACACGGTTCAGGAACTCGGGGCGGAAGTGCTGCTTCAGCTCCTCGTTGACCTTGTTCTTCATCCGCTCGTAGCCGGTCTTCACATCGCCCTGGGCGGCGAAGCCCAGGTTGAAGCCCTTGGAGATGTCCCGGGTGCCGAGGTTGGTGGTCATGATGATCACCGTGTTCTTGAAGTCCACGACCCGGCCCTGGGAGTCGGTCAGCCGACCGTCCTCCAGGATCTGCAGCAGCGAGTTGAAGATGTCCGGGTGAGCCTTCTCGACCTCGTCGAAGAGGACCACGGAGAACGGCTTGCGGCGCACCTTCTCAGTGAGCTGGCCGCCCTCCTCGTAGCCCACGTATCCGGGCGGCGAGCCGAAGAGCCGCGAGACGGTGTGCTTCTCGCTGAACTCCGACATATCGAGCGAGATCATCGCGTCCTCGTCGCCGAAGAGGAACTCGGCGAGGGTCTTGCTGAGCTCGGTCTTACCGACACCGGACGGGCCCGCGAAGATGAACGAGCCGCCGGGGCGCTTGGGGTCCTTGAGCCCCGCCCGCGTACGCCGGATGGCCTGGGAGAGCGCCTTGATGGCGTCCTTCTGGCCGATGACGCGCTTGTGGAGCTCGTCCTCCATGCGCAGCAGCCGGGAGGACTCCTCCTCGGTGAGCTTGAAGACCGGGATGCCCGTGGCCGTGGCCAGGACCTCGGCGATCAGCTCCTCGTCGACCTCGGCGACGACGTCCATGTCGCCGGCCTTCCACTCCTTCTCCCGCTTCGCCTTGGCGGCCAGGAGCTGCTTCTCCTTGTCGCGCAGGCCCGCGGCCATCTCGAAGTCCTGCGAGTCGATCGCGGACTCCTTCTCCCGGCGCACATCGGCGATCTTCTCGTCGAATTCGCGCAGGTCCGGCGGTGCGGTCATCCGGCGGATCCGCATCCGGGAACCGGCCTCGTCGATCAGGTCGATCGCCTTGTCCGGCAGGAAGCGGTCCGAGATGTAGCGGTCGGCCAGGGTGGCGGCGGCGACCAGGGCCGAGTCCGTGATCGAGACGCGGTGGTGCGCCTCGTAGCGGTCCCGCAGACCCTTGAGGATCTCGATGGTGTGCGGCAGCGACGGCTCGGCGACCTGGATGGGCTGGAAGCGCCGCTCCAGGGCCGCGTCCTTCTCGAGGTACTTGCGGTACTCGTCGAGCGTGGTCGCGCCGATGGTCTGGAGCTCACCGCGGGCCAGCATCGGCTTGAGGATGCTGGCGGCGTCGATCGCGCCCTCGGCGGCACCCGCACCCACCAGGGTGTGGAGCTCGTCGATGAACAGGATGATGTCGCCGCGGGTGCGGATCTCCTTGAGCACCTTCTTCAGGCGCTCCTCGAAGTCACCGCGGTAGCGGGAACCGGCGACCAGGGCGCCCAGGTCGAGGGTGTAGAGGTGCTTGTCCTTGAGGGTCTCGGGCACCTCGCCCTTGACGATGGCCTGGGCCAGACCCTCGACGACCGCCGTCTTGCCGACACCGGGCTCGCCGATGAGGACCGGGTTGTTCTTGGTGCGGCGCGAGAGCACCTGCATGACCCGCTCGATCTCCTTCTCGCGCCCGATGACCGGGTCGAGCTTGGATTCGCGGGCGGCCTGGGTCAGATTGCGGCCGAACTGGTCCAGGACGAGCGAGGTGGAGGGCGTGCCCTCCGCCGGACCGCCGGCGGTGGCGGCCTCCTTGCCCTGGTAGCCGGAGAGCAGCTGGATGACCTGCTGCCGCACCCGGTTCAGATCGGCGCCCAGCTTCACGAGGACCTGGGCGGCGACGCCCTCGCCCTCGCGGATCAGGCCGAGCAGGATGTGCTCCGTGCCGATGTAGTTGTGGCCGAGCTGAAGGGCCTCGCGGAGCGACAGCTCCAGGACCTTCTTGGCACGGGGGGTGAAGGGGATGTGACCGGACGGGGCCTGCTGGCCCTGACCGATGATCTCCTCCACCTGCTGGCGGACCGCCTCGAGCGAAATCCCGAGGCTCTCCAGGGCCTTAGCGGCGACACCCTCACCCTCGTGGATCAGGCCCAGGAGGATGTGTTCGGTGCCGATGTAGTTGTGGTTGAGCATCCGGGCTTCTTCCTGAGCCAGGACGACAACCCGCCGCGCGCGGTCGGTGAACCTCTCGAACATCGTTAATCGCTCCTCAGAGCGGTCAGAAAGATCGGGGACGATCCCCTCCCTGTCCTTCCGCATGCTAGTCCCGCAACCCGGGACAGCTCATTCCAACTGCCGACAACCGTCCGGATCACCCCCGCTCGCGCGGGGCGAACAGCCACTGGCCTCCTGCCCGAACAGCCGACAACTGCTCCAACCCGATGGTGCGAGACGATGTTCCCGCAGGCCAGGCATCTACGCTCACCGCAGGTACGCCGATGGCGAACGCGGCTTCCACCCGACACGCGGACCGCCCCTCCCACTAGGGATGTCTTACCCGCAAGGACTCACACTCCATGCCGCGCGGGCCGGTTCCATCCGCTACGGGCGAACAACCTTGCGCCCCCTCACCGCCCCCGCACCCCCCGTGATCGCACACACAGCGCATTCAACCGCCTACGGCACGTAACCTTCACGGAGGGAGCCAGTTGCTCTGGGCATGATCTCCACCGCCAGGACCCCAGCGGTCCCGTCCGCCGCACCGGCATCCGACCGGACGGGCCGTCCGGCCGACCGGTCACGGTGGTACGAGCGCGAGCTGGGATGGCCGACGACCGGCAGCGATCCCGTCGAACTGCTCACGGGGGTGGCGTTCGACGTACTGGCGCTGCCGGCCGCGGCCGGTTTCGCGATGCTGCGACGGGTACCGGAAACCGGTCCGGTCGCGATCGAGGGCCCCTGGATGCGGCTGCTGGTGGCCGCGGGCAGCGCCGACGAGCTGCCGGGACTGCTCGACTGGCTGGAGTGGGGCGGGGTTCCCCTGGACCTGACCGCGCTCGGCGCGGGGGGCCGGATCACCGCTCCGTGCCCCACCTCCTCCTGGCCACCGCCCGCGGCGCCGGGAGAGTGGCGCCCGCAGGAGGCCGCCGTATGGCTGCGGCCTCCCGAGCCGGGGGGCGAGGTGGAGCCGACCCTGCCGAGGACAGGCTTCGGGGGCGATGGGGGCGCCCCCGATCTCGTGCGGCTCGTGGGTGCGGCGGCTACGGAGTGCCACCGTGCCCGGTTGCTGCGCGCCCGGCCGCTGCCCAGACAGCGGCGAGCCGGGGAAGGGTGAGGCGCTCAGCCGTTGGCCTTCTCATACGCCTCGCGCACGGTCGCCGGAACGCGGCCGCGGTCGTTGACCTCGTAGCCGTTCTCCTTCGCCCACGCGCGGATCTTCGCGGTGTCCTGGCTGCCACCGGACGCCGCACGCGCCTTGCCCCGGCCGCCCGAGGCCCGGCCACCGGTGCGACGGCCGCTCTTGGTGTAGGGCTCCAGGGCGTCCCGGAGCTTGTCGGCGTTCGTGGTGGTGAGGTCGATCTCGTAGCTCTTGCCGTCCAGCGCGAACGTCACGGTCTCGTCCGCCTCGCCGCCGTCGAGATCGTCGACAAGAAGGACCTGAACCTTCTGTGCCATGAGGTTCCTTTCAGGGAAAACGGGGGTCGGCGCGGCCTTGGCCGCTGATGTCACACCCCCAGGTAATTACACTACGGGGGAATAGCAAACCGCCTTTCCCGAAAAAACACAAACCCCCCCGGGAAGGTTCGACCCATCCCACTAGCGGGAAGCCTGTGGGAAGCCGATGTTCCGGAGCTATGTGATAGGGGAGCGATTCGGACATAGGGCCCGCGATCACAGTTGCAGAAGCATCCGGCTGTTGCCAAGGGTGTTCGGCTTCACCCGTTCGAGACCCAGGAACTCGGCGACGCCCTCGTCATAGGAACGGAGGAGCTCCGTGTAGACATCCCCGTCGACCGGCGTCTCGCCGATCTCCACGAAGCCGTGCTTGGTGAAGAAGTCGACTTCGAAGGTGAGGCAGAAAATGCGCCGGACCCCGAGCCAGCGCGCCGTCTGCAACAGCTTGTCGAGCACCAGGTGGCCTACACCACTGCCCTTGAGTGCGGGATGCACCGCGAGAGTGCGAACCTCCGCGAGGTCTTCCCACATGACGTGGAGTGCCCCGCAGCCAATGACCTCCGCGTCCTCGTCCCGCTCCGCGACCCAGAACTCCTGGATGTCCTCGTAAAGCGTGACCGTCGCTTTGTCGAGCAGGATGCGATCGCCCACGTAGGAGTCGATGAGGCGGCGCACGGCCCGCACATCGCTGGTCCGGGCCCGGCGGACGGTGACTACTTTTGATAGTGCGGAGGACATGACCGGACGCTATCGCCCCGTGTCATCGCCCTGACTCACCGGGGCTCTCCCCCGGCTCCCCGAGTTGTGCCACGCGCATCGCATCGCGCAGTGCATCTCGCTGCTCTTCGGACATCATCCCGAAGAACGCGACGAGGGCCGCCGCCGGGTTGTCACTGGCCGACCACGCTTCGTTCATCAGTGCGGCCGAGTACGCGGCCCGCGTGGAGACGGCGGCATATCGATAGGCGCGGCCTTGGACCTCCCTGCGGAGCCAGCCCTTCTGATGGAGGTTGTCCATTACGGTCATGACCGTCGTGTAGGCGATCGAGCGTTCCCGCTGAAGGTCTTCCAGGACTTCCCGCACGGTGACCGGGCGGTTCCACTTCCACACCCGCGTCATGACCGCGTCTTCGAGCTCTCCCAATGGCCGGGGCACACCGAGAATAATAGTGGGAGATGTCCAGGATGTCGGGAGATGCGCGCAGCAAACGACGACGCCCCGGGACGCGGTGCGTCCCAGGGCGTTCGGGATGTGCGGGGTGCGGTCGCGGACGAGGGCCGGTCAGGACGCCTCGGACCCCGTGATCCGGCGGTCCGCCTCGGCGCGGGCCAGCGCCGCGTCCACCGCGGCGTCCTCCTTGGCCTTGTTCGCACCACCCTGGCTCTTCACTATCGTCACGATCAACGCGATGAAGGCCACGGCCATCACCACGGACGGGATCAGTGCGGCGAGGTAATCCACGGCTCCCGGCCTCCTTCTGCTCGAGACCACCAGATTACGCGGCGGGGGGGGGGGGGGGGGGGGGGGGGGGGGGGGGGGGGGGGGGGGGGGGGGGGGGGGGGGGGGGGGGGGGGGGGGGGGGGGGGGGGGGGGG